>NZ_JBWKOF010000020.1:0-95014 GCF_059415945.1 Pseudomonas sp. GW821-FHT09H03 | reverse complement strand
ATCGCCAGCAAGCCGGCTCCTACAGGTGTCCACACATGACCCAACGCAAACCTTCCCCTCGCCGATTGGGTTAAACTGACCGCCGAGATTCCCCCGGAGGTCCGCATGACTACCCAACGTCACTACTCGCCGATTGACCGTCTTCTGCTGCAAGCCGATGCCGCGATGCGTACCCTGCTGCCCTTCAGTGGCCAGCCATACCGTCCATCGCCTGCCATCGTCCAGCCGGATGCAAAAATGAGCGATGAAGACACCCGCCACGTTGCCGGCCTGATGCGTATCAACCATACCGGCGAAGTCTGCGCCCAGGCGCTGTACCAAGGCCAGGCCCTGACCGCCAGGCTGCCGCAGGTGCGTGCAGCCATGGAGCATGCAGCCGAAGAAGAAATCGATCACCTGGTCTGGTGCGAACAACGCCTCCATCAGTTGGGCAGCCACACCAGCATTCTCAACCCACTGTTCTACGGCATGTCCTTCGGGATTGGAGCGGTTGCGGGGCTGATCAGCGACAAAGTCAGCCTGGGCTTCGTTGCGGCGACTGAAGATCAGGTGTGCAAACACTTGAACGAACACCTGGAGCAACTGCCGGCCGAGGATGAAAAGTCCCGGGCGATTCTTGAGCAGATGCGCATTGACGAAGAACAGCATGCCGAAAGCGCACTGGATGCCGGTGGGTTCCGTTTTCCGGCACCCGTGAAGTTCGGGATGAGCCTGATGGCTAAAGTGATGACCAAGAGTACCTATCGGATCTGATACTTTGGTTTCCCGGGAGGGCCTCTTCGCAGGCAAGCCAACTCCCACAGGGGCCGTATTCAGTGTAATAAAAAAGGCGACTGCCCTGAGGTAGTCGCCTTTTTTGTGCTCGAAGAACCTTAGTTCGGCATGTTGCGCGCGTAGAAGATTTCGAGCATTTCGTGTTTCACCCGCTCGGTCACCTGGGCACGCTGCTCAGACGACAGATTGCTGGTGGCATCGCCGAACAGGTAGTTATCCAGTTCGAAGTTCTTCAGCAGCATTTTGGTGTGGAACAGGTTTTCCTGGTACACGTTCACGTCGGTCATCTGGTACGCGTCGCGGGTGTCTTCGGAGAGGTAGTTCTGGATCGAGTTGATCTCATGATCGATGAAGTGCTTCTTGCCTTCAATGTCACGGGTGAAACCGCGCACACGGTAGTCCACTGTCACGATGTCCGAATCGAACTGGTGAATCAGGAAGTTGAGCGCTTTAAGCGGTGAAATGACCCCGCAGGTCGACACGTCAATGTCCACACGGAAGGTTGCAATACCGTCCACCGGATGGATTTCCGGATAGGTGTGCACCGTGATGTGGCTCTTGTCGAGGTGGGCCAGAATGATCTCGGGCAACGGGCCCGGGGATTCTTCGATCTGACTCTCGGTCGGGGTTACCGGCTCTTCAGAAATCAGGATCGTGACGCTGGCGCCCTGTGGTTCGTAGTCCTGACTGGCAATGTTCAGGATGTTGGCACCAATGATATCGACAACTTCCGTGAGGATCTGCGTCAGGCGTTTCGCGTTGTACTCTTTATTGATGTACTCGACGTAAGCCTGCTGGTCTTGCGGGGTTTCCGCGTAGCAGATGTCATAGATGTTGAAGCTCAAGGTCTTTGTCAGGTTATTGAACCCGTGGAGCTTGAGTTTGCTTTTCACCGTTAAAAACTCTCTATGTGCTTGCGGCCCGGCCGCGTGATCAAGCATGCCCGTCAGATGCGAACAACGCACCTGCGTAGGACGGTTAACACCTCTTCGCGATGGCGATTTTGGTTGTCTGTTCGGGTGCGAGGCCTATCGATTGACCGGCCACTACCCTGAAAAAAGTGGCGCATTATGCAGACGTCAGCTTGGGATCGCCAGAGTCTGCACTGCTTTTATGATAGTTGAATGTCGACTCAGCCAAGCTCGACGATTTCGTAGTCGTGGGTAATCGCCACACCCGCCGCGCCAAGCATGATCGAGGCCGAGCAATACTTTTCTGCGGACAGCTCGATGGCGCGCTTGACCTGGGCCTCTTTCAACCCGCGGCCCTTGACCACGAAGTGCATGTGGATCCTGGTGAAGACCTTGGGATCTTCAGTTGCACGTTCGGCCTCGAGAAAGGCTTCACAGCTTTCCACGGCCTGGCGGGATTTCTTGAGAATGCTGACCACATCGAAATTGCTGCAACCGCCGACACCCAGCAGGAGCATTTCCATCGGCCGGACGCCCAGGTTACGTCCGCCAGCTTCAGGTGGACCGTCCATGACCACGACATGACCGCTACCGGATTCGCCGAGGAACATGGCTTCGCCAGCCCATTGGATGCGTGCCTTCATCGCCAAGACTCCACTGTATAAAAAAGGGTCGCCAGCTTAGCACAGGCCCCGTGATTGGCACTGTTAGCCTTCCTGAGAGATATCCTGCAACGCTGTAGGTAAATGCTCGAATATTGCAGGAAGTGTCTGTTAAGCTGGCGCCAATTCGCTGGCGCATAGCCAGCTTTGGCGCCAGCTTCTGCATTCATAAAAAAGCCAAACACACCGTGCAGCATTTTCGGGATACAACCATGGTTGCTATTACCCCCACCCCCAGGATCAAGAACCTCGACAAGCTGTTGATGCATTGCCAGCGCCGTCGCTATCAGGCCAAGAGCAACATCATTTGTGCTGGCGACCGCTCGGAAACACTGTTCTTCATCATCAAAGGCTCAGTCACCATCCTGATCGAAGATGATGATGGCCGGGAAATGATCATTGCCTATCTCAATGCCGGGGATTTTTTCGGAGAGTTGGGGCTGTTTGAACAGGCAGGCCTGGAGCAGGAGCGCAGCGCATGGGTGCGAGCCAAGATTGAATGTGAAGTTGCCGAAATCAGTTATGCAAAATTCCGCGAACTGTCTGAGCAGGATCCCGACATTCTTTACGTGCTTAGCGGACAAATCGCACAACGCCTGCGTAATACCACGCGCAAAGTTGGCGACCTGGCATTCTTCGACGTGACCGGTCGCGTTGCGCGCTGCCTGCTGGAACTGTGCAAGCAACCCGACGCAATGACCCACCCGGACGGCATGCAGATCAAAGTGACCCGTCAGGAAATCGGGCGGATCGTCGGATGCTCTCGCGAGATGGTCGGCCGCGTGCTCAAGGATCTGGAAGAACGCAACCTGGTGGGCGTCAAGGGCAAGACCATGGTGGTCTTCGGTACGCGCTAGGCGCAGAACATCTGCTTGAGCATCAGCCGGTAGAGCTCGTCGAGACGAGCCAGGCCCCCTGGCGCCGTAAACTTCTCATGCAATGCAATATGGCTTTCAGCGCGCACCCGCTGCTCCAGACCGCAGGCTTCGTTGAAGCGATTGACGGCCGCGACCATTGATTCACGCTCATTGTCGATCAGCATTGCTCCGTGCACCAACCCCACCGGTCGTTGGCCTCCCTGACTCTGACGCCAGCGCTGGGCGGTGCCGACCATCTTGCGCCCGTCCAGGTTGACGTTGAAGCGACCATCACAGAACGCCCCTTCGATTTCACCCAGTGACGACGTGCCGCCCAGCTCATCCAGCAGCTGGCAGATAGGGTCGCACAGACGCCGGTATCCGGACTCGATGCGGTTCAGATCGCCTTCGTTGCGTGGCGGTGCGTAAACCAGCGCGATATTGATCGTCGAGGCCGACTGTGGCACCGGCTCACCGCCAGTTTCGCGCAACAGCACCGGCCAACCCGCTGCCGCTGACACCTCGCACGCGACCTCGAAACCGGGCAGACGACTCAAGCGGCGCGGCATGACCAGTGCGCGATCGCTCGGTTGCCAGAACAACAGGCCAAACTCCGCGTCGCCGGCACAGACCGATGCCAACAGATCCTGTTCGGCCTGCAGGCCGGCTTCGATGGTCATGTTGATCGGCTGGTTCATGGACAACTCCGCAAGGCTTGGATCTTCAGGAATGTTTAAGGGCCCTTTCGCAAGCAAGCCCGCTCCCACATTAGTGGCGCTCTACCGGCAACGCCGATCAAATGTGGGAGCGGGCTTGCTCGCGAAGGTCGCGCCCCGATTTACCGGCAAAAAATCAATCGAGGGTCGAACCGCTGACCGGAACGCCGCGCTCTGGGAAGAACAATCGCTGCAATTCAGTGCCCGGGCTTTCGGCGCGCATGAAGGCTTCGCCGACCAGGAACGCGTAAACATCGCTGATCTCCATCAGCTCGACATCGGCGCGATTGAGAATGCCACTCTCAGTGATGACCAGACGATCGCGCGGGATGCGCGGCAGCAGGTCGAGGGTGGTTTCCAGGCTGACGTCGAACGTGTGCAGGTTGCGGTTGTTCACCCCGACCAGTGGCGTGTCGAGGGTCTTCAAGGCACGCTCCAGCTCGTCGCCATCGTGGACTTCCACCAGTACATCGAGGCCGACGCTTTTGGCCACTGCCGCCAGTTCGGCCATTTTCACGTCATCCAGAGCGGAAACGATCAACAGCACGCAATCGGCGCCCAACGCACGGGCTTCGACGATCTGGTATGGATCGATCATGAAGTCCTTGCGGATCACCGGCAGCTTGCACGCCGCACGGGCCTGTTGCAGATACGCATCGGCGCCCTGGAAGTAATCGATATCGGTAAGCACCGACAGGCAGGTCGCGCCACCCTTCTCGTAGCTTTTGGCGATGTCGGCGGGAATGAAGTTCTCGCGGATCACACCTTTGCTCGGCGAAGCTTTCTTGATTTCCGCGATGACCGCCGGCTGTTTCAGCTTGGCCTGGGCCAGCAATGCGTTGGCAAAACCACGGGGTGCATCGGCCGTCTTGGCCAGACTTTCCAGCTCGGCAAGGCTGACGCGAGCGCTACGCTCGGCGACCTCCTCGACTTTGCGCGCCAGAATGTTTTCCAGAACCGTCGGTACACTCATCCTTCATTCTCCACTTTGAATACCGCGGTAAATGCACCCAGCTCCTCGAGTTTTTCCCGAGCGAGGCCGGTGTGCAGCGCATCGTGCGCCAGGGCAACGCCTTCTTTGAGGCTGCTGGCATGGTCGGCGGCGTACAGCGCGGCACCGGCATTGAGCACGATCATCTCGGCTGCCTTCTGACCGTTTTCGGTCTTGCGCTTGCCCAGGGCATCGCGAATCAATTCCAGGGAAGCCGCCGGGCTTTCCACCGCCAAGCCATGCAGGCTCTGGCTTTTCATGCCCAGGTCTTCCGGCTCGACCCAATACTCGGTGATCTGGCCAGCTTTGAGTTCTGCGACAAAGGTCGGCGCGGCGAGACTGAACTCGTCCAGGCCATCCTTCGAATGCACCACCAACACATGCTTGCTACCCAAACGCTGCAACACTTCAGCCAGTGGCCGGCACAGTGTCTGAGTAAATACGCCGACCACCTGATGTTTCACACCGGCCGGATTCGTAAGCGGGCCGAGCATGTTGAACAGTGTCCGCAACCCCAGTTCACGGCGCGGGCTGGCGGCGTATTTCATCGCGGAGTGATGGGTCTGGGCAAACATGAAACCGATACCAACGTTGTCAATGCAACGCGCTACCTGAACCGGGGTCAGGTTCAGGTAGATACCAGCGGCCTCCAGCAGGTCGGCGCTGCCGCTCTTGCCCGACACCGCACGGTTGCCATGCTTGGCCACGGTGCAACCGGCCGCAGCGACTACGAAAGCCGATGCGGTCGATACGTTGAAAATGTTGGCGCCGTCCCCACCGGTGCCGACTACGTCCACTACACCATCGAGGGTCTTGAGTTCGACTTTGTCCGCCAGTTCGCGCATCACCGATACGGCGCCGACGATCTCGTCGATGCTTTCGCTTTTCATGCGCATGGCCATCATGAATGCGCCGATTTGCGCATCCGAGCATTGCCCGGTCATGATTTCACGCATCACATCGCGCATCTCATCGGTGCTGAGGTCGAGGTGATCGACGATTCGGCTCAGGGCTGTCTTGATATTCATGAAAGGTCCTTAGCGCGTGCCGCCGGTTTGTTTAAGGAAGTTGGCAAACAGTTCGTGGCCCTGTTCGGTGAGGATCGACTCGGGGTGGAACTGCACGCCTTCGATGTTCAATGTCTTGTGGCGCAGGCCCATGATCTCGTCAACCGAACCGTCCTCAAGCTGAGTCCAGGCCGTCAGCTCCAGGCAATCGGGCAGGGTTTCGCGCTTGACGATCAACGAATGGTAGCGGGTCACCGTCAATGGACGATTCAGGCCCTCGAATACGCCCTTGTCCTCGTGAAATACCGGGCTAGTCTTACCGTGCATCACTTGGCGGGCGCGAACCACATCGCCGCCAAAAGCCTGGCCGATGGACTGATGGCCGAGGCAGACACCAAGAATCGGCAGCTTGCCGGCGAAATGCTTGATCGCTTCAATCGAGATCCCGGCTTCGGTCGGGGTGCAAGGACCGGGGGATACTACGATGCGCTCAGGGTTGAGGGCTTCGATTTCAGCGATGGTCAGTTCATCGTTGCGCACAACCTTGACCTGGGAGCCCAGCTCACCGAGGTATTGCACAACGTTGTAGGTAAAAGAGTCGTAGTTATCGATCATCAGCAACATGGCGTTAAGAACCTCTTGAATTCACTGACTTTGAAGATGGCCTTCGAATGATTTACCCGCAGCGCGCTGCGCTTTGGCAGATGCTGGGGTAGCGCCAGCAAAGCGGCATATCAAACAGGTAAAGAAGGCAAAGCGGTACAGGGCCGGCGGGGCCGGCAAAAGAATTCAGGCGCGCCAACGCCAGCGGGCGTGTGCCTTGATGACTTGATCCAGGAGTTTACTGATGATCAACACGGGGAAGGTCTCATTCATACGTCTCGGCACAGTAACTTAGCTGGGCAGAGCGTGCAATATGGCCGGGGCTGCTGCTCGCGAAACTATTAAGGGCTTCGCGACAGATGGCAAAAGGCCCGGAGTTTTTGGTACTGTCGTTTCGTTCACTAAAACAATAAATAAACGGACTTGCTCATGATCAAACAGACGATGTTTGTACCGCTCGCAGGATGCTTGCTCGCAATGGCTTGCGCCCAGGCGAACGCCGCGCCGAATCCCTATACCAACTTCGTCGTCTTCGGCGACAGCCTCAACGACGCAGGGACCTTTGCCGATCCGGGTGGTCCTGCGGGGGCGACGCAACGCTATACCAATCGGACAGGGCCGATCTATCTGGATGGCAGTGGCGAAATCCGCTCGCTCAACTCCACGCAGATCCTCGGTGGGAAACTGGGGTTCTCGCCAGACCAGACGGCGTCATCATCCTCGGCAGTGCGCGCCAGCAATGGCCAGCCCGATGGCAACAACTGGGCCGTCGGCGGTTACCGCACCGATCAGATTCTGGATTCGATCACCAGCACTTCCGCCACCGGCGAGCGCACCCGCGCCGGCTACCTGCCGTCGAACAACTTCCGTGCCGACCCGAATGCGCTGTATTACCTTTCGGGTGGCGGTAACGACTTCCTGCAGGGCCGCGTGACCAGCCTGCCTCAGGCCAGTGCCGCCGCCGGCCGTCTCGCCGACAGTGTGCAGACGCTGCAAACCGCCGGCGCCAAATACGTCATGGTCTGGTTGCTGCCCGATATCGGCTTTACCCCGGCGTTTAACGGCACCCCGTTGCAAGCGTTCACGTCCCAGCTAAGCGCCCAGTTCAACACTGAACTGGTTAGCCGACTGCAAAACATCAATGCCGAAGTCATTCCGCTCAACATTCCGGTACTGCTCAAAGAGACATTCGCCAACCCGGCACAGTTTGGCCTGGCCACCGACCAGAACCTCATCGCCACCTGCTTCAGCGGCAACGGTTGTACCGAGAACGCCCGCTTCGGTATCAATAGCGCCACGCCGGACCCGACCAAGCTGATCTACAACGACTCGGTGCACCCCACCGAAGCCGGGCAACGCCTGATTGCCGATTATGCGTACTCTCTGTTGGCGGCCCCGTGGGAGCTGACGCTGCTGCCACAGATGGCCCAGGGCACCGTGCGTGCGCATCAGGATGAGCTGCGCAATCAGTGGCTGGCCGATTGGGAAAACTGGCAAGGCGTTGGCCAATGGAGAGCCATCGTCGCCGGCGGAGGCCAACATCAGGATTTTGACGGCCAGGACAGCGTGGCAAGCGCCGACGGCAACGGAGCCAACCTGAACATTGGTGGCAGCTACCGCCTTGATGACGCCTGGCGTGTTGGTCTGGTGGCCGGTTTCTACAACCAGGAACTCGAAGCCGGCAACAATGATTCCGACTACAAGCTCAACACTTATCTGGGCACCGCATTCGCCCAGTATCAGCAAAACCGTGTATGGGCAGACGCGGCGTTGACGGCCGGTCATCTGGATTACGACAGCCTCAAGCGCAAGTTCCAGCTAGGCGCCAACGAGCGTGGCGAAAAAGGCGATACCAGTGGCTACGTCGAGGCCTTCAGTGCTCGCCTGGGTTACGACATCGCGCAGCAAGCCAGCAGCCCTTGGCACCTGTCGCCGTTTGTCAGCGCCGACTTCTCCAAGGTAGAAGTCGATGGCTACTCGGAGGACGGCTTTAACTCCACAGCACTGACCTATGCCGATCAGGAGAGTATTTCCCGGCGTCTGGGCATCGGCTTGCAGGGCAAATACCAGATCACGGCACAAACCCAGGTGTTTGGCGAAGTAGCTCACGAGCGTGAGTACAACGACGATACCGAGGACGTGTCCATCAACCTCAATAGCTTGCCGGGTAATCAGTTCACACTGGAAGGCTACGTTCCGCAAACCAGCCTGAACCGGGTGAACCTGGGTGTGAGTCACAACCTCACCAAGGACCTGGCACTGCGCGCCAGCTATAGCATTCGCAAGGATGATGATTTTACCCAGCAAGGCATCAACGTAGGTGTTGCACTGGACTTCTGATTCGCAAGCAATAAAAAACGCGGCGCCTGTGAAGACGCCGCGTTTTTTTATCCGCAGCCCCCCTGTGGGAGCGGGCTTGCTCGCGAAAGCGGTATGTCATTCAGAATCATTGTTGACTGATACACCGCTTTCGCGAGCAAGCCCGCTCCCACAGGTACTACGTGATTTCAGGTGTTCGGGGTTTGTTCGGCCAGGGCCACGGCACGGAACATCGCGCGGCGCTTGTTCAGGGTTTCTTCCCATTCCAGCGCCGGTACCGAGTCGGCGACGATGCCGCCACCAGCCTGTACGTGCAATTCACCGTTCTTGATCACCGCCGTGCGGATCGCAATCGCGGTGTCCATGTTGCCGTTCCACGCGAAGTAACCGACCGCGCCGCCATAAACGCCACGCTTGACCGGTTCCAGCTCGTCGATGATTTCCATCGCGCGAATCTTCGGTGCACCCGACAAGGTGCCCGCCGGCAGAATTGCCCGCAATGCATCCATGGCAGTCAGCCCTGCCTTCAGTTGCCCGGTAACGTTGGACACGATGTGCATCACGTTGGAGTAACGCTCGATAACCATTTTCTCGGTAAGTTTCACCGAACCAATCTCCGACACCCGACCGGTATCGTTACGCCCCAGGTCGATCAGCATCAGGTGCTCGGCGATTTCCTTGTCGTCGGACAGCAGGTCTTTTTCCAGGGCCAGATCGGCTTCTTCGTTGGCGCCACGCGGACGGGTACCGGCAATCGGGCGCACGGTGATCAGGTTGTCTTCGACCCGCACCAGCACTTCCGGCGAACTGCCGACCACGTGGAAGTCGCCGAAGTTGAAGAAGTACATGTAAGGCGTCGGGTTAAAGCAGCGCAGCGCCCGGTACAGGTCGATTGGCGCAGCCTTGAAGTCGATCGACATACGCTGGGACGGCACAACCTGCATGCAGTCTCCAGCCAGGATGTATTCCTTGATGGTGTCGACGGCTTTTTCGTAGTCGCCTTGGGTGAAACTCGAACGGAACACCGGATCAGTCGCTTGTTGCTTGCTGAAATCCAGGCCCCGGCGCGGCGTGATTGGCTGACGGAGCTTTTCCAGCAGCTCTTCAAGGCGTGCACGACCTTGTTCGAAAGCGTCGTCCTGCGCCGGGTCGGCCAGCACGATCGCATGCATTTTGCCGGCGAGGTTATCGAAAACCACCACCGCATCGGAAACCATCAACAGAATGTCCGGTACGCCCAGCGGGTCCGGATTCGGGCATTTGCCCAGACGCTTTTCCACATAACGTACGCAGTCATAACCGAAGTAACCCACCAGACCGCCGTTGAAACGCGGCAGGCCGGGGATGGTCGGCACGTTATAACGGGCCTTGAACGCTTCGACGAAGGTCAACGGGTCTTCGACGTCATGACTTTCGGTTTCGACGCCATCGATGGTCACGCTGACGTGATGATCGTGAACCCGCAGCACGGTACGGCACGGCAGGCCGATGATCGAGTAACGGCCCCACTTCTCTCCGCCCTGCACCGACTCCAGCAGGTAGGAGTTCGGTTCGTCGGCCAGTTTCAGGTAGATCGACAGCGGCGTGTCGAAGTCCGCCAGGGTTTCGCAGGCAAGCGGGATGCGGTTGTAGCCGGCAGCGGCCAAACGCAGGAATTCTTCGCGGATCATGAGGTGCCTCGTGGCTTGAGGGTCTAACAGTCAGGTATGCAAACGTGCCGGACAACCGGCCAGAATCAAGTCAGGCGCGCCAACGCCAGCGGGCCAGGGCCTTCATGACTTTCATCCAGAGCTTGCGAGTGACCACCACGATGGAGTTTCCAGGAGGGGATTGAACAGCGTCGGCCAACGTTATCTCAGCGGCCGGATCCAGGCAACCGGGAATTAGTTTGCGCAGGTCGTCGATCACCATCGCCGGCGACTCTTCGGCGATTGGCCGGCCATGGTTGTAGCCATAGCTCAACCCCACGCACTTGACCCCTGCCGCTTTCGCCGCCAGCACATCGCTGCGCGAATCGCCGACGAACAAGGATTGCGAGGCCGGAATGTTGGCCATTTTCATCACGAAAAACAGCGCGGCCGGGTCCGGTTTTTTCTGTGGCAAAGTGTCGCCACCGATGATCCAGCGGAAATACCGGCCGATCTTCATCTGATCCAGCAGCGGCGCGACGAAACGCTCCGGCTTGTTGGTGATCAGCGCCATCTCGACACCCTGCTTTTTTAGCCACCTGAGGGTTTCGCGCACGCCGGGATAGATCACGGTCAACTCATGGCTCGCGCCATAGGCCTGCATGAACAATTCCAGCGCTTTTTCCGCTTCATGGTTATCGACCGCCGAATGATCGATGCCGCCTGCCAGCGCACGGCGCACCAGCACTGGCGCGCCATTGCCGACCCATTCGCGCACGGCTTCGATGCCGGCCGGCTGGCGGCCAAGTTTGAGCAGCATGTTATCCACAGCCGCCGCCAGGTCCGGGACCGAATCGATCAACGTGCCATCCAGATCGAACATCACCAACCGCGGTAGTTGCCCCGGGAACAGCTGCTCAAAACCACTCATGGGCGAGCCAGCGCCAGTTCGGAACGCATTTTTTCGATGACTTCCTGATAGTTCGGCGCATTGAAGATCGCCGAACCGGCGACGAACGTGTCGGCACCGGCCGCGGCGATTTCACGAATGTTGTTCACGTTCACGCCGCCGTCGATTTCCAGGCGGATGTCACGGCCCGAGGCATCGATCAGCGCCCGCGCTTCACGCAGCTTGTCGAGGGTGCCCGGGATGAACTTCTGCCCGCCGAAGCCAGGGTTGACGCTCATCAGCAGGATCATGTCGACCTTGTCCATCACGTACTTGAGCACGTCCAGCGGGGTCGCCGGATTGAACACCAGGCCCGACTTGCAGCCACCTTCGCGGATCAGTTGCAGGGAACGATCAACGTGCTGCGTGGCTTCCGGGTGGAAGGTAATGTAGGTCGCGCCGGCCTCGATGAAATCGCCGACGATGCGGTCCACCGGGCTGACCATCAGGTGCGCGTCGATCGGCGCGGTCACGCCGTACTTGCGCAGCGCCGAACAGACCATCGGGCCGATGGTCAGGTTTGGCACGTAATGGTTGTCCATGACATCGAAATGCACGAAGTCGGCGCCGGCGGCCAGGACGTTATCCACTTCTTCACCCAGGCGGGCGAAGTCGGCGGAGAGAATCGACGGAGCAATTACGAAGGGCTGCATGACGCACCTTTTCTGAGCAGAATCACGATGGCGCGCATTGTATACCTCATGCTTTGACGCGCGCACCGTGACTGCGATGATTGACCTTTGCCATCAGCCATCAACGGTAAAGGCTCTAGTACGCCGCGCGATAGATTTTCTCGATATCGACGGCACTCAGTTTACGCGGGTTGTTGCGCATCAAGCGCTCGATCCCCGCGGCTTCTACCGCCATGGTCGGGATCGCGTCTTCGGGCACCCCGAAATTGCGCAGGCCCTGAGGAATTTCCACCGCTGCGCACAACTCGGTCATGGCTTGCACGGCTTTATCAGCCGCCTCGCCAGCACTCAGATGAGCGGTTTTCACCCCCATGGCTTCAGCGATATCCTGCATGCGCTCGACACAGGCCATCTTGTTCCAGGTCATGACATAGGGCAGCAGCAGCGCGTTGCTGACGCCATGGGCAATATTGAACCGCCCACCCAGCGGATACGCCAGCGCATGCACCGCACCAACCCCGGCATTACCGAACGCCATGCCGGCCATCAGGCTGGCGGTGGCCATGTCTTCCCGGGCTTGCAGGTTCGACGGATTGGCATAAGCCTTGGGTAATGCCCTGGCGATGAGCTTGATGGCGCCGATGGCCAGGGCGTCGGTAATCGGCGAGGCATTGACCGACAGGTAGGACTCGATGGCGTGGACCAATGCGTCAACACCGCTGGCGGCCGTCACACTGCGCGGACAAGTCATGGTCATTTGCGGACTGACCAGCGCCACGTCGGGCAACAGGTAGTCGCTGACAATCCCCCGCTTCAACTGCGCGACCTTGTCGGAAAGAATCGCGACGTTAGTCACTTCCGAGCCGGTGCCGGCGGTGGTCGGAATGGCGATCAGTGGCGGCCCCTTGCGTGGCACCTGGTCGACGCCGAACAGGTCCTCCAGAGCACCGTGGTAACCGGCATAGGCCGCAACGCTCTTGGCAATGTCGATGGCGCTGCCACCACCCAGACCGATCAACCCGTCATGCCCACCGTCGCGGTAGACCTGCATGCAGTCCTCGACGATGGCGATTTCCGGATCGGGCAGCACCCGGTCGAAAATTTCGTAGGAGCGTTCGCCCAACTGCGCCAAGACCAGTTCGACCGTGCCGGATTTGACAAGGGCGGCATCGGTGACGATCAGCGGGTTGTCGATGTCCAGACGCGTCAACTCTGCGGCCAGCTGCTCGATGGCGCCTGCCCCGGTGATCAGTTTGTGAGCGATTTTGAAAGAGGAAAGACTCATGTGCGCAGCCTCTTATAGGAGTGGGAGCTGGGCACAATAGTAGCTGGGGATTGGGAGTTGTCTGCTATTCAGGTCATGAATGACCGCTCCCCCTGAATACCACAAAACATAACTGTAGGAGCGAGCAGGCTCGCGATGGTCGTAAACGATAACGCGGGAAGTCTGCTTCCCCGTGGTGTTCTTGAGTCCATCGCGAGCAGGCTCACTCCTACAGGTGATCGGTGTGCGGTTTCAGACCTGGGCGGTACGCAGTTTCTCGCTGCGCCCGCGCAACCACTCCAGGGTCAGCAGCAGGATCACCGAGAAGGCAATCAACAGGGTTGCCGCTGCTGCAATGGTCGGGCTGAGGTTTTCGCGGATGCCGCTGAACATCTGCCGTGGCAGCGTCGCTTGCTCGGGACCGGCGAGGAACAGCGTCACCACCACCTCATCGAACGACGTCGCAAAGGCGAATAACGCACCCGAGATCACGCCCGGCGCAATCAGTGGCAAGGTCACCCGACGAAACGCGGTCAGCGGCGAAGCACCGAGGCTCGCAGCGGCGCGCACCAGGTTCTGGTTGAACCCCTGCAAGGTCGCCGACACCGTGATGATCACAAACGGCACGCCCAGCACCGCATGCACCACGATCAGCGAAAAGAAGCTGTTACCCAGCCCCAGCGGTGCGAAGAACAGATAGCTGGCCACACCGATGATCACCACGGGAACCACCATCGGCGAAATCACCAACGCCATCACCAGCGCCTTGCCGGGGAATTCGCCCCGGGTCAGGCCGATGGCCGCCAAGGTGCCAAAGATCATGGCCAGCACCGTCGCCGCCGGGGCGACGATGATGCTGTTTTTCAATGCGCGCATCCATTCCGCCGAGGCGAAGAAGTCGTGGTACCACTGCAGCGAGAAACCTTGCAGCGGATACACCAGGAAACTGCCGGAATTGAACGACAGCGGAATGATCACCAGCACCGGCAGAATCAGGAACAACAGAATCAGGCCGCAGAGAATCCGCAAACTGTAGAACCACGCCCGTTCGATGGGCGACATATAAGGACTCAGCATTTCGTTTCCCCCTTAGCTCAGGCGCAGGCGACTGGCGCCCACCAGCCAGCTGTAAATCAGATAAAGCACGACGGTCGCCAGTAGCAGTAGCCCGCCGAGTGCGGTCGCCATGCCCCAGTTGATGCTGGTGTTGGTGTAGAAGGCGACGAAGTAACTGACCATTTGATCGTTCGGGCTGCCCAGCAACGCCGGGGTGATGTAGTAGCCGATGGCGAGGATGAACACCAACAGGCAACCGGCGCCGACACCGGCGTAGGTCTGCGGGAAATACACCCGCCAGAAACTGGCGAACGGATGACAGCCCAGGGAAATCGCTGCACGCATGTAGGTCGGCGAGATGCCTTTCATCACGCTGTAGATCGGCAGGATCATGAACGGCAGCAGAATATGTACCATCGAGATGTAGACACCCACACGGTTGAATACCAACTCGATCGGTTTGTCGATGATGCCCATGGCCATCAGGCCGCTGTTGATCAGGCCACCCGATTGCAGCAATACAATCCAGGCTGCGACCCGTACCAGAATCGACGTCCAGAACGGCAACAGCACCAGAATCATCAGCAGGTTGCTTTGCCGCGATGGCAGGTTGGCCAGCAGGTAAGCCAGGGGATACGCCAGCACCAGGCAGATTACGGTGATGACCAGACCCATCCAGAACGTGCGGGCAAAAATGTCGAGGTAGATCGCCTGGTCCGGGGTGGCCGGGGCGATTTCGCCGAGGTCGTCGATGCGATGATCGACGGCAGCCAGCAGATAATACGGGGTGATGCTGCTGGTGTTGCGGCGCACCGCTTGCCAGTACGCCGGATCGCCCCAGCGCTCGTCGAGACCTTCCAGCGCTTCCTTATAGGAGGCCGGTTCAGTGGCCAGCGGCAAGGCGCGGGCGGTTTTGGTCAGCAGGCTGCGGTAGCCGGCCAGTTCCATGTTCAGGCGTTTGGACAAGTCGCCCAGGGTTTGATTCTTGCGGGCTTCGGCGAGGTCTTCGGCGGCCGCTTTGTAAACCGGTTCAGCGGGCAGCCCGCGACCGTCCCAACTGGCGATGGCCGTCACGGTGCGCGGCATGCCGCCGACCACTTCCGGGTTGCCCACGCTTTTATAGAGCAGCGCCGCTATCGGCACCAGGAACACCAGCAACAGGAACAGCACCAATGGCGCAATCAAGGCCTGGGCCTTCCAGCGGTTGACCCGCTCGGCGTGCTTGAGCCGCTGCTTCAAGGTGGGGTCAGTGCCCGCGTTCGCGGGAACGGCGATAGCCATGGCGTACTCCGGAAATCTTTGATCAATCAATAATGAGGGAGAGAACTTGTGGCGAGGGGGCTTGCCGGAATGCCGCATCACCCCGTCCGGCGGCCGTCTTGAAACCATCGCACTCGGTGTATCTGATACACCGTGATTTCAGGTATTGGGACCGCTTCGCGGCCCAACGGGGTGATGCGGCATTTCGACAAGCCCCTCGCCACAGAGGTCCGCGCTCACAGGAGCGCGAGCCCTCTAGTTACTTAGCGGCCCAGGAGTTGAAGCGCTGTTCCAGTTGCTCGCCGTTGTCAGCCCAGAAGCTGACGTCGATCTGCACCTGGTTGGCGATGTTTTCCGGGGTGGTCGGCATGTCCTTCAGGATATCCTTGGACAGCAGCGGTACCGCCTGGATGTTGGCCGGGCCGTAGGCGATGTTTTCCGAATAGGTCTTCTGCTGCTGTGGCTGTACCGAGAAGGCGATGAATTTCTTCGCCGCTTCCGCCCGCGCCTTGTCCAGACCTTTTGGAATAGCCCATGCGTCGAAGTCGTAGATGCCGCCGTTCCAAACGACCTTCAGGTTGCTTTCTTTCTGCACTGCGGCGATCCGGCCGTTGTAGGCCGAACTCATGACCACGTCACCGGAAGCGAGGTATTGCGGCGGCTGTGCACCGGCTTCCCACCACTGGATACTCGGCTTGAGTTCATCGAGCTTCTTGAACGCACGATCCTGACCATCCTTGCTGGCCAGCACTTTGTAGACGTCTTTGGGCGCAACGCCGTCGGCCATCAGGGCGAATTCCAGGGTGTACTTGGCGCCCTTGCGCAGGCCGCGCTTGCCCGGGAACTGCTTGGTGTCCCAGAAATCCACCCAACTGGTCGGAGCGGTTTTCAGCTTGTCAGCGTTATAGGCCAACACCGTCGACCACACGAAGAAACCCACGCCGCAAGGCTGGATGGCGCCTTTGACGTAGTCTTCATTCTTGCCGAACAGCGCAGGATCCAGGGGCTCGAACATGTCTTCGTCGCAACCACGGGACAGCTCTGGCGACTCTACTTCCACCAGATCCCAGGAAACACTCTTGGTGTCGACCATGGCTTTGACCTTGGCCATTTCACCGTTGTACTCGCCGGCGACGATCTTGCCGTTACCTGCCGCTTCCCACGGTGCGTAGAAGGCCTTGACCTGCGCCGCCTTGTTCGCCCCGCCAAAGGACACCACGGTCAGGTCCGGGCCAGCCGCCATCGCGCCCGCTGCGCCCATCATGCCCAGTGCCAAAGCGGTGAATTTCAGGGATCTCAACATTTATTGTTCTCTCCACGTGCAGGGTTGGTGTTGTTGAAGCCGGGGGGCGATCAATGCGCCTCTAGAAGCGGATCGAGCGCGCGAACGTGTTCGACCTGCCAGCCAAGCGGTACCACGTCACCGACCGCGAGCGTTGGATCGAGCTCGGCAATCGGTTGTTTCACGAAGAAATCGGTCTTGCCGCAGACTTCCAGGCGCACCCGGACGTGGTCGCCCAGATAGATGAATTCCGCCACCCTTCCCGAGAAGCGGTTGACGCACGACTCGCTGGAACCATTGAGGCTCACGCGTTCCGGGCGAATCGACAAGGTGACAGGTTCGCCGGTCCGGCCGACGTTGACCGCCAGGGCTTCAACCTTTTCACCACGACCGAGTTCCACGATGCAGCGGTCGCCGGCCTGGCTATGCAAACGGCCATTGAGACGGTTGTTCTCGCCGATGAAGTTGGCCACGAAGGTGTTTTTCGGCTCCTCGTAGAGCGTGCGCGGCGGCGCGATCTGCTGGATCTCGCCTTGATGAAACACCGCCACACGGTCCGACATGGTCAGGGCTTCGCCCTGGTCGTGGGTCACGTAGACCACGGTCACACCGAGGCGCTGGTGCAGGTGCTTGATTTCCATCTGCATGTGTTCGCGCAATTGCTTGTCGAGGGCGCCGAGGGGTTCGTCCATCAATACCAGCTGGGGTTCGAACACCAGCGCCCGGGCCAGAGCCACACGCTGTTGCTGGCCGCCGGACAGTTGCGCCGGGTAGCGCTGGGCGAAGGCATCGAGCTGCACCATGCTCAGGACCCGCTTGACCCGGTCACTGACGTCACTCTTGTTCATGCCGCGCACGGTCAGGGGGAACGCCAGGTTCTCGGACACCGTCATGTGCGGGAACAACGCATAGTTCTGGAACACCATGCCGATGTCGCGTTTATGCGGCGGTACGTTATTGATCGCGCGTCCTGCCAGGAGGATTTCACCGGCCGTCGGCGTTTCGAAACCGGCAAGCATCATCAGGCTGGTGGTCTTGCCGGAGCCGGACGGCCCGAGCAAGGTGAGGAATTCGCCTTTGCGAATGTCCAGGTTGAGGTCTTTGACGATCAGGTTCTCGCCGTCGTAGCTTTTCTGCACTCCACGAAAGCTGACCAGAACATCATTGGCCCCTGCGCTTGAATCGACCTGGCTCATACCCACACCTTTGTTGTTGATGACTGCTGTGCGGTTAAGCCTAGTGGACACTGGGGACCACGCAAATCGGGGCGCAAGAGAGATTCGCCTCAGCCGGATGGAAGGCCGGGGGTAGGGATTGCCCTACAAGGATGGCGCGTTTTGGCAAACGCAGGGACAAGTTGTCAGCTGCAAGCCACGAGCAACGGCAAAAGCGCAGTCAGGGCGTGTCGTAAATGGGTATGCCATCCCCAGAACTGTGGGAGCGGGCTTGCTCGCGAAGGCGCAGTGCCAGTCGACACATCTGCTGCTGACACTCCGCCTTCGCGAGCAAGCCCGCTCCCACATGGGGGACAATGGTGTTCTTCAGAGCAGTTTGTGTTCCATAGCGTACTTCACCAACTCCGCAAGGGAGGTGATGTTGAGCTTCTGCATCAAGCGCGCTTTGTGGGTGCTGATGGTCTTGCTGCTCAACGCCAGTTGCTGGGCGATGTCGTTGACGTTGGCACCCTGGGCCAGGCGCTCGAATACCGAAAACTCACGCTCCGAAAGCAAGGAATGCAACGGTCGCGAATCGGTCAGGCCGACCTCGAAAACCATGCGGTCAGCCAGGTCCGGGTCAATGTAGCGCCCACCGGCTGCGACTTTACGGATGGCCGTCAGCAACAGAGCGGGGTCGCTATCCTTGGTCGCATAACCGGCGGCCCCGACCTTCAACGCCCGTGCGGCCATTTGCGCTTCGTCGTGCATCGATAGCACCAGGATCGCCGGCGGATTGTTGAGCGCACGAATCCGCGGAATCGCCTCCAGACCGTTTACACCCGGCATGGAGATATCCAGCAGCACCACTTCGCAGGGCACATGACGCAAGGTCTCGAGCAACTGCTCGCCATTGCTCGCCTCCCCCACCACCAGCAAGTCCTTGGCCAGGCCGATCAATTGCTTGATGCCTTCACGGACAATGGTGTGGTCTTCGGCTACCAGTACACGGATCACTTGTTTCTCCTCGTTAATGCGTTGATGCCGAAGGCAGGGATCTTTTATCAATCCAGCGGCACTCGAACACTCAGGGTCGTGCCCTCCCCCGGCTCACTCTCAAGCGACAACGCTCCACCCATAATCAACACCCGCTCGCGCATTCCCACCACGCCGAAAGATGTCGGCCTGTCGGTAGTAGGGATAAATCCTACGCCATCATCGCTGACCGTCAGGCACAACTCGTCGTCTTCCAGCGCCAGTGTCAGCTCAACAGTATGCGCCTGGGCATGGCGCATGACATTGGTCAGCGCTTCCTGAAGGATGCGGAACAAGCCGATCGCCTTGGCATCGCTGAGCTGCGGCAAATTGTCCGGCACCTGCACCAGACACGGAATCTGCGTACGCGCTTCGAAACGCCGGGCTTGCCATTCAATGGCCGAAGCGATCCCGGCATCGAGAATCGGCGGGCGCAACGCCGTCGCCACATCGCGGACCAATTGAAACAGTTGGGCAATCAGGCGCTTCATGCTGGTCAGGCGCTCATTCAGGCCCGGGTCAAGCTGCGCGTAGGCCAGTTCGCACATGGACGTTTCCAGCTTGAGTACGGTCAACATCTGACCCAGTTCGTCGTGAACTTCCCGGGCGATACGCGCTTTTTCTTCTTCCCGAACGCTCTCCAGATGCGCGGACAACTCACGCAATTGTTCACGGGAACTGGCCAGCTCGAGTTCGATACGCTTGCTCTCGCTGATATCCCAGACAATGCCATCCCAGACATAGGCGCCGTCTTCAAGCCGGCGGGTAATGGCCTTGATTTCCGCCCAGCGCTGATCGCCCTGACGCGTCAGGATACGCCCCTGCCATGACCAATCGCTGTCGGTGTCCAGCGCATGATCCTGGGTCTGGTGATAGCCCGCCCTGTCATCCGGATGCACCAGGCTGCGCAGGCCTTTGTCGCGGTGAGCCAAAGTGGCAGGGGAGTAACCGACCAGCGTTTCGCTGCCTTCACTGATGTAGGCAAAGTCGATCTGCCCTGTCACCGGTGCCCGCTCAAGCCTGAAGACCAGCCCGGGAACGTTGGCGGCGATGCCTTGCAGTCGCGCCTCGCTTTCCTGCAACGCAGCCAGGGCGCGACGGCGCTCGGTCACATCGGTGAGGTAGACCACCAGATACTCGCCATCACGAAAACGTAAAAAGCTCAATGAAACATCAACGGGCAGGATACTGCCATCAGCCCGCACACAGCTGGTCTCGAAACTTTGCGGGCCTTCGTCGCTGGCTCGGGCCCGCCGCCACAGGTTCAGCCAGCGGTCCATATGCAGGCCAGGCTCAAAGTCGATCAAGGGCCGCTCGATGATCCCCCCGGGCGGGTACCCGAGCATGTTTTCCGCCGCGCGGTTGGCGTAGCGCACATGGCTGTCCCAATTGACCCAGAGAATGCCGACAGTGCTCTGGTCGATGGAAAACTGCGTGAGGCGCAGCGCCTCCTCGCTGGCAGTACGCAGGGCAATGTCTGCCTGCGCCGCGGATAGACGTTGCTCCAGGCTATGTTGCTGGCGACGCTGCCAGTACACGATGGCCATGCAACTCAGCGCCAGCACCGCCAGCAGCAGGCATAGGTTTTGCCAGAACCCCCGCGACTCGGTCAGCCGCGGATACTTGGGCTGCAGCCATTGGTTGTGCAACTGCTCCAGGTCTTTGGCCGGGATCGCCCGTAGCGCACTTTCGACAATCGCCGCCAACTCCGGCTTGTCGCGGCGCGTGGCCACCCGTAGCAATTGCGGCAAGCCAATATCCCCTACCACCACCAGCCCGGCGAATTCCGGCTCGACGGCCAGACGACCCAGTTGCGCCTCGTCGACCACCGCGTAGGCTGCCTGCTGACTCAACAACAACTGCAATGCCTGGCGCTCGATCGGCACGCCCTGCAAATTCAAGTGCGGATAGGTGTTGCGCAGGTAATCGGCCGTAGCGCCGGGCATGCGTACGGCAACGCGGGTCTGGCTATCGAGCTTTTCCAGCTCCACAGCGCCGGTGCTTTTGCGCTCACTGACCACCAGTTGCGGCACCCGCATGTAGGGGTCGGAAAACTGCCAGAGGCGCAGACCGCCGGGCGTTTGCGTCAGTCCCGGGGCGATATCGATTTCACCCTCTCGGGCCGCTTTCTCTAGCTGCTCAAGGTCAGGAAAATTACGCCAGCTCAGTTCGACCTTGAGGCTCTTGGCCAGCCACTTCATCAGTTCGACGTTGATCCCGGAGAGCAGTTGCAGGCGGCGATCGTATTGCGCATAGGGCGCCTGCAATACCACACCGACCCGCAATTCACCTTGCTGCGCCAGCCATTGCTGCTGCATTGGCGACAATTGCACCGTGTGCGTCGGGGGCGCAGATGCCGCCCAGCCCATCAAGGGAAACCACAAACAGCCGATAACCCACAGGCAGCGAAAACGCATCATTGAAATCCCGCTCACTGACAAATACTGACCAACCCATTAGGCTGCCGGAATAACTTCTGGCCTGGAATATCCGATGCCCCCTGTCTACCGCCTGGCGCTGCCAGCATTGTGCCTGTCGTTGATCCTGCCTTGCGCTTTTTCCGTCGAGGCGGCCGATCCGCTGCCTGCCGAGCAAAAGCCCGCAGAAGAAAAACCACTCGAACGTCAGCCGCTGCCAGAGCGTAGCCAGGAAGAGGCAACAGCACTTGAGCGGAAAATACCGACTCAGGAGCAGCAGCAGTTACAAGCAGGCAGCGACACATTTCTGGCCCTGTGGAAGCCGGCCAATACCGCCGATGCCAAAGGCGCGGTGATAATCATCCCGGGCGCTGGTGAAACAGTCGACTGGCCGCAGGCAATCGGTCCATTGCGGCGTAAATTGCCGGATGCCGACTGGAGCAGCCTCAGTATCACCTTGCCCGACCTGCAAAGCGATGCCATTGCGCCAAGAGTCGCTGAAGTGGCACCCGTGGTGAAGACACCCGAGAGCGCCAGCAAAGACTCGACCACCGCTGCGCCTATCGAACAGGCAGCCGGCGGCGAGGCGGATGTAGTCGACAAGCCAACGATCGAAACTCCCGAGGAACACACAAAGGCCGATGCCGAACGAATTTTCACCCGGATCGACGCCGCTATCGCATTCGCCGAACAACAGAGTGCTCGCAGCATCGTAGTGCTGGGGCACGGTACGGGTGCCTACTGGACTGCACGCTATCTGAGCGAGAGGCAACCACCACAGATCGAAAAATTCATCATGGTCGCCGCTCAAACGCCCGCGCAGGCAAAACCCGAACTGGATGAACTCGCGCCCACATTGAAGTTGCCCACTGCTGACATCTTCTATATGGACAAGCCGGCTGATCGCAACGCGGCGCTCGCCCGCCTGCAGGCCAGCAAACGCGTGAAGACGACGGCGTTCAGTCAGGTCGCGCTCAAGGCAATCCCCGGTGACAACAAGGCGCAGCAGGAACAACTGGTGCGCCGGGTGCGGGGCTGGTTGAATCCGCAGAATGCGGCAGACTGACAGACCGGGTCGTCCTCATCGCGGGCAAGCCACGCTCCCACAGGATTTGAGTCGCATGCAACTTTTGTGATCGACATAAAACCTGTGGGAGCGTGGCTTGCCCGCGAAGAAGGCAGCACAAACAACACTTCAGCCCGGGTCAGCGGAAATCCCGCCGCTGCCGAATCAATGTGTAGGCGTTATGCAGCTCACGAGTCTTGTCAGTAGCCTCGCGAACCTGCATTGCCGTAGCGCCACTGCCGGCAATCTTGTCTGGGTGATGGCGACTGAGCAGGCGCCGATAGGCACGTTTGATCTGCGCCGGCTCACTGGTGGCCGAAACCCCCAATAGCCGCAACGCATCCTGATAGGTCGCGGTGCTGTTGCCTAACGGGCGCTTCTGCGGCTCATAATCGCGAGCCAGCGCCTGCACCTGCCAGTCATCCCAGCCCAGCCACTTGCCCCACTGGGAGATCAGTTCGAGCTCGTTGCCACCCGCACGACCGTCAGCCCAAATCATCCGCCAGCAGGCGCGCAGTACGCCTTCGGCCGCGTGGGGCTGGGCCCCCAAGCGACGCAGATAACTGCGAAGCCGATCGCGGCCCGACTTGCCACGGTTGAATGCGGCAATCGCCCGACGCTGGGCCGATTCGGACATCTCCAGGGAGCGCATTTCCGCACGCGCCTGCTGGATATGTCCGCCCAGCACCCGTCCGTCACACTTGGCCAGGCGTCCCAGTAAAACGAACAGCAGCTCATCGTTGCGCAGCATCGGGCGACCGCCCAGCTTTTCCCGCAAATGCCCCCAGCTCTGCAGGTTCAAGCGCCGATCCAGCGCCTGTCCCAACAACGCGCCGAGCATGGCCCCCGGAATACTGGCGATGGCAAAGCCCGCTCCGGCTCCAATCAGAGTCCCTGGCCACAACATGTCAGCGGCTCGCTTCTAGCAATGCTTCGACTTCAGCCAGACGTTCGTGAGTACCGACATCAACCCAATGCCCCTTCAATCGCTCTCCCGTCACTTGCCCATCCGCCATGGCTTTGCGCAAAAGCGGCGCGAGCTTGAAGGCACCGGCCGCACAGCCATCGAACAACTGTGGGTGCAGTACCGCGATCCCACTGTAGGTCAGGGTAGCGGCTTGTGGTTGACCGTCACTCACCTGGGTACCAATCAGGCTGAAATCTCCGCCCGGATGATGGGCCGGGTTGTCGGCCAGCACCAGGTGAGCCAGGCCGCTGATAGGCTGATGCAGCACACTGAAATCGTAATCGGTCCAGACATCACCGTTGACCACCAGAAAGGCTTCGTCGCCCAACAGCGCCAAGGCGCGGAAAATCCCGCCACCGGTTTCCAGTGGCTCACCTTCGGCCGAGTACTGAATGCTCACCCCGAAACGCGAGCCATCGCCCAGATAGTCTTCGATCTGCTGACCGAGCCATGCATGGTTGATGACGATCTCGGTAAACCCGGCAGCGGCCAGCGCGCGCAGGTGATATTCGATCAAGGGCACGCCGCCCGCGCGTACCAGCGGTTTTGGCGTAGTGAGCGTCAGCGGACGCATGCGCTCGCCTTTGCCCGCAGCCAGAATTATTGCCTTCATGCATTCGCTCCAGCACGCAGACTCGTCAGCAGTTCACCCAACGCGGCCAGTTCAGGACGGCGGGCGACCACTGCTTCTATGTAAGCGAAGAAACGCGGCACGTCACCCAGATAACGCGGCTTGCCGTCGCGATGGCAGATGCGGGCAAAGATACCGATGACCTTCAGATGGCGCTGCACACCCATCAGGTCGCTGGCACGCAGGAATTCCTCGAAATCCGGTTGCACGGGAATGCCCAGAGCGCCCGCCTGCTGCCAGTAAAGCTGGAGCCAGCCGCGCACACGCTCTTCTGGCCAACTGAGGAAGGCGTCCTTGAACAGGCAGGTCACGTCGTAGGTGACCGGTCCATACACCGCGTCCTGGAAGTCCAGCACCCCTGGGTTCGGCTCACTGAGCATCAGGTTGCGCGGCATGTAGTCGCGATGCACCAGGACTTTGGGTTGGACCAGGGCGCTGTCGATCAGCAGGTCGCTGACCTGTTGCCACAAGGCCTGCTGTGCCGAATCGAGCTCGATTCCCAGTTCGCGCTTCACGTACCACTCGGGAAACAACTCAAGCTCGCGACGCAACAGTGCCACGTCGTAGCTCGGCAGCGGCGCCACCATCGGCAACTGCTGGAAAGCCAGCAGCGCTTGCAGGGCATCCTTGAACAAATCGTCGGCGTTTTCGCTGTCGATTACATCCAGATAAGTCTTATTGCCCAGGTCATTGAGCAAAAGAAAACCGCGTTCGAGGTCTTCAGCATAAATTTTTGGCACATTTATTCCGGATTTCGCCAGCAAAAAAGCGATATCCACGAAAGGTTTGCAGTTCTCCTGGGGCGGAGGGGCATCCATGACGACAAAACTTCTGCCTGCGCCTTCCCAGCGGAAGTACCGCCGAAAACTTGCGTCGCTGCTGGCCGCGGTCAGTGTGGCCGGGGGTACGCTCCCCCAACCCTGTGCCGCGTAAAGGTTTGCCAGCTGTTCGTCGAGCCAAACTTTCAGGTGTTGCAAACGTACATCTTGGTCAGGCATTGCAAGGGTCTCCGACGGCGCTAGCCGTCAAGCGGGTCATGCTTTATTATCCAGCATCTTTTTCAGACCATCGAGAGGCGTGCGGCCCACACCGCGGGCAGATGGCACGCAGGAAGCCCGGACTAATAAGATGGCATTGAAATCCCCCGCGTTTCGTAAAAAATTTCCGTTGCTGGTAACCGGCAGTTTGCTGGCACTGCAACCCCTCGCCACTTCGTTCGTCGTCGCCGCGGAACAGTATGACTGCTCCGTCTCGGCTTCGGGTGCCTGGAATTGCGCGCCGAAGACGTCGGCAGCTGCTTTGCCGCCACGTCCCGTGCATGACGGCAGTGCAGTCTCCGCAACCGGCGAGGCCCCAGCTGCCGAGAGCGGTTCCGGCGAAGCAACAGTCGCCAAGACGGCGCTGGTCACCGAAGCCAAGGGCCGTGGCCTGAAGTCGCGTAGCGAAGACTACAGTCACCTCGACTGGGTTCCCCGCGATAAGCTCACCGCAGCACAATTGGCCGAAACCGGTCCTTATTGCTCTGGTTCCTATATCGAGCCGATTCGTCCTGGCATGAGCGACAAGACGAATAAAAGTGACGCACCGACCTTCATCGGCGCCAAGGCTTCGCGCTACAACACCGAAAACCAGGTCGGCACGCTGGCCGGTGACGTGGTGTTGCGTCAGGGCAGCATGCAGGTCGAATCCGACGAGGCCAGCCTGTATCAGGCCGAGAGCCGCGCCGAACTCAATGGTGACGTACGCATCCGCGACAACGGCGCCCTGATCGTCGGCGACCACGCCGATGTGCAGCTCGACACCGGTGAAGCCAAAGTCGACAACGCCGAATACGTGATGCACAAGTCCCGTATCCGCGGCAACGCGCTGTACGCCAAACGTGCGGAAAACGCGATCATCCGTCTCAAGGACGGTACGTACACCACCTGCGAACCGAACAGCAACGCCTGGCAGCTCAAGGGCAACAACATCACCCTGAACCCGGCCACCGGCTTCGGTACCGCGACCAACGTGACACTGCGGGTCAAGGACATTCCGATCCTGTACACGCCGTACATTTACTTCCCGATCGACGACCGTCGCCAGTCCGGCTTCCTGCCGCCGACCATTGGTACCGGCAGCGATACCGGCTTCATGCTGGTTACGCCGTATTACTTCAACCTGGCGCCGAACTACGATGCCACGTTGTATCCACGCTACATGTCCGATCGCGGCCTGTTGATGGAAGGCGAGTTCCGCTACCTGACCAAATCCAGCGAAGGTCAGTTCGGTGCGGCGTACCTCAGCGACGAGAACGACGATCGCAAGCTGCAGAGCGATTACCAGAAAGACCGCTACATGTATAACTGGCAGCACAAGGGTGGCCTCGACTCGCGGACCCTCGCGCAGGTCGACTACACCGAAATCAGCGATCCGTATTACTTCCAGGATCTGCAGACTGACCAGATTGGCGTGAAAAGCGCTGACTACGTGAACCAGCAAGGCTCCATCACCTACCGTGGTGACAGCTACACCGCTCGCCTGAATGCCCATGCCTATGAGCTGGCAAGCGTTTCCAACATCACGCCGTATGACCGGTTGCCGCAGATCACCTTCGATGGTGCGCTGCCGTATCATCCGGGTGGTCTCGATTTCACGTACAACACTGAACTCGTACGGTTCGACCGGGATCTGCAAAACGGCAGTTTCACCGATGAAGACGGTAATGTGGCACCCCGCCTTGATACCAACGTCGTCGGCCTGGCGCGCGCAAACGGCGACCGCCTGAACCTTGCACCTGTGGTCAGCCTGCCGCTGAACTGGACTTATGGGTTCCTCAAGCCGTCGCTCAAGTACCAATACACTCAGTACCAACTGGACCTGGACAGTCAAGGCAAAGCCTTTATCGACGGTCAGACTCCAGAACAGGACAAGCTCCTGGGGACTTTCGACAGTAATCAGAACCGTGCGGTGCCGATCGCCAGCGTCGACAGCGGCCTGTACTTCGATCGCAACACCCAATGGTTCGGCAAGAACTACCGCCAGACTCTCGAACCACGCCTGTTCTACCTCTACGTACCAGAGGAAGACCAGGAAGACATCCCGGTATTCGATACCAGCGAATACACCTTCAACTATGCGTCGCTGTTCCGTGACAACCGCTTCTCCGGTGCCGACCGTGTCGGCGACGAGAACAAGCTGTCCCTGGGCGTGACCAGCCGCTGGATCGAAGACGATGGCTTCGAGCGTCAACGCGTCAGCGTCGGCCAGGCCTTGTACTTCAAGGATCGCGAAGTCCAGTTGCCGGGCATCGATGCCAAGACCCGTGAAGATGCGCATTCCGACGTTTCGCCTTACGCACTGGAATACGAGTACCGCTGGAACCGCGACTGGCGCACCACGGCCGACTACAACTGGGACCCGGACAGCCGCAGCCCTCGCTCGGGCAGCGCGATGTTCCACTACCAGCCTGAAGACAATCCGAACAAGGTCATCAACGCCGGCTATCGCTATCGTAATGACCAGGTCCGTTACGACCAGAACACTGGTAAATGGACCGTCGGTGGCGGTGACTACGGCACTCCAGGCCAGCCTGGCTACGTGAAGGATTACTACAAGATCGTACAGCACGATTTCTCGGTGATCTGGCCGATCGTGCAACAATGGAACCTCATCAGCCGCTGGCAGTATGACTACAACCAAAACCGTACCCTGGAAGCCTTCGGTGGTTTCGAGTACGACAACTGCTGCTGGAAACTGCGCCTGATCAACCGTTACTGGGTTTCCTATGACGAATTCAGTCAGGAAGCACCTGAAAACGAAAAAGGCGACCATGGCGTCTTCCTCCAAATTGTTCTGAAGGGACTCGGCGGCCTTACCGGCTCCAAAGTAGAGAGCTTCCTCGACAAAGGCATTCAAGGTTATCGTGAACGTGAAGACCAAGCTTTCTGATTGTCTGCGCCCGCTGATGCTGGGCGCGCTGTTCCTGAGTACTGCGGCGAGCGCCGCAGTGCAGTCCATCGACAAAGTGGTGGCCATCGTCGACAACGACGTGGTCATGCAGAGCCAACTGGACCGTCGGGTCAATGAAGTTCAGCAAACCATTGCCAAGCGTGGTTCTGCCGTGCCGCCAGCCAGCGTGCTGGAGCAGCAGGTACTTGAGCGTCTGATCGTCGAAAACCTGCAATTGCAGATCGGCGAGCGCTCCGGCATCCGCATTACCGACGAAGAGCTGAACCAGGCTGTCGGCACCATCGCCCAGCGCAACAACATGTCGATCGAACAGTTCCGCGCAGCCCTGGCTCACGATGGCCTGTCTTACGACGACGCACGTGAGCAGATTCGTCGCGAAATGGTGATCAGCCGTGTCCGTCAGCGCCGCGTCGCCGAACGCATCCAGGTCTCCGAGCAGGAAGTGAAGAACTTCCTGGCTTCCGACCTTGGCAAAATGCAGCTGTCCGAAGAGTTCCGCCTGGCCAACATCCTGATTCCCACGCCGGAAAGCGCCAATTCCGAAGCGATTCAGAATGCTGCCAGACAGGCCGACGCGGTTTACCAGCAGCTCAAGCAAGGTGCTGACTTTGCTCAACTGGCCATTGCCAAGTCCGCCAGCGAAACCGCACTGGAAGGCGGCGACATGGGCTGGCGTAAAGCCGCTCAACTGCCACCTCCGTTCGATCGCCTGCTCAGCAGCATGACCGTTGGCGACGTGACCCAGCCTATGCGCACCCCGGGGGGCTTCATTATCCTGAAGATCCTCGACAAGCGTGGCGGCGAAACCCAGATGCGCGATGAAGTGCATGTGCGTCACATCCTGGTCAAGCCAAGCCCGATTCGCGACGAAGCAAAAACCAAGGCGCTGGCCGATTCGCTCTATACCCGTATCGAATCGGGTGAAGACTTCGGCGAGCTGGCGAAAAGCTACTCGGAAGATCCGGGATCTGCCCTCAACGGCGGTGACCTGAACTGGATCGACCCGAACGCATTGGTGCCCGAGTTCCGCGAAGTGATGGCCAAGACCCCTCAAGGTCAGCTGTCGCGCCCTTTCCAGACTCAATACGGCTGGCATGTTCTGGAAGTCCTTGGCCGTCGCGCCACCGACAGCACCGCCCAGGCTCGCGAGCAACAGGCGATGACCGTACTGCGTAACCGCAAATACGACGAAGAACTGCAAACCTGGCTGCGTCAGATCCGTGACGAAGCGTACGTAGAAATCAAACTCCCTGGCGCAGACCAGGCAGCGCAGTGAAACCCCAACGTTTCGCGCTGACACCCGGCGAACCAGCCGGCATAGGTCCCGACCTGTGCCTGCTGCTCGCCTCGCAAGCCCAGCCATACCCCCTTATTGCCATTACCAGCCGTGACCTGCTCTCCGAGCGGGCCACGCAGTTGGGCGTGGCTGTCGATTTGTTGCCAGTGACCCCGGACAACTGGCCGGATGCACCGGCGCCAGCCAACAGCCTGTACGTCTGGGATACCCCGCTCAACGCCAGGGTCACAGCCGGACAACTGGACAAGGCCAATGCCGCGTTCGTCCTGGAAACCCTCACCCGGGCCGGCCAGGGCTGCCTGGACGGGCATTTCGCCGGCATGATCACTGCCCCCGTGCACAAGGGCGTGATCAACGAGTCGGGGATCGCTTTTTCCGGACACACGGAATTTCTCGCCGACCTGACCCATACCGCACAAGTGGTAATGATGCTGGCTACACGCGGATTGCGTGTAGCCCTGGTGACCACCCACCTGCCCCTGCGCGAGATTGCCGATGCGATCACGCCGCTGCGTCTGGAGCAAGTCACACGCATCCTGCATGCCGATCTGCAAAACAAGTTCGGCATCGCCCGGCCGCGCATCCTGGTCTGCGGGCTCAACCCCCACGCCGGTGAAGGCGGACACCTGGGCCATGAAGAAATCGATATCATCGAACCCACATTAGAGCGCCTGCGCAGCGAGGGAATGGACCTTCGTGGCCCCCTGCCCGCCGACACTCTGTTTACCCCCAAATATCTGGAGCACTGCGACGCAGTGCTGGCGATGTACCATGACCAGGGCTTGCCGGTGCTGAAGTACAAAGGCTTCGGCGCGGCAGTCAACGTGACCCTCGGCTTGCCGATCATCCGCACCTCGGTCGACCATGGCACCGCCCTGGACCTGGCCGGCAGCGGCAAGATCGACACCGGCAGCCTGCAAGTCGCCCTGGAAACCGCCTACCAGATGGCCGAGACCCGTTTATGACCGAGCAATACCAACACAAGGCGCGCAAACGCTTTGGCCAGAACTTCCTGCACGATGCCGGCGTTATCGACCGCATCCTGCGCTCCATCCATGCCAAGGCCGAAGACCGCTTGCTGGAAATCGGCCCTGGCCAGGGTGCACTGACCCAAGGCCTGCTCAGCAGCGGCGCCCAGCTCGACGTGGTGGAACTGGACAAGGACCTGATCCCGATCCTCAACCAGCAGTTTGCCGGCAGAAGCAACTTCAACCTGCATCAGGGTGATGCGCTGAAGTTCGACTTCAACAGCCTGAATGCTGCGCCGGGCAGCCTGCGCGTGGTCGGCAACCTGCCGTACAACATCTCGACGCCGCTGATTTTTCACCTGCTGCACAACTCGCACCTGATTCGCGACATGCACTTCATGCTGCAAAAGGAAGTGGTCGAGCGCTTGGCGGCAGGTCCCGGCGGCGGCGATTGGGGCCGGTTGTCGATCATGGTCCAGTACCACTGCCGGGTCGAGCATCTGTTCAACGTTGGGCCGGGGGCGTTCAACCCGCCACCAAAAGTCGATTCAGCCATCGTGCGCCTGGTGCCTCACGCGGTACTGCCGCATCCAGCCAAGGATCACCGCCTGCTGGAGCGCGTCGTGCGCGAAGCGTTCAACCAGCGTCGCAAAACCCTGCGTAACACGCTCAAGCTGCTGCTGAGCAACGACGAGATCACTGCCGCCGGTGTCGACGGCAGTCTGCGCCCGGAGCAACTCGACCTGGCTGCCTTTGTGCGACTGGCTGACAAGCTCAGCGAACAAGTCGTACAGACGCCTGCCGCAGACTGACAGGCGATGAGCGCTATCGGGTAGGACGCCACTCTGGTTTACTACCCGATACTTGGCCTAGACTGAATCCATCAGCTTCGCCCCGCGTCCCGCTTCGTTTTTAAGGCCCCTTGCATGTCCGATCCTCGCTATCAGGTCGACGTCAGCGTCGTCACCCGCTATCTGGCAGAACAATCGCAACCCGAGCACGAACGCTTTGCCTTCGCCTACACCATTACCGTGCAAAACAATGGCCTGGTCCCCGCCCAGCTGCTGTCGCGGCATTGGGTAATCACCGATGGTGACGGGCATGTCGAAGAAGTGCGCGGTGCAGGCGTGGTTGGCCAACAGCCGTTGATCGAGCCTGGCAAAAGCCACACCTACAGCAGCGGCACTGTGATGACCTCCAAAGTCGGCACGATGCAAGGCACCTATCAGATGCTGGCCGACGATGGCAAACATTTCGACGCCATCATCGCGCCCTTTCGCCTGGCGGTGCCCGGAGCCTTGCACTGATGGCAACTTACGCGGTCGGCGATCTGCAAGGCTGCCTGCAAGCACTGCAATGCCTGCTCAAGCAAGTCGACTTCGATCCACAACGGGATCGACTCTGGCTGGTGGGCGACCTGGTCAACCGCGGCCCGCAATCGCTGGAAACCCTGCGCTTCCTCTATAGCATCCGCGAATCGCTGGTGTGCGTGCTGGGCAATCACGACTTGCACCTGCTGGCCGCCGGTCGCAACATCGAACGACTGAAAAAGTCGGATACCCTGCGCGAGATTATCGAAGCCCCGGATTGCACCGAGCTGCTCGAATGGCTGCGCCAGCAAAAGCTCATGCACTACGACGAGCAACGAAATGTGGCCCTGGTCCATGCCGGTATTCCACCCCAGTGGTCGCTGCGCAAAGCCCTGAAGCTTGCAGCCGAAGTCGAGACTGCATTGCGCGACGACAACTTGCTGCCGCTTTATCTCGACGGGATGTACGGCAACGACCCGGCGAAATGGGACAGCGACCTCAAAGGCGTGACGCGCCTGCGTGTAATCACCAACTATTTCACGCGCATGCGCTTCTGCACCGCCGAAGGCAAGCTTGACCTCAAAAGCAAAGAAGGCCTCGGCACTGCACCACCCGGCTACAAGCCCTGGTTCCATCACCTGGAACGCAAGACCAAAGACCTGAAAATCATCTTTGGCCATTGGGCCGCACTGGAAGGCAAGAGTGAGGTGCCGGGCATCCTGGCCCTCGATACCGGTTGCGTCTGGGGCGGAGCCCTGACCCTTATGAATGTCGACAGCCTTGAACGTCTGTCCTGCAAATGCGACGAGCACGGTCACGTCCTGCCGCCAGTCGCCCCGACCATTACCCAAACATCGCCAGCCAGCGCCCCGCGCTAGACTGCCATTCAGCCGAGCCACAGGAGCCCGACATGAGCGAATTCAAACGTATCCCCCCGGAACAGGCCCAGGCCCTGCGCGAGCAAGGCGCGGTGGTCGTTGACGTCCGCGACCCGGCCACTTTTGCCGCCCTGCACATCGCAGGCTCCAGACACCTGGACAACCATTCCCTGCACGCCTTCATTCAGGGCGCCGACCTCGACGCACCGACCGTGGTGGTCTGCTATCACGGCAACTCCAGTCAGGGTGCTGCCGCCTACCTGATCAGCCAGGGCTTTTCCGATGTCTACAGCATGGATGGCGGTTTCGAGCTGTGGCGCACGACCTATCCTGCGGAAACGGCGCAAGGCACCTCTGAATAATTTTTTTGTAACCTTGCAAGCCCCGGCCTCCGTGGGCTTGCGCGGAGGCAGACGAACGGTCTGCCACAGTTAATTACGTATCTCACCTTTACCTCCCGAATTCCCAACTATCCTTAAGCGCAGGCCATCCAAAACAGGGGAGAGCCGGTACACCGGCGCACGGGTCATCGGGAGTAGCTTTCGGAGTCGTCAGCTCCGGGAGAGTTCTGGGGGGTAAACAGCAATCGCCTGTTCGATTGCTGCCAGCATCGACTGAATGATCCGGCGTCGGCTCCACGTATCGAGCGAGGTGACGTCATGAGTATCTTTAGCCACTTCCAACAACGCTTCGAGTCCACACGCCAGGAAGAACTCTCTCTGCAAGAGTATCTTGAGCTGTGCAAAAACGACCGCAGCGCCTACGTTTCCGCCGCCGAGCGTCTGCTGCTGGCCATCGGAGAACCTGAACTGCTCGACACCTCGACCAACTCGAGGCTGTCGCGAATCTTCTCCAACAAGGTGATTCGTCGCTATCCGGCCTTTGAAGACTTCCACGGGATGGAAGAATGCATCGACCAGATCGTCTCGTATTTCCGCCATGCCGCTCAGGGCCTGGAGGAAAAGAAACAGATTCTTTACCTGCTCGGTCCTGTCGGTGGTGGTAAATCGTCCCTGGCCGAAAAGCTCAAACAATTGATCGAAAAAGTGCCCTTCTACGCGATCAAGGGCTCGCCGGTATTCGAATCGCCCCTGGGTCTGTTCAACGCCACCGAAGATGGCGCGATCCTCGAGGAAGACTTCGGCATTCCGCGGCGCTACCTCAACACCATCATGTCGCCATGGGCCACTAAACGCCTGGCCGAGTTCGGTGGCGACATCAGCCAGTTCCGCGTAGTCAAACTCTACCCGTCGATTCTTAACCAGATCGCCGTGGCCAAGACCGAACCGGGAGACGAAAACAACCAGGACATCTCGGCGCTGGTCGGTAAGGTCGATATCCGCAAACTGGAAGAATATCCACAGAATGACGCCGACGCTTATAGCTACTCGGGGGCCCTGTGCCGGGCCAACCAGGGCTTGATGGAATTCGTCGAAATGTTCAAGGCGCCGATCAAGGTGCTGCACCCACTGCTGACCGCCACCCAGGAAGGCAACTACAACAGTACCGAAGGCCTCGGCGCGATTCCGTTCACCGGGATCCTGTTGGCCCACTCCAACGAATCGGAATGGCACACCTTCCGCAACAACAAGAACAACGAAGCCTTCATCGACCGGATCTACATCGTCAAAGTGCCGTACTGCCTGCGGGTCAGCGACGAAGTGAAAATCTACGACAAGCTTCTGTTCAACAGCTCCCTGGCCAAGGCCCATTGCGCACCCGACACCCTGAAGATGCTGGCCCAGTTCACTGTGCTCTCGCGCCTCAAGGAGCCAGAAAATTCCAACATCTATTCGAAGATGCGCGTGTACGACGGCGAGAACCTCAAGGACACCGATCCGAAGGCCAAGTCGATCCAGGAATACCGCGATAACGCAGGGGTCGACGAGGGCATGAACGGCCTCTCCACCCGTTTCGCGTTCAAGATTCTGTCGAAGGTCTTCAACTTCGATCCACACGAAATCGCCGCCAACCCGGTGCACCTGCTCTACGTGCTGGAACAGCAGATCGAACAGGAACAGTTCCAGGCCGAAACCCGCGAACGCTATCTGCGCTTCCTCAAGGAGTACCTGGCACCGCGCTACATCGAATTCATCGGCAAGGAGATCCAGACCGCCTACCTCGAGTCTTATAGCGAGTACGGCCAGAACATCTTCGATCGCTATGTGCTGTACGCCGACTTCTGGATCCAGGACCAGGAATACCGCGACCCGGAAACCGGCGAGATCCTCAACCGCGTAGCGCTGAACGAAGAACTGGAGAAAATCGAAAAACCGGCCGGCATCAGCAATCCGAAGGATTTCCGCAACGAAATCGTCAACTTCGTCTTGCGCGCCCGGGCCAACAACAACGGCAAGAACCCAACCTGGCTCAGCTACGAAAAACTGCGGGTGGTCATCGAGAAAAAAATGTTCTCCAACACCGAGGACCTGCTGCCAGTCATCAGTTTCAACGCCAAGGCGAGCAAAGAGGACCAGCAGAAACACAACGACTTCGTTACACGTATGGTCGAACGCGGTTACACCGACAAACAGGTACGGCTGCTGTCCGAGTGGTACTTGAGGGTGAGAAAGTCCCAGTAAGGGAGCTGCAAACGGCACGCGACACTGCAGCAACGAGAACGCGCTGTTTGCGTAATTGTGGCCATATGTCGCGCGCCGCTTGTTTCTGAAGCTTCTGTCTTGCAGCTTGAAGCTTATGACTCGAAGCTCCCCGGAGGGCCTATGAGCTATGTGATCGACCGACGCCTCAATGGCAAGAACAAAAGCACGGTGAACCGTCAGCGGTTTCTGCGGCGTTACCGTGATCACATCAAAAAAGCCGTCGAAGAGGCGGTCAGCCGTCGCTCCATCACGGATATGGAGCACGGCGAGCAAATCAGCATCCCTGGTCGCGACATCGACGAACCGGTGCTTCATCACGGTCGCGGCGGCAAACAGACAGTCGTGCACCCGGGTAACAAGGAGTTCACCAGTGGCGAGCACATCGCGCGCCCACCGGGAGGCGGCGGCGGCCGTGGTCCTGGCAAGGCTGGCAACTCCGGCGAAGGAATGGACGAGTTCGTCTTCCAGATCACCCAGGAAGAATTCCTCGAATTCATGTTCGAAGACCTCGAACTGCCAAACCTGGTCAAGCGCAACCTGACCGGTACCGACACTTTCAAAACCGTACGCGCCGGGATCAGCAACGAAGGCAACCCGTCACGAATCAACATCATCCGCACCCTGCGTTCAGCCCATGCGCGGCGCATCGCACTGTCCGGCAGCAGCCGGGCGAAACTGCGCGAAGCCAAGGAAGAACTTCTGCGACTAAAGCAGGAAGAGCCGGACAACTTCGGTGATATTCAGGAAATCGAAGCAGAAATCGAAAAACTCAGCGCGCGCATTCATCGCGTGCCGTTTCTCGATACTTTCGACCTCAAGTACAACCTGCTGATCAAGCAGCCCAACCCCAGCTCCAAGGCCGTGATGTTCTGCCTGATGGATGTCTCCGGGTCGATGACCCAGGCGACCAAGGACATCGCCAAGCGCTTCTTCATCCTGCTGTACCTGTTCCTCAAGCGAAATTACGACAAGATCGATGTCGTGTTCATCCGCCATCACACCAGCGCCCGCGAAGTGGATGAGGAAGAGTTTTTCTACTCCCGCGAGACCGGCGGGACCATTGTGTCCAGCGCCTTGAAACTGATGCAGGAGATCATGGCCGAGCGTTATCCGAGCAATGAGTGGAACATCTACGCTGCCCAGGCTTCCGACGGCGACAACTGGAACGACGACTCACCGATCTGCCGCGACATCCTGATCAACCAGATCATGCCGTTCGTCCAGTACTACACTTACGTTGAGATTACCCCGCGCGAACATCAGGCCCTGTGGTTCGAATACGAGCGCATCGCCGAAGCGTTCTCCGACACCTTTGCCCAGCAACAACTGGTCTCGGCCGGGGATATCTATCCGGTCTTCCGTGAACTCTTCCAGCGCAGGTTAGTGACATGACCGCCAAAGAGCAGAAGCGCCAACCCATTTCCACCGGCTCAGAATGGACATTCGAGCTGATCCAGGCCTATGACCGCGAAATCAGTCGTATTGCGGCGGGCTACGCCCTCGATACCTACCCTAACCAGATCGAGGTGATCACCGCCGAGCAGATGATGGACGCCTATGCCTCCGTCGGCATGCCTCTGGGTTATCACCACTGGTCCTATGGCAAACACTTCCTCAGCACCGAAAAGTCCTACAGTCGCGGCCAGATGGGCCTGGCGTACGAAATCGTGATCAACTCCGACCCGTGCATTGCCTACCTGATGGAAGAAAACACCATCTGCATGCAAGCATTGGTCGTCGCCCACGCCTGCTACGGCCATAACAGCTTTTTCAAAGGCAATTACCTGTTCCGTACCTGGACCGATGCCAGTTCGATCATCGATTACCTGGTATTTGCCAAGCAGTACATCATGCAATGCGAGGAGCGCCACGGCATCGACGCGGTCGAGGACTTGCTGGATTCCTGCCACGCCTTGATGAACTACGGGGTCGACCGCTACAAGCGCCCCTATCCGATTTCTGCCGAAGAGGAACGCCGCCGGCAGAAGGATCGGGAAGAGCACATGCAGAAACAGATCAATGATCTGTGGCGTACCATCCCCAAAGGCGCGGACAAATACAGCGACAAGGACAACGCACGCTTCCCCGCTGAACCCCAGGAAAACATCCTGTACTTCATTGAAAAACACGCGCCGTTGCTGGAGCCCTGGCAGCGGGAAATCGTCAGGATCGTGCGCAAGATCGCCCAGTATTTTTACCCTCAACGCCAGACCCAGGTGATGAACGAGGGCTGGGCAACGTTCTGGCACTACACGCTGATGAACGATTTGTACGACGAGGGCCTGGTCACCGACGGCTTCATGATGGAGTTCCTGACGTCCCACACCAGCGTGGTGTTCCAGCCCGGCTTCGACAGCCCCTATTACAGTGGCATCAACCCCTACGCCCTGGGTTTTGCCATGTACCGGGACATTCGGCGCATGTGCGAAGAGCCAACGGAAGAAGACCGCCGCTGGTTCCCGGACATCGCGGGCACCGACTGGTTGGCAGCCATCAAGTTCGCCATGAGCAGCTTCAAGGACGAGAGCTTCATCCTGCAGTACCTTTCGCCCAAGGTGATCCGCGACCTCAAGCTGTTCAGCATTCTCGATGACGACCAGAAGGATGACTTGCTGGTGCCGGCCATTCACGATGAAGGCGGCTACCGCATCATTCGTGAAACCCTGGCCGCGCAGTACAACCTGGGCAACCGCGAGCCGAACGTGCAGATCTACAGCATCGATCGTCGCGGCGATCGCTCCCTGACCTTGCGCCACCAGCAGCACGACCGCAAACCCCTGGGAGAGTCCACCGAGGAAGTACTCAAACACCTGCACCGCCTCTGGGGCTTCGACATTCACCTGGAGACCCTGCAAGGCGACCAGGTCATGAAAACCCACCATGTACCACCCAGAAACGAGCATAGCGAAGGCGATTACGGCCGGCTGGACCTGGCCGTCATTCATCTTTGATCAGGTTTGCGCCTCCGAAAGCCCGACGCAACGGTTATCCTGTCGAGCTAACGGAGGTTTTTTATGCAGATTTATAAAGTCGGCGGCGCCGTACGTGATCGCCTGCTGGGCAAACCCGTCACCGATATCGATTGGGTAGTGGTCGGTGCTACCACCGATGAAATGCTCGCCAAGGGCTTTCGTCCAGTGGGTGCGGACTTCCCGGTATTTCTTCATCCCAAAAGCGGTGAGGAATACGCCCTGGCCCGTACCGAACGCAAAAGCGGACGCGGTTACGGCGGCTTTACCTTTCATGCCAGCCCCGAAGTGACTCTGGAAGAAGACCTGATTCGCCGCGACCTGACGATTAACGCCATGGCCGAAGACGATCAACAGAACCTGACCGATCCTTATCATGGTCAGCGTGATCTGGAAGCTCGCGTGCTGCGCCACGTTTCCCCGGCATTCGCCGAAGATCCGCTCAGGGTTCTGCGTGTAGCCCGCTTCGCCGCGCGTTATGCCGGACTGGGATTCACCGTCGCCCCAGAAACCCTGGAGCTTATGCGCCAGCTCAGCGAATCCGGCGAACTGGAGGCTTTGACGGCTGAACGCAGCTGGAAGGAAATTTCCCGCGCACTGATGGAAGATCAGCCCCAAGTGTTCATTCGGGTACTGCGCGAATGCGACGCCCTGAAGGTGCTGATGCCCGAAGTGGACGCACTCTTCGGCGTGCCACAACCTGAAGCTCATCACCCGGAAATCGACACCGGCGAGCACATCCTGAACGTCTTGCAGCAAGCCGCACAACACAAACAGCCACTCACCGTGCGCTGGGCCAGCCTGCTGCATGACCTGGGTAAAGGCCTGACGCCAGAGGAAGAATGGCCGCGGCACATCGCCCACGAGTTCAAAGGCCTGAAGCTGATCAAAGCGGTCAACGAACGTTTCAAGGCACCCAGGGATTGCCAGGAACTGGCGCTGCTGGTGGGCGAATATCACACCCACGGGCATCGCGCCCTTGAACTCAAGCCTTCAACGCTGCTTGAGCTGCTGCAAAGCTTCGACGTTTATCGTCGACCGCAACGCTTCGAGGAATTCATTGCCGCGTGCGAAATGGATGCACGTGGACGCAAAGGCCTGGAACAGCGAAGTTATCCACAGGCGGATTATTTGCGTGGGGCAGCGATGGCGGCGCGCAGTGTTGCGGTGCAGCCGCTGCTGGAGAAAGGATTCAAGGGGCCGGAGCTGGGTGAAGCGATCAAGCGTGAACGACTCAAGGCATTGAAGGCTTACAAAGAAGCTGCGTCCGTGTGAAGAGCTTCGCGAGCAAGCCCGCTCCCACAGGTTCAGCGCAAGCCCTGTGGGAACGGGCTTGCTCGCGAAGGCGTCTTGCGACTTACAACAAATTCGAAGGCGTCAACTGCTCCCCACGCCACTCAAACGCCACCGGCGCCAGCACCTGATCAATCTGCGACTCGGCCCACAGCGTGGCGAAACTCTTGCCGACACCAGGATGCACCCGCTCCGGCGCAATCAACGACAAAGGCCACAACACAAAGGCATTTTTCAGAATTTCGGCCCGTGGCAAAACCAAGCCATCGAAATTGCCCACCAGCTCACCGTAGAGCAAAACGTCGATATCCAGCGGCAAACCTCGGCGATCCGGTGCGTAACGACCGTTATCCGCCTCAATGAATTTCAAGCGACGATCCAGCTCCATCAGCGGCAAATCGGTATACGCCGACACCACGAAATTGAAAAACGATCCGCTCTTGATGCCTACCGGCTCACTTTCAAATACTGCCGAGCAGCGGATATCCACCAAAAACGCCGCGAGAGCATCCAGACCTGCCTGCAAATGGGTTTCGCGCTCGATATTGCTACCGAGCCCGAGGAACACCTGAGTCAGCGACATCCGCGCTCGATCTCCACACCTACGCCACCGGTGGCAGCCGGTACGGCGCCGGGCTTGGTCAGCTTGAGACGCACCCAGGTGATGCTGAATTCACTCATCAACACCTCGACCAGACGCTCGGCAAATGTCTCGACCAACTGAAATTGCGCCTGCTCGGCAAAAGCCTGGATACGTGAGGACACGCTGGCGTAGTCAAGCGCCAGGGTCAGGTCATCACCGGCGGCGGCCGGGCGATTATCCCACGCGAAGCTCAAATCCAGACGCAAGCACTGCCGGATGCCTCGCTCCCAGTCGTAGGCACCAATTACCGTGTCGACTTCCAGGCCCTTGATAAACACTCTGTCCAAGCACTTCTCTCCGCTACACGACAAGGGCGCAATGCGCCGTTAGAATCAGGGCGTCCCCGCCCGGAATAGTTAGCATGTTTTGGTTACTGGCGATCCTCGCCTACCTGCTCGGCTCTCTGTCCTTCGCCATTTTGCTCAGCCGCCTGACCGGTAATCCGGATCCGCGAATGAGTGGCTCAGGCAATGCCGGCGCCACCAACATGCTGCGTCTGGCCGGCAAGAAACTGGCCATCCTGACCTTGCTCGGCGACCTTTGCAAAGGCTTGCTGCCGGTACTGATTGCAAGCCTTGCAGGGCTTTCGCTGCAGGAGCAGGCCTGGATTGGCGTCTGCGCCGTCATCGGCCATTTGTACCCAATATACTTTTGCTTTCGGGGCGGCAAGGGTGTCGCCACCGCCGCCGGCATGTTGCTGGGCCTCTATCCGCCCGCCGCCCTGCTGGCTGTCTGCGCCTGGCTGCTGACGTTCTACCTGACCCGCACCAGCTCACTGGCCGCGCTCATTGCCACGCCGCTGACCCTGCCGTTGCTGGCCTGGCAAGAACCGGCGGCCCTGCTGCCCATGAGCGCACTGACCGGACTGATCGTCTGGCGCCATCGCGGCAATCTACGCGACCTGTTTGCCGGGCGCGAACGGCATTTTTAGCGGCCGCACATGAGCGGCGCTCCTCACAGTGCCGACAACTGCTCCATTGGCCAACGTGCCTGCACGCTGATCGCCAGGCTCTCCTGCTGACCGGCCTGCAGACGCTGGCAGCCGGCAAACGCAATCATCGCGCCATTGTCAGTACAAAACTGCGGTCGCGCATAAAAAACGTCACCTTTCATGTCTCCGAGCATCTTCTCAAGAGAAGAGCGCAGCGCCTTGTTTGCACTGACGCCCCCGGCAATCACCAGACGCTTCATGCCTGCCGCTTTCAGGGCACGCTTGCACTTGATGGTCAAAGTCTCCACCACGGCTTGCTGGAACGCCAGCGAGATGTCGCAACGAGCTTGTTCGCTGTCGTCCCCGGCGCTCACGCACTGCTGCCAGGTGTTCAGCGCGAAGGTTTTCAGGCCGCTGAAGCTGAAATCGAGGCCCGGGCGGTCGCACATCGGCCGCGGAAAGACGAAGCGCCCCGCAACACCCTGTTCTGCCAGGCGAGCGATTTCCGGGCCACCTGGATAATGGAGGCCCATCATCTTCGCGGTCTTGTCGAATGCTTCACCGGCGGCATCGTCCAGCGTCTCACCCAGAAGGGTGTATTGACCGATTCCATCGACCTGCACCAGCTGAGTGTGACCACCGGAGACCAACAAAGCGACGAACGGAAATTGCGGCGGTTGCGACTCCAGCATCGGTGCCAGCAAATGACCTTCCATGTGGTGCACGCCAAGGGCCGGAATACCCCAGGCGAAGGCCAGCGCCTGCGCGCAGGAAGCTCCCACCAGCAAGGCACCGACCAGGCCAGGACCCGCGGTGTAGGCGATCGCGTCAATCTCTGTCGGCACGCAGTCAGCCTCGGCCAACACCTGACGAATCAAGGGCAGCATGCGTTTGACGTGATCACGCGAAGCCAGCTCCGGCACCACGCCGCCATAGGCGCGATGCAGGTCGATCTGACTGAACAGCGCATCGGCCAGCAGGCCGCGCTCACTGTCGTAAAGTGCGACGCCGGTTTCGTCGCAGGAGGTTTCTAATCCCAGTACTAGCATGGGTTTGCGCCTTGTTTAGGCTGAATTCGAAGGCGCGCATAATAGTCGTCGCGTGATGCCCCGACCAGCGGTTTTCGATCAGAGGCTTTGCATTCCGAGCGATGAGGGGTTAACATCCGCAACCCTTAAAAACCGACGTCTTCAAGTGCACTTTTGCCGCGAGGATGTTGACCCCGGTAATGAATGAAGGTAGCTCTGGATGCCAGCCGTCAAAGTAAAAGAGAACGAACCCTTCGACGTAGCTCTGCGTCGTTTCAAGCGCTCCTGCGAAAAAGCCGGTGTACTGGCTGAAGTTCGTAGCCGCGAATTTTACGAGAAGCCAACTTCTGAGCGTAAGCGCAAGGCAGCAGCCGCTGTTAAGCGTCACGCCAAGAAAGTTCAGCGCGAACAGCGCCGCGCCGTTCGTCTGTACTAATACACAGACGATCGTAGCAAGCTTCTGCCAAGCCCGGCTCTCAGCCGGGCTAATGGCATTTGCGTAAAACGCTTGATGCTTCACCGTCGAAGCCGCAGACGCGACCAAGACAAATCTGCTTCACCGCGTCAGACCTGGCTCTTTTGCCAGCGGTGCACGTCTTTTCTGACGAGCCTTTCAAGGCTACTGACGAGCACACCCACTGATTCCTCTCACGACGATCAGCCCAAGGCACCTGCATGCGTGCCGAATGATGAGCTATCCGAGGCCAACGACTGGCCGCAGGCGGACTCAGCGCAACACTTTCACATAGTCGAATACTGATTGGAATTAACGTCAGTGGATTTTCGGCAGATACACTCCCCGACAACGACTTCGCAGACGACAACGGTCGAGCCGCACATCTTGCGCGCCTCTAACAATGACCCGCGTTCGGCTAACCTTCGTTTCGGACCCCTTTGAGCGCAGATGACGAGAACGCCATGGCCGGGCTAATTCCCCAGAGCTTCATTGACGACCTTCTGAACCGCACCGACATCGTCGACGTGGTCAGCTCGCGCCTGCAACTGAAAAAAGCCGGCAAGAACCACACCGCCTGCTGCCCGTTCCACAAAGAGAAAACCCCGTCCTTCAGCGTCAGCCCCGACAAACAGTTCTATTACTGCTTCGGCTGCGGCGCTGGCGGAAACGCCCTCGGCTTCATCATGGACCACGACAACCTGGATTTCGTCCAGGCCGTCGAAGAACTGGCCAAAGCCGCCGGCATGGAAATCCCCCGCGAAGAAAGCGGTCGACCGCACAAACCGCGGCAACCAACTGATTCGCCGCTGTACCCGTTGCTCAGCGCTGCCGCGGACTTCTACCGGCAAGCCCTGAAAAGCCACCCATCGCGCAAAGCCGCAGTGGATTACCTCAAAGGCCGCGGGCTGACCGGCGAAATCGCCCGGGATTTCGGCCTCGGCTTCGCTCCGCCGGGCTGGGATAACCTGTTCAAGCATTTGAGCAGCGATACCCTGCAACAAAAAGCCATGATCGACGCCGGCCTGCTGATCGAAAACGCCGAAACCGGCAAACGCTATGATCGCTTCCGCGATCGCGTCATGTTTCCGATCCGCGACAGCCGCGGGCGCATCATCGCCTTTGGTGGCCGGGTACTGGGCGATGACAAACCGAAATACCTGAACTCACCGGAAACTCCGGTCTTCCATAAAGGCCAGGAACTCTACGGCCTTTATGAAGCGCGCAAGAACAATCGCAACCTCGACGAAATCATCGTCGTCGAAGGCTACATGGACGTTATCGCCCTCGCCCAGCAAGGCCTGCGCAATGCCGTCGCCACCTTGGGCACCGCCACCAGCGAAGAACACCTCAAGCGATTGTTTCGCGTCGTGCCCAGCGTGCTGTTCTGCTTCGACGGTGACCAGGCCGGCCGCAACGCCGCCTGGCGAGCACTGGAAGCGACGCTTTCGAGCCTGCAGGACGGACGTCGCGCACGCTTTCTGTTTCTGCCCGAAGGCGAAGACCCGGACACCCTGGTTCGCTCCGAAGGCACCGACGCCTTCCGCGCACGCATCAATCAGCACGCACAGCCCCTGGCGGACTACTTCTTCCAGCAGCTGACCGAAGAATCGGACCCGCGCTCGCTCGAAGGCAAGGCGCACATGGCGACGCTCGCAGCACCGCTGATCGACAAAGTCCCGGGGGCCAACCTGCGCACACTGATGCGCCAGCGCCTGACGCAAATCACCGGGCTCAGCGGTGAAGCCGTCAGCCAGCTGGCCCAGAGCGCGCCACAAGAAGCGCCGCCCGCCTACGATCCGGGCTTCGATTACGACGCAATGCCGGACTTAAGCGACTACCATCAGCCGCACGCACAGGAAATGTATGTGCCGCAGCAGGAATGGACGCCGAAAAAACCCGGCGCTGGCGGCAAGAAGTGGGAGAAGAAGCCTTGGGACAAGAACGGCAAGCGCGGCGGCGACCGCGATCAACCGAGCGCCCCACGCAAGCCTATTGCTGTCGAGGCACCCACGCTGATTGCGTTACGCACACTGATCCATCACCCGCAATTGGCCGGCAAGGTAGAAACCGCCAACCACTTCGCCAATGAGAGCAATACCTACGCACAGTTGCTGGTTGCCCTTATCGAAGCGGTGCAAAAAAATCCTAAGCTAAACTCTATTCAGCTGATGGCTCGCTGGCACGGCACGGAGCAGGGTCGCTTGCTCAAGGCCCTGGCAGAAAAGGAATGGCTGATTGAGGGCGACAACCTTGAACAACAGTTTTTAGACACCATTACTAGGTTATCAGCGGGTCAACACACCGATAGCCTGGAAGAACTCATCAGGAAAGCGAAGCAGCCAGGGTTGACTGCAGAGGAAGCAAATCAGATCGCAAATCAGATGCGCGACCTATTAAAACGCAATATGGCTGCACCAAACCCGACCTCAACTGGCGCGTGAGGTCATAGCTCAGGTATAATCCTCGGCTTGTTTTTTGCCCGCCAAGACCTTCAGTGGATAGGGTGTTATGTCCGGAAAAGCGCAACAGCAGTCTCGTATCAAAGAGTTGATCACACTTGGTCGTGAGCAGGGCTACCTGACTTACGCGGAGGTCAACGACCACCTGCCGGAGGATATTTCAGATCCGGAACAGGTGGAAGACATCATCCGCATGATCAATGACATGGGGATCAACGTATTCGAGGTTGCGCCAGATAAGGATTCCCTTATGCTGGCCGACGCCGATACCGACGAAGCCGCAGCCGAAGAGGCTGCCGCTGCATTGGCGGCGGTCGAGACCGACATTGGTCGTACTACCGACCCGGTGCGCATGTACATGCGCGAAATGGGTACGGTCGAACTCCTCACGCGTGAAGGCGAAATCGAAATCGCCAAACGTATTGAAGAGGGCATCCGTGAAGTGATGAGCGCAATCGCGCACTTCCCTGGCACGGTTGACCATATTCTCTCCGAGTACACCCGCGTCACCACCGAAGGTGGTCGCCTGTCCGACGTCCTGAGCGGTTATATCGACCCGGACGACGGTATTGCGCCGCCTGCAGCAGAAGTGCCGCCGCCGATCGATGCGAAAGCCGCCAAGGCCGACGACGAGACCGACGACGATGACGCAGAAGCCTCGGATGACGAGGAAGAAGCCGAAAGCGGTCCGGATCCGGTTATCGCTGCACAGCGCTTTGGTGCTGTTGCCGATCAAATGGAAATCACCCGCAAGGCGCTAAAAAAGCACGGTCGCAACAACAAGGCAACCATTGCCGAGCTGTTGGCCCTGGCTGAGCTGTTCATGCCGATCAAGCTGGTGCCGAAGCAATTCGAAGGCTTGGTCGAGCGTGTTCGTAGTGCCTTGGATCGCCTGCGTCAGCAAGAGCGCGCGATCATGCAGCTTTGCGTACGTGATGCACGTATGCCGCGCGCCGATTTCCTGCGCCAGTTCCCGGGCAACGAAGTCGACGAAAGCTGGAGCGACGCCCTGGCCAAAGGCAAAAGCAAATACGCTGAAGCCATTGGCCGTCTGCAGCCGGATATCATCCGTTGCCAGCAGAAGCTGACCGCGCTGGAAACCGAAACCGGTTTGACCATCGCCGAGATCAAGGACATCAACCGTCGCATGTCGATCGGTGAGGCCAAGGCCCGCCGCGCGAAGAAAGAAATGGTTGAAGCGAACTTGCGTCTGGTGATCTCCATCGCCAAGAAGTACACCAACCGTGGCCTGCAATTCCTCGACCTGATCCAGGAAGGCAACATTGGCTTGATGAAAGCGGTAGACAAGTTCGAATACCGCCGCGGCTACAAATTCTCGACCTATGCCACCTGGTGGATCCGTCAGGCGATCACTCGCTCGATTGCCGACCAGGCCCGCACCATCCGTATTCCGGTGCACATGATCGAGACGATCAACAAGCTCAACCGTATTTCCCGCCAGATGTTGCAGGAAATGGGTCGCGAACCGACCCCGGAAGAGCTGGGCGAACGCATGGAAATGCCTGAGGACAAGATCCGCAAGGTATTGAAGATCGCTAAAGAGCCGATCTCCATGGAAACCCCGATCGGTGATGACGAAGACTCCCATCTGGGTGACTTCATCGAAGACTCGACGATGCAGTCGCCAATCGATGTTGCCACTGTTGAGAGCCTTAAAGAGGCGACTCGCGAAGTCCTGTCCGGCCTCACTGCCCGTGAAGCCAAGGTACTGCGCATGCGCTTCGGTATCGACATGAATACCGACCACACTCTCGAAGAGGTTGGTAAACAATTCGACGTGACCCGTGAACGGATTCGTCAGATCGAAGCCAAGGCGCTGCGCAAGCTGCGCCACCCGACGAGAAGCGAGCATCTGCGCTCCTTCCTCGACGAGTGATACCAGAACCCCCGGCCCAGGCCGGGGGTTTTGTTTTGTGCAGATTTATCCCCCAAAGACCTCCCCTTGCACCTTGTAGCCCGTCTACACTCGAAGCATTCCTCCGTGCCATAACGAGACCGTTATGCCCAGACTGCCGACCGTGCTTTTTTTGCTGTCGCTGATGACGTGGACCGCAACGGCTGGCGCGCTGACACTGACTGATGAAGAACGTGGCTGGCTGGCAGCTCATCCGGACTTGCGCCTGGGTGTCGATGCGTCCTGGCCACCCTTTGAATTTCGCGACGATCATGGCCATTACCAGGGGCTCGCCGCGGACTATATCGATGTGATTCGGCAGCGGCTGGCCATCAAGCTCACCCCCGTCGAGCCCGCCAGCTGGACAGTTGTCCTGGACCAGGCCAAACAAGGAAAAATCGACCTGCTGCCAGGCGTCATGTCGACTCCGGAACGCCAGACGTATTTGTCCTTCACCCGCCCCTACCTGGACTTTCCGATTGTTATCCTGGCTCACGCCGGAGGCCCACAGCCACGCAAGCTAAAAGACCTGTACGGGCTGAAAGTCGCCGTGGTGGAGAACTATGCCCCCCACGAACTGCTACGCACCCATAACCCCGACCTCAATCTGGTAGGCATGCCCAACGTCAGCTCGGCATTACAGGCGCTGGCAACCGATGAAGTGGATGCCGTGGTGGGCGACCTGGCCTCCAGCGTCTGGAGCCTGCGCCAACTCAAACTGGACGGGCTATACGTCAGCGGTGAAACACCCTATCGCTATCAGCTGGCCATGGGAGTCCCCCGGGACAGCAAAATTCTGGCCGGTATTCTCGACAAAGTACTGGCCGACATGAGCCCGGATGAAATCAGCTCGATTCAGGAGCATTGGATCGGCAACGTCCTCGATCATCGGACTTTCTGGAACAATCTGCTGGTGTTCGGAATACCCGGACTGTTGCTGCTGTCCATTGTCCTGGCGGTAGTCATCCGCATTAACCGCCGCTTGAGTTCAGAAATCGCCCGCCGTGTCGACCTTGAACAGGAGCTGCGCAGTAGCGAATACCACTACCGCGGCCTGGTAGAGAGCCTGTCAGCCATCGCCTGGGAAGCGAAGATCGACGATTTCACCTACAGCTACGTGTCGCCTCACGCCGAGGATCTTCTCGGCTACCCCCTGTCGCATTGGCTGATTCCGGGCTTCTGGCGCAACATCATCCACCCGGCCGATCTGACCCGCGCCCAGACCTATTGCGATCACGAAGTACTTGCCGGACGCGATCACAGTCTCGATTACCGGGTCATCACCGCCGACGGCCGTTGCATATGGGTGCGCGACATCGTCAGCCTGATCGAACACGGACATGAACCGGTTATGCGCGGGCTGATGATCGACATCACCGAAGCCAAGCGCACCGAAGAAGCCTTGCGTCTGTCGGAGCAGAAGTTTGCCTCGGTGTTCCAGCAATGCCCGGACATTCTGGTGATCGCCCGCCTGTCCGACGGCTGCCTTCTGGAAGTCAACGAGGCGTTCGAAGAACAGATCGGCCTGCGCGCCGAAGACGTCATCGGCCAGACTGCCACCGACCTGAATATCTGGGGCATACCCGGCGTGGGACCGGGCTTGTTGCAGCGTTTACAGGCCGGCAGCATCCGCAACCTGGAGATGCCCTTCCGTCGCAGCAACGGCCAGGTGTTTACCGGCCTGATTTCCGCCGAACCTTTCGACCTCGACACGACTCCCGCATTGGTGGTGGTGGTGCGGGACATCACGCAACTCAAGGAAACCCAGCAGCAACTGCAAACCTCCGAAGAAAAGTTCGCCAAGGCTTTCCACGCTTCCCCCGACGGCTTGCTGCTGTCCCGGCAAAGCGACGGACTGTTGCTGGAGGTCAACGAAGGCTTCAGTCGCATCACCGGGTTCAATAGCGCAATGTCGGTGGATCGCTCGGTGCTGGAACTCGGGATCTGGGTCAACCTCAACGAACGCAAACAGATGCTCGACCTGCTGCACCGGGACGGCTTCGTCCGCGACTTCAGCTGCCATATCCGCCGCAGCGACGGGCAGATCCGTCTCTGTGAGGTATCAAGTCGTCCGCTACCGATTGGCAATGATGACTGCATGCTGACCATCGCCCGGGACATCACCGAGCGCCACCTGATGCAGGAAAAACTGCAACAGGCCGCTACCGTGTTCGAGAGTACCGCCGAAGGCGTATTGATCACCGACACCCAACAACACATCAGCGCGGTCAATCGCGCGTTTACGGAAATTACCGGCTATAGCGAGAGCGAAGCCCTGGGCCACACGCCCCGCCTGCTCGCCTCGGGGCTGCATGACAGCGCGTTTTACGCGGCCATGTGGCATCAACTGACCGCCGAGGGGCACTGGCAAGGCGAGATTTCCAACCGGCGCAAGAATGGCGAGCTATATCCGAGCTGGCTGACCATCAGTGCCGTGCGCAACCGAGACGAGCTCATCACCCACTTCGTCGCGGTATTCGCCGATATCTCCAGCCTCAAACACGCCCAGGCCAAACTCGATTATCAGGCGCACCACGACCCGCTGACCGGCCTGCCAAACCGCACCCTGTTCGAAAGCCGGCTGCTGACCGCGCTCAACACCCAGCAGGAAAACGGTGGCCAAGGCGCGGTGTTGTTCCTCGACCTGGACCGTTTCAAGCACATCAACGACAGCCTCGGCCACCCGGTCGGCGATCTGCTGCTCAAAGGCATTGCCGTGCGCCTCAAGGAACAGCTGCGCGACATCGATACCGTGGCACGCCTGGGTGGCGACGAGTTCATCATCCTGCTGCCCGGCTTGCTGCACCCCGGCGATGCCGACTCCATCGCCAGCAAGCTGCTCAACTGCTTCGGTGCGCCGTTCCAGGCCGGCGAACACGAGTTTTTCATCAGCGCCAGCATAGGCACCAGCCTCTATCCCAGAGATGGCTGCGACGTCGCCACACTGATCAAAAACGCCGACGCAGCGATGTATCGCTCCAAAGCCAAGGGGCGCAACCGCGTTGAAAGCTATACCCGTGACCTCACCGCCCAGGCCAGCGAACGCGTGGCGCTTGAGCACGAACTGCGGCGCGCTATCGAACGCAACGAATTGCACCTGCACTATCAACCGAAGATCAGCCTCGACGGCTACCACCTGGTCGGCGCCGAAGCGCTGATCCGCTGGCGTCACCCGACCTTTGGCGACGTACCGCGGGAACACTTCATTGCGCTCGCCGAAGAAAACGGCATGATCCTGCAGATCGGCGACTGGGTACTCGAAACCGCCTGCCGCCAGATGCACGAATGGAGCCTGAAGTACGAAGGCCTGGGCTCACTGTCGGTAAACCTCGCCGGCGCTCAACTCCGGCAGCCGAACCTGCTGGGCCGGATCGAGCAACTACTCAAGGACAACGGCCTGCGCCCCGAACTTCTGCAACTGGAGATTACCGAAAACTTCATCATGAGCCAGGCCGAAGAGGCACTGGCGGTGTTGCATCAACTCAAGTATCTGGGCGTGCAACTGGCCATCGACGACTTCGGTACCGGTTACTCCTCCCTGAGTTACCTCAAACGCCTGCCGCTGGACTTCCTCAAGATCGACCAGTCGTTCGTCCGCGGCCTGCCGGACGACCCCCACGACGCGGCCATAGTGCGCGCCATCATCGCACTCGGACGCAGCATGCAATTCACCGTGATAGCCGAGGGCGTCGAGACCCAGGCACAGCAGCAATTCCTCGCCAGCGAAGGCTGCGAACAAATCCAGGGCTACATCGTCAGCCCACCCCTTGCACCCGACGAATTCGCCGCGACATTTCTTCGTACAACCCTAACCACTTTTTCGGATGGCACAGCCGCGAAACCATCGCTATAATCCGCGTCCTACTGAGGGCCTATAGCTCAGTTGGTTAGAGCAGAGGACTCATAATCCTTTGGTCCACGGTTCAAGTCCGTGTGGGCCCACCATCTATCTCAAGGGTTTCAGCCGTTTTGGACTTCCCCGAAAGGCTGGCGACACCCCATCCAGCACCCCGTTTGTTTCCAGCGCCCCCAAAAAAATCCCCCGGAGGAGTTAGACCGGGGGATTGAAAAGCCTACGGCTGAATCGCGGAAGAGGACACAACCCAGCCGCGGGCTTTTGCAGCCTCACGCACGCGTGACGTTAGCGTGAGGGTAACCGGGAGTTGATCCCTTCGATTCGTTTGTGGTCAGCGTCGATCCGGGCAAGGGCCGCGGCCCGGCCGGTCAATGCCGCCTTATCCTTCGGCTTCCACTGGCCGGGCGCGTCCATCGGATCGAACTTGTCAGTGATTGCGCGACGGCTGCACAGTTCTTCGACCGCGGCCAAGATCGCCGCTACTCGTTCTTCAATGGACGGTGACGGTTTCATCACGCAACTCCTTTCAAGGCGTTGGGCGGCTGGCGTCTGAGCTGTTCACGTGTGAATGTGGCGCCCCCGGGAGCCGGTAGATAGATCTCAACGGGGTAGCCGCCTCCGATGTGCTCAGGTAAGCCGGTGAGTTACGTTTCGAAAGAGCGCCAAAAACTTATTAAAAATTTTTTAGCCATTGTCGCACTACCAATTGTAGCACTGCTCATTTTAGGGCTGGCAATTTCATGGGTAGTTAGCGGCTTTAGGAAAAAACAAAAAAATTTCTAACCAAGCGCTCATCTCACCGTTGGTGTTGTTCAGCGGCGATGACCGAATCAGGGTCTGCGGGCGAAAGTTCGAATAATTGGGCTTTATGGTAAATCCAGCATGTCCGCGCTTATCGGCGGCCGGTAAATTTTTCAATTAGTGATCTGGTCATGCCCTAACAGACTTTGCCTTTGGATGTGTCGTGTTGGTAATTACGTTATATTTATAGAGATTTGCCGCTTTAGCTACAGATTAATTCAATTCGACCCCGCAAAATGCGGGTCGAATTGAATTGGCTTCTAGGCCGTGTAGGGGAGTTTATTATGGCTCACCAAGTGCAGCTTTAATATTTCTAAGAGACTGGATAGAATCGGAAAATCCTTGGCTAATTGCCTTTTCATGCCAGCGCTTAGCTTTTTTAAGAAAATCAATATCTTGCTCGGAAAAAGTGCCTTTTGAAGTGTCAACTTTTTTTGTGTAGAAGAGCGCCAAGTTAAACTGCGACCCAGGGTCTCCACTTTCTGCTGCGAGTCTTGTAAATAGCTCGATATCACTATTTATTTCCCGCGTTCTATTTTTTTCAGGAACTTGGAGGCCTGCCCCTGACAAGAAAATCTGACAAAGCAAGTTCCCACTTAAAGCCGATTCTTTAATAATTTCTCCAGCCTTCTGCATTCCATGTTCATTTATAATATTCTCAATGTCACTGATTTTTTTAAAGGCCACATCCTTGTTGCGTGAGATTGATTCATTAACCGAGTTTGCTCGATTAGCAATAATGGCGTATCTATTTAAAACCTTCTTGGCATCCCCTATTAGCTCTGGGTCGTCATTGCCAGATGCTATGAATAGCCTTGCGTACTTAACTATTCCATTAAGAGCATTATTCATGCTTGCGTCTGCTATGGGTTTTTGCTGCTTAGCCAGAAGCTCATAAAGGTTCACGCAAGAAGCCATTGCCGAATAAGAATTGTCTTTGAGGCCAGCAGCTATTGCTTTTTCGCAAAACTTGATGCGATCATTCAGAAAATCTACCTTTAACTTAAATTGTTGATTCTTATCTCTGGTTAAATTTTCAGCATCTTTAAAGTAAAGATCAGTAAGCCAGATCATCTGCTTTAGGGATGCAATGTCCCCTCTTAGCGCCTCATTTCTAATGACCATAGTTACGACAGCAACATTCGGACTACTTAGCCAAGCGTCAATGAACGCCTCATCTCCAAGAATTTCTACTGTCTTAGATTTATTTCCATATAAATATCGATACGTTTCTTCGGCGCTTGAAAAGATTTTTGTGTAATCAACTTTTCCTTTGAAATATCCAAACATGAAATTCACCCTATGTGGCTTATTTTTCATTGAGTTGCAAACTGTCCGAAGGGACAGGGCAGAACCAACCATTAGGCAACATACTACGTCACGCTTAAACGCTACAGGATCCATGTCAAGCTTTTCATAATAGTAGGTTATCATTTCGCCATTAGGTAGCTAGACCACAAGTGTAGGGTGGGCTGGGACAATCCGAACATATCGATGCGGGCATCCAATTCTGCTTCTTAAGCGTGGTGGATGTCGTTTTCGTCGCTCATGATTTTTCTTCTCGTGGTGGTCACACGTCCACGTTGGGGTCAGTCGGCCAGAACTGTGAGTCACCCAGCGGCTTGCCGTCGGCCACGGCCTGCTTCAACGCCTTGAGCCATACGTCGTAATCGCCAATCGAGGGCGGGCCGTTGCAAAAGCCAAACATCTTGTAGTGTTTGCCCATGGTCCCTTCCTCGTCGCATTCGATGCCGTTGTCTTCGTTGTCGTCGCTCATCGCTGTTTTCCTCGTTGGTGCCGGCGATCCGGCCGCGGATTGTGTCGGCGTTTCGATCCGGCCGCGGGGGTTGTGATCTATGCGATCTACCGTACACACATCTTGCAACTTAATTAAAAGATCGAATATGTGTTGTATGTATTTACCGTAGAAGATGTGTCTGCGGTAGATCGCATAGATCAGGCTAGCCGCCACCCGCGGCCGGAGTGGTCCCACGCCCCGCGGCCGATATGTTCACGACCTTTGATTTATAAGGTTTATTTTCGGCAATGGCCCGCGCCAGTGCGGCCAACTCCTTCTTCGCCTCAGCGGCCGACACTTCCGGGCGGCGGTATCCGCTCTTGGCCTTGAACGTCACCGGGTCACCCGTTTCGCTAAACCATGCGCGTTGGGTCTCGGGGTACACCACCTGATAACCCAGCTTGTCCAAGTCACGGACCACGTGTTGGCGGCTGGGTTTCTTCATCTCCTCTTGAGGGATGATGCCGGCGCATTTATCAAGGATCTGCTGAACAAAGACCACGCGGGGCAATTCGTCCGCGTCACCCAAAAAGGCCAAGGTGCGCTCCACCGGACCGTCACCACTCATGCCGCCCCTATGTTCAATGATCTGGCACTTGCGGTCCGTGCATTCAGGGCGAACGTGCCCGAGCTTCAGCATGCTTGATTCGCATTTCTCCCCGAAGCGATCGAATCCATGACCTGGTGGTAGGGTCGGACATAACGGCTCGTTCAAACGCTAATGGATCGTTGATCTGGCCCAAATTAAGCTCGCTGAGGTCAATCTCAACTGATGAGGCTTCGATGTTGGAGAGGCGCTCGTACCGCTTTTTTTCTGATCGGGAGAAAACTTTGATTCGAACAAGCCGCTGATGTGTTGCCGGTGGTAAGAATCGCGTGGGATGTGACGTCGCCAAAGTCCACAAATCGTTCGACCCTCTCAGCTGTTGCTTTGGATCACCCACGCGTTGAGATTGCTCTATTCACTCCATCACCTCACTTCGTGTGCGCTGGCCGTGAAGCGTCACACGCTCTCGATACTGATGCCGAAACGGCAATGGATATTGCAAGGCTGCGTGAGTTTTACCCTGAGCGCCGGGAAACCTGATACGTCTTGGTGGTTTTCGTTTGGCGGTATGCCGTCTGTGGCGGCAAGCCCTTACACGTCGCAGCCAGCGTAATCGGCTTCAATGGTCACGCTACGGACGACTTGCCGATCTCTACATAGCAAGACCCAGAAATGCACATCGTTACCCTGAGGATCGCTTCGCGTCACATACCCGAGGCAGGAGCCGTATGCGGTAGTTCCGCACGTACTGACCCGTGCGGGGGGCAGGTAACTGCCATCCCTACCGCGCCCCTTAGAGCGGCGGCGCCATGATTCTGTAATCCGCCCTCACGCTACCGACTTTGATGTCGGTGATGTAAACGGTCTTGCTGGGGATGATCAAGGCCTCGCGATCAAAACCTTCCTTGTCTTTTACCTTCCATGTGGGGTGGTAGATCCCGGTCTTGAAATACGGCGTGTGGGCGCGCATCAGATAGGTGTTGGGGCCTTTGACTTCCCAAACGGCTTTGCCGTCCTTCCAGATTTCCAGGAAACCATCCTCCCCCGAGGACCATTTGACATGCAGCACCCAATCGACCCATTTGCCTTTTTCGACCTTCTCCTCCAAGGTTTTGGTGTCGGTCTGAATATCCGCCGGCGCGCCGAAAGCCCGACTAATTTTCCATGAATCGTTTTTAACTGAGATGGACAACGGCGGGAAATCGCGGCCCACGCGCTCCTTGCCCATTACCGCGTGCCACTGCAGAACGATGTCGTTCCCTGCGTTGGTGTCGAAGACCCAGTCCTTGGAAACCTGCACCCGCGCGGCGTACCACCGGTCCTGAAATCCTTCCTCGCTCGAAAGCGCCAGTTCGGAGCGGAAAGAACCCAGCGCGCGCGGAACCACCGCACGGAACGCCTTGGCGCCCTTGGGCATGCCGGGCGCGGGCACTACCTCCAGCCGGTCCTTCGTTTCAAGCCCCGGGACATGGTGGTTGTTCTGGTCATTAATGGCCAGCCTCCACTTCTTGCTTAGTTTACCGGAACTGAAATCGTCCTCGAACAGGATCACCTGACCCTCGTCGAAAACAGGGCTGCTTTTTTTTCCATACGGGCTGGCCGTCGCGGGCATGGCGTGGGCAAGCACCGCGACGGAGGCTGCGCAGGCAACGATAAGTAGGCGCAAAGAGGGCATGGAGGATGTCCTGGAAAATTTTTGGGAAAGATGCGACGGCGATGAGTCTGATTCAGGCTGAACGTTAGCAATTTCCGCAGTAAGCATCCAGCCAACACGCATCCCGAGCTCGCACATTCGAGACCTACGGCGTCCGCATAGGCGCCTAACGGGCGATTCAGGATGATGGCATTTTGCGCAACCGCTGCCGTCGTTACGAAAGTGATGGTGACGTCCTACAAATTGATCTGCGTCTTCTTCAGAAATTTCCTACATCCATTTATGTAGGGGGGGGGCTTAATTCTCGGTCTTTTAAAAGAGCGATGCCATGCTTGGTCCGACAGTTCCTTTCTTAGGGCTCCCGACCAGGATAGATATTGAAGTATTTCAGGAGTATCCAATGGAGTTGAAGACCATGAAAACTGTAACTGCCAATAACTCGTCCCCCCAATGGCGTGGCCTGAAGCTGGCTGCCTTGGCAATTGGCAGTAGTTTTATTCTGGCCGGTTGTGCCGGCAACCCGCCGACCGAGCAATACGCGGTAACCCAATCAGCTGTCAACGACGCGGTCAGCGCCGGAGGCACCGAGTTTGCGGCAGTGGAGATGAAGTCTGCGCAAGACAAACTCAGACAAGCCGAAATCGCCATGCACGACAAAAAGTATGACGAGGCTCGAACCCTGGCCGAACAGTCCGAGTGGGACGCTCGTGTAGCCGAACATAAGGCTCAGGCGATGAAAGCCCAACAGACATTGCAGGATACTCAGCAAGGTATTCAGGAACTGCGGCAGGAAAGTCAGCGCACCGTGCAGTAAGCGCGCATCCAGCCCCCAGCCCTGAAGTTTTTACCGATTGAAAGGACGATTGATATGCGTATACAAGTGATGATCCCCGCTCTCCTCGCCGCCAGCGTCGCCCTGGCAGCCTGCTCTACCCCGCCTAACGCGAACCTGGAACAGGCGCGTACCAACTACAGTGGCTTGCAAGCCAACCCGCAAGCCAGCAAAGTTGCGGCGCTGGAAACCAAAGATGCCCGTGAATACCTGGACAAAACCGAAGCGGCATACCGGGACAAGGAGGATCAGGCAAAGGTTGATCAATTGGCTTACCTGACCAATCAGCGTATTGAAGTGGCCAACCAGACCATCGCCTTGCGCAACGCTGAAGCCAGCCTGAACAATGCCGCGGCGCAACGTGCCCAGGCTCGTCTGGATGCGCGAGATGCACAGATCAAGCAGTTGCAAAACAGTCTGAACGCCAAACAGACCGATCGCGGAACCTTAGTAACCTTTGGTGATGTGTTGTTTGCCACAGGCCGGGCTGACCTAAAATCCAGCGGTCTGGTGAACATCAACAAACTGGCGCAGTTCCTCGCGGAACACCCGGATCGCAAAGCGATTGTCGAGGGTTACACCGACAGCACCGGCACCCAAAGTTACAATCAGTCGTTGTCGGAGCGTCGCGCCGATTCCGTGCGCACTGCGCTGGTGAAGATGGGCGTTGATCCCGCGCGCATCGTTGCTCAGGGCTATGGCAAGGATTACCCGGTCGCGGAGAACTCCAGCGTGTCGGGTCGGGCGATGAACCGTCGGGTAGAGGTGACCATTTCTAATGACAACCAGCCGGTGATCCCGCGTTCGGCCGTTAGCTCGAACTAAGCAAAACATGAAACACAAAAGCCCCGCCTGATCGCTCAGGCGGGGCTTTTTCATGTGCGCCCAGCATGGGCGCATTCTTGTTGGTGAAAGTCCCGCCGTAAGCTGACCACAGCGAACGAAGTGAAGCGCAGCCGGCGAGACGACTTGGATTGTGAGGATCGATAGTGCCTGGTGCACGCGTTGTTTGAGTCATGATTGTGTTCCCTGTAATCGCCAAAAATGGGACCGAACGTTCCCTTTGTGGGAATGATAGAGCCAGCCTTCTTCGGTTCTTCATTATTCCAAGCCCTGAATGACATCACCAACACCGTCAGACAAGACACCCAACGAAGCAATAGCCTGCACCACCCGCAACCGCTCCAGCATCGGCCCCGTGTAAACAACCTCATAGGTATCCGCCGGCCGCCCCCATTGCTCGACGATAGCCATGCCGTCGACCAGCACCCCGGCCAATTCGGCAATCGTATCGGCCAACAGCTCGACGACTGTTTGCGTGCGCAGCCACACCTGATCAGTCATCGCTTTAAGCTGCGCGGCTATGCGCTCAGTCGACGCTGGATCGGTATCCGGATAGACGATGTTGCGCAGCAGATGCTGAAGCTCCCTGACTTTTGCGTAGTCCTGTTCTGCGCCCTGCTCGCCTTTGAGGATGGCGATGGCTTTCACTTTGTCGACGCCTTTCGCGGACGGTTTTGAAGGGAGTGTCTGCGCCATTGCCCCAGCCAGGAGCACCATCATCCGGGCTTCCAGATGTTCCTTCATGGCTTCCATCGAAGCGATTGGCCGCGTCAACGTGATGGACGCTCCACCTTGATGCCGCAAATCCATGGTCACCGTCAGGGTCACGCCGCCTGTGGCGAAACCCAAGGCACGGGCCACGACGTAGTGGCCCATTTCGTGATGGGCGATCTGCAATGCACGGTCCCGTACAGCGGCAGGCAGCTTCGTCGTCATGTCCTTTGTCTCGGATCCTCGTTCTCGCATTCGACTACGAGTGACGGTCACTGTCGATCCTGTCGCTCCCACAAGGGATCTTTGGTGGCCACAGTCTTCACGCTCACTGGACATCATACTGTAGGGCCCCGCTCAAACAACCGCCGCGAGCGCTGTGCAGGATGTGCCTGTAACATGCCTGGCCATTGACCTGTCCCGCTGGAGACATCCCTTTGCCTGACACTCGCCCGCCTGTTCTCGATGAAATTGATCGCCAGTTGATTGCAGCCTTGCAGATCAACGCCCGTGAGAGCGTGGCCATGCTTGCGCGGCAACTGGGGATTGCTCGCACCACCGTGACTTCGCGCCTGGCACGGCTGGAAAAGGCCAAGGTGATCACCGGCTACGGGGTGCGGCTTGGTCAGCGCGTGGTGGATGGCGGGTTGCAAGCGTATGTCGGGATTACCGTGCAGCCGCGTTCGGGCAAGGAAGTGGTGCGGCGGTTGAGTGCGATGGCGCAGGTGCAGCAGTTGTGTGCGGTGAGTGGCGAGTTTGATTATGTGGCGTGGCTGCGTACCGACTCGCCGGAACAGCTGGATCAGTTGCTGGATCAGATTGGCAGTGTGGATGGGGTGGAGAAGACCACGACTTCGATTATCTTGAGCAGCAAGGTGGATCGGGGGCAGCCGGTTTGAACGCTATCCACTGTGGGAGCGGGCTTGCTCGCGAATGCGTCGTGTCAGTCGACTCCAGTGGCAACTGATACTCCGCGTTCGCGAGCAAGCCCGCTCCCACAGTGACGATATGTACAGCTTGATCGTCAGACTGATCATAAATATGGCAAAACGACGACACTTTGCGTCTTATTAACGTGTTCTGTGCTCTCTAGAATGGCTGGCATCTTTTCCTATACTCAGATGCGCATTCCGCGTCGGGTCGCCAGCAAGGTCAGCCATGAACAAGAATAATCGCCATCCTGCAGACGGTAAAAAACCGGTCACCATCTTCGGTCCCGACTTTCCTTTCGCCTTCGACGACTGGATCGAACACCCGGCCGGCCTGGGCAGCATTCCCGAGCACAATCATGGTGCCGAAGTGGCGATTGTCGGCGCCGGTATCGCTGGTCTGGTGGCGGCGTACGAACTGATGAAGCTCGGCCTGAAACCGGTGGTCTACGAAGCGTCGAAATTGGGCGGCCGCCTGCGCTCGCAGGCGTTCAACGGGACGGATGGCATCGTCGCCGAACTCGGTGGCATGCGCTTCCCGGTGTCGTCGACCGCGTTTTATCACTACGTCGACAAGCTTGGTCTTGAGACCAAGCCCTTTCCAAACCCGCTGACGCCTGCCTCCGGCAGTACCGTGATCGACCTGGAAGGCAAGACGCATTACGCACAGAAACTGGCCGATCTTCCTGCACTGTTCCAGGAAGTCGCTGACGCCTGGGCCGATGCCCTGGAAGCCGGCTCGCAGTTCGCCGATATTCAGCAAGCCATCCGCGACCGTGACGTACCGCGCCTCAAGGAACTGTGGAACACCCTCGTACCACTGTGGGACGACCGCACCTTCTACGACTTCGTCGCCACCTCCAAAGCGTTCGCCAAGCTGTCTTTCCATCACCGTGAAGTATTCGGCCAGGTCGGTTTCGGCACCGGCGGCTGGGACTCGGACTTCCCCAATTCGATGCTGGAAATCTTCCGCGTGGTCATGACCAACTGCGACGATCACCAGCACCTGGTGGTCGGCGGTGTGGAACAAGTGCCGCAAGGCATCTGGCGTCATGTGCCGGAGCGCTGCGTGCACTGGCCCGAAGGCACCAGCCTGAAGTCCCTGCACCGGGGCGCCCCGCGCTCTGGCGTGAAAAAGATCGCCCACGCCGCCGATGGCCGTTTTGCAGTTACCGACAACAATGGCGATACCCGCGAATACGCCGCCGTGCTGACCACTTGCCAGAGCTGGCTGCTGACCACCCAGATCGAATGCGACGAGACCCTGTTCTCGCAAAAGATGTGGATGGCCCTGGACCGCACCCGCTACATGCAATCGTCGAAAACCTTCGTGATGGTCGACCGCCCGTTCTGGAAGGACAAGGACCCGCAAACCGGCCGTGACCTGATGAGCATGACGCTCACCGATCGCCTGACGCGTGGCACCTATCTGTTCGATAACGGCGACGACAAGCCCGGCGTGATTTGCCTGTCGTACTCGTGGATGAGCGATGCGCTGAAAATGCTCCCGCACCCGGTGGAAAAACGCGTAGAGCTGGCGTTGAACGCGTTGAAAAAGATCTACCCGAAAGTCGACATCGCCGCGCGCATCATAGGCGATCCGATCACCGTGTCCTGGGAGGCCGATCCTTACTTCCTCGGCGCGTTCAAAGGTGCCCTGCCCGGCCACTACCGCTACAACCAGCGCATGTACGCGCACTTCATGCAGGAGGAGATGCCGGCCGAGCAGCGCGGTATCTTTATCGCCGGCGACGACGTTTCATGGACGCCAGCCTGGGTCGAGGGCGCGGTACAGACCTCGCTCAACGCGGTATGGGGCATCATGAAGCACTTCGGCGGGTCGACACATAAAGCGAACCCGGGCCCGGGTGATGTGTTCAAAGACATCGGCCCTATCGCCCTGCCCGAGTAAGAGGATTCCGAAATGCGCGTAGCCCTTTACCAATGTCCACCGCTGCCATTGAAGCCCGCCGCCAACCTGCAACGCCTGCATCAACTGGCGATGGAGGCCAAGGGCGCCGACCTGTTGGTGCTGCCGGAAATGTTCATGACCGGCTACAACATTGGCACCGAGGCAGTCAGCACGCTGGCCGAGGTGTACAACGGTGAATGGGCGCAGCAGATCGGCCGGATCGCCAAGGCGGCCGGCCTGGCGATTGTGTACGGCTATCCCGAACGCACCGCTGACGGGCAGATCTACAACGCTGTGCAGTTGATCGACGCCAGTGGCGAACGCCTGTGCAATTATCGCAAGACGCATCTGTTCGGTGATCTGGATCGCTCGATGTTCAGCCCCGGTGAAGACCAGTTTCCAGTGGTTGAGCTCAACGGCTGGAAACTCGGCTTCCTGATCTGCTACGACCTGGAGTTCCCGGAAAACACGCGCCGCCTGGCCCTTGCCGGCGCCGAGCTGATTCTGGTGCCGACGGCGAACATGGTTCCGTTCGACTTCGTCGCTGACGTCACCGTGCGTTCGCGCGCCTTCGAAAACCAATGCTACGTGGCCTACGCCAATTACTGCGGCCACGAAGGCGAGATCCACTATTGCGGGCAAAGCAGCATCGCCGCGCCGGACGGCAGCCGCATTGCCCAGGCCGGACTGGATGAAGCGTTGATCGTCGGCGAACTGGATCGACAGCTGATGCTCGACTCCCGCGCCGCCAATCGTTACCTCAGCGACCGCCGGCCCGAGCTTTACCACGCGCTCAACAAGCGTTAATCCGCTAGCATTGGCACTTCACTGTTCTGGAAGTGCCCATGCCTGCGCCGATACTCCCCCGCCCTCACACCGAAACCCTGGCCAATGGCTTGCGCGTGACCCTGCGTCATGTGCCCGGCCTGAAGCGCAGCGCCGCTGCGTTGCGAGTGGCGGCGGGTAGTCATGACGTGCCATTGGCGTGGCCGGGGCTGGCGCATTTCCTTGAGCATTTGCTGTTTCTCGGGACTGAGCGTTTTCCTGCAAGCGAAGCGCTGATGGCCTACGTGCAACGTCACGGTGGGCAGGTGAACGCCAGCACCCGCGAGCGCACTACCGATTTCTTCTTTGAACTGCCAACCCGATCGCTCAGTGGCGGGCTCGAACGCTTGTCAGACATGCTCGCCCGACCGTGCATGAATTCGGACGATCAGATGCGGGAGCGGGAAGTGTTGCAGGCGGAATATATCGCTTGGTCGCAGAATCCTCAGGCGCAGCAGCAGTTCGCGCTGTACGAAGGACTGGCGGCAGAACATCCGTTGCGCGGGTTTCATGCGGGCAATCGGGACAGCCTGAAGATTGAATTGCCAGCGTTTCAGCAGGCATTGAAAGACTTCCATCAGCAGTTTTATCGCACCGGCCAGATGACCCTGAGTCTGGTCGGACCGCAAAGTCTTGATGACTTGCGCACGCTGGCAGAGCAGTTTTCAGCGACGCTACCGGTTGGGGATAAAAACCCGCAGGCAGCCACTTCGCCGCTGGCGGTGAAAAGTTATCAACAGGTCAGCCAGCAGCACGGCAATCTTTTGTTTGCCTTCGATGCGTTGCCGGACACCTCTGCCGAGGCGATGGCGTTTCTTTGTCATTGGCTCAATAGCGCCAAACCAGGTGGTTTGCTCGCGTACTTGCAGGCCCGGAATCTGGCCGACGGTTTGAAAGCCGCGCCGCTGTATCACTTCAACCGACAAGGCATGCTGCATCTGCAGTTCAGCACACCATCCGGATCATTGAGTGCCATTGGCGAACACCTGCGAGATTGGCTCGGCTTCTTCGCACGACAGGATTGGGCACCGCTGCGCGAGGAATACGCAGCACTGCAGCAACGACAGCAGCAAGTCAGCGGCGCACTGCAACTGGCGCGCCTCGACAGCGAACAGCTTGAAAGTGGCTTGCCCGAGTCCGGCGTTGCCGCCCTCAAACAGATTCTCAATGAAATCGGCGCTGTGGATAACTTCAGCGACCATTGGCACCTGCCCGCCGCCAATCCCTTCCTGCGCAGCAGTGAACCGCTGGCCAATGCCGGATTGATTCGTGGCCAGACCAGCGCCCACCGCGGTCTGCGCACGTTTGCCCAGGACCGCTCGCGCAGCCGCCGAGAACGCTCGCCGATGCAGTTCAGTCAGACATGGCGGGATGACGGTGATGAAGGCTCGATTTATCTGCGTTGGCGGATGGAAGCCGCAGCCACGGTTGACCTGCAAGAGCAACTGCAAGGCAGTCTTTGGCAAACACAGCAAGATGCGCGCGAGGCGGGAGTCGAGTTGTCGTTCAGCACGAGTGGCCATGAATGGTTGCTGAAACTGACCGGCCTGCAAGAGTCGATACCCGCAGCCCTCGAACATGCGCTGAAATGTCTGACACAGATTGATGCCGATTCCCCGCGCGCAGAGCCGGAAACGCCGTTGCTGCCCATCCGCCAATTGCTCAAGGCATTGCCGGAGCATTGCCTGGAATCAGCGCAAGCCTCCAAAGACGCGAAACACCTGTGGACAACTTCCCGCTGGGATGGCTGGGCGCTGGGCCTCAGCCCACAAACCCAATCGGCGATGGGCCTGGCCCTGAGCCGCATTCCCGGTATACCGGACAATCAATTGCCGGCACCGACAGCGTTCACAACACCACACTTGTGGCGCCACATTGAAACGGCGTCCAGCGAACACGCCTTGTTGCTGTTCTGTCCGGTCGCCAGCCGCGAGATCGCCGACGAAGCGGCCTGGCGTTTGCTGGCGCACCTGTGCCAAACACCGTTCTATCAACGCCTGCGGGGTGAATTGCAGTTGGGTTATGCGGTGTTCAGCGCCCTGCGGCAGATCCATGGGCGAACCGGATTGCTGTTTGGCGTGCAGTCCCCGACGGTGACATCGGTGGAGTTGCTCGGCCACATTCGGCAGTTTCTCGAAAACATTCCGACGCTCGTGACACAACTTGATGAGGCCAGCCTGGGCCAACTGCGCCAGAGTCTTGCCGATCAATTCGACGACTCGTCTCTATCCTGCAGAGACGCTGGCGAACTGCTCTGGCAGGCCAGGCTCGCCGGCCACTCGTCGGATTATCTGGCGCAACTGGTCACCGCGATCGAGCAACTCGACGCCCCACAGTTGCTGGCTGCTGCGCAACGGTTAAACAACATCGAAGGCGGCTGGCTCTGCCTCGCCAGCGATTCCATGCCCGGCGCCCCGTGGCAAGCGGCGAAATGATCATTACCGAGCCTGTAAGGAGCTTTCTCAAAGATTCACGGGCAAACCCCTGGAAATTTTGAGTAACATAGCAGCCTAACTATTTGGAACCTCCCCGCGCTGCCGTGGACTATAACTATAGACAGCGCTATCCCATCACCCTGAAGGAGTCACCCATGTCCTGGACAAAACCGGCTTACACCGACCTGCGTATCGGCTTCGAAGTCACCATGTACTTCGCAAGCCGCTGATCTCTGCCCTGGCAGATCCGCAGCACAACGCCTCGGTTATCCGAGGCGTTTTATTTTCAGCGTTGAAATGATGGAGCACCCATGTTTGTCCAGATTCTAGGTTCCGCTGCCGGCGGCGGTTTCCCCCAGTGGAACTGCAACTGCGTGAACTGCGCAGGTTTTCGCGATGGCAGCCTGCGGGCCAAGGCGCGGACACAATCTTCCATCGCGATTTCCGATGACGGCGTGAACTGGGTGCTGTGCAATGCCTCCCCGGACATCCGCGCCCAGCTCCAGAGCTTCGCCCCGATGCAACCGGGCCGTGCCCTGCGCGACACCGGGATCGGCGCAATCATCCTCATGGACAGCCAGATCGATCACACCACCGGCCTGCTCATGTTGCGTGAAGGTTGCCCGCATCAGGTCTGGTGTACCGACATGGTCCATGAGGATCTGAGCAGCGGTTTTCCACTGTTCACCATGCTGAACCACTGGAACGGCGGGCTGAACTGGAACCGCATTGAGCTCGACCAGAGCTTCAGCATCCCGGCCTGCCCGAACCTGCGATTCACCCCGCTGCCTTTGCGCAGTGCAGCGCCGCCCTACTCGCCACACCGCTTCGACCCGCATCCGGGCGACAACATCGGCCTGATCGTCGAGGACTTGGCCACCGGCGGCAAACTGTTCTATGCGCCGGGCCTGGGCAAGGTCGATGCATCACTGCTGGAGATCATGGCCGGCAGTGACTGCCTGCTGGTCGATGGCACCTTGTGGGACGACGACGAAATGCAGCGCCGTGGCGTCGGCACCCGTACCGGCCGCGAGATGGGCCATCTGGCGCAGAACGGCCCTGGCGGCATGCTCGAAGTGCTGGAGCAGTTGCCCGAGCAGCGCAAGGTGCTTATCCACATCAACAACACCAACCCGATTCTCGATGAAGACTCACCGGAGCGCGCGGAGCTGGATCGGCGCAATGTTGAAGTGGCGTATGACGGCATGAGTATTGTGCTGTAGCGGATGCCCCCATCGCTGGCAAGCCAGCTCCCACAAAGGAGATCGCATTCCAATGTGGGAGCGGGCTTGCTCGCGAAAACGTCCGACCAGACACCAACGATTTCAACGGTTGTTCCCCGGAGAACCGCAATGACCGACACCCCAATGTCCCCCAGCGAATTCGAAGCCGCCCTGCGCGCCAAGGGCGCCTACTACCACATCCATCACCCCTATCACGTGGCGATGTATGAAGGCAGGGCAACCCGTGAGCAGATCCAGGGCTGGGTTGCCAACCGCTTCTACTACCAGGTGAACATTCCGCTCAAAGACGCGGCCATCCTGGCCAACTGCCCGGACCGCGAGATCCGCCGCGAGTGGATCCAGCGCCTGCTCGACCATGACGGCGCCCCCGGCGAAGACGGCGGCATCGAAGCCTGGCTGCGCCTGGGCCAGGCTGTCGGTCTCGACCCGGATCAGTTGCGTTCCCAGGAACTGGTGTTGCCCGGTGTGCGTTTCGCCGTGGACGCCTACGTCAACTTCGCCCGCCGGGCCAGTTGGCAGGAAGCCGCCAGCAGCTCGCTGACCGAACTGTTCGCGCCGCAGATCCACCAGTCGCGCCTGGACAGCTGGCCACAGCATTACCCCTGGATCGACCCGGCCGGCTACGAGTATTTCCGCACTCGCCTGGGCCAGGCGCGGCGCGATGTCGAGCACGGGCTGGCGATCACCCTGCTGCACTACACGACACGGGAAGGCCAGGAGCGCATGCTGGAAATTCTTCAGTTCAAACTGGACATTCTTTGGAGCATGCTCGATGCCATGAGCATGGCCTACGAACTGAAACGTCCGCCGTATCACAGCGTGACCGGGCAACGGGTCTGGCACAAAGGAATCACCTTATGAGTTTCGACCGCAGCAAGACCCCGACCTGGCGTCCCGGCTACCGCTTCCAGTACGAACCGGTGCAAAAAGGCCACGTGCTGCTGTACCCGGAAGGCATGATCAAACTCAACGAAAGCGCCGCGCTGATCGGCGGATTGATCGACGGCGAGCGCGATGTCGCGGCGATCATTGCCGAACTCGACCAGCAGTTCCCCGGCGTGCCAGAGCTCGGTGACGATATCGAGCAATTCATGGAGGTTGCCCGTGCGCAGCACTGGATCGAACTTGCCTGATTCATCGGTGCAAGTACCGCCCACACCCGAAGTCGGCCTGCCGCTGTGGCTGCTCGCCGAGCTGACGTATCGCTGCCCGCTGCAATGTCCGTACTGCTCCAATCCGCTGGACTTCGCCAAGCAAGGCGAGGAACTGAGCACCGAGCAATGGATCAAGGTATTTCGCGAAGCCCGCGAGATGGGCGCCGCACAACTGGGCTTTTCCGGTGGTGAACCGCTGGTGCGCCAGGACCTCGCCGAGCTGATTTCTGAAGCGCGCAAACTGGGGTTCTACACCAACCTGATCACCTCCGGCATCGGTCTCACCGAGCAGAAAATCAGTGATTTCAAAAAGGCCGGTCTGGACCACATCCAGATCAGTTTCCAGGCCAGCGACGAGCAAGTGAACAACCTGTTGGCCGGGTCGAAAAAAGCCTTCGCGCAGAAACTGGAAATGGCCCGCGCCGTGAAAGCCCACGGCTATCCGATGGTGCTGAACTTCGTCACCCATCGACACAACATTGACCAGATCGACCGCATCATCGAGTTGTGCATTGCCCTTGAAGCGGACTTCGTCGAGCTCGCCACCTGCCAGTTCTACGGCTGGGCGCAACTCAATCGAGTCGGGCTGTTGCCGACCCGGGAACAACTGGTGCGGGCCGAGCGCATCACCAACGAATACCGCGCCCGGCTGCAAGCCCAAGGGCATCCGTGCAAGTTGATTTTCGTCACACCGGACTATTACGAAGAACGCCCGAAAGCCTGCATGAATGGCTGGGGCAGTATTTTTCTGACGGTCACGCCGGACGGAACCGCCCTGCCCTGTCACGGTGCCCGGCAGATGCCGGTACAGTTTCCCAACGTGCGCGACCACAGCATGCAGCACATCTGGTACGACTCGTTCGGCTTCAACCGCTTTCGTGGCTACGACTGGATGCCCGAGCCGTGCCGCTCCTGCGACGAGAAAGAAAAAGATTTCGGCGGCTGCCGCTGCCAGGCGTTCATGCTCACCGGTGATGCGAGCAATGCCGACCCGGTATGCAGCAAGTCACACCATCACGGCGTGATCCTCAAGGCTCGCGAAGAAGCCGAGCACGCCACCCGGACCATCGAACAACTGGCCTTTCGCAATGAACGAAACTCACGCCTCATCGCCAAAAGCTGAACCCTTGAGCGCCGCCAAAGCCGTTGCGGCTGGCATCGATTTCGCCGAACTGCAGGTCGGTCGCCATGGCTTGTTCTGGAACGAATATCGGCCCGCAGACGCTGCGTGCCGGATCTGGCATTGGCACAACAATGCGGCGACTTGCCTGACACCCCCGGGTTTCAGTGTGCGCAGTCGGGTGTACGAATACGGCGGCGGGGCGTTTTGCCTGACCGACACTGGCATCGTTTTCGTCAACGAAGCGGATCAACAGCTGTACCGCCAATCACTGCAAGACGAAACACCTGAGCTGCTGACGTCCGGGGAATGCCGTTACGGTGATCTGCAATTTGCCAATAATCAGGTGCTGGCCGTTGAAGAACATCGCGACCGGCACCGACTGGTGGCGATCGATCTCACCGATGGCGTGCGTCATCTGCTCGCCGAAGGCGCCGACTTCTACGCGGCGCCGACCCTGAGCCCTGATGCCCGACGTCTGGCCTGGATCGAGTGGAGCAAACCGGATCAACCCTGGACCGCGACCCGCCTGATGGTTGCCGAACGCCAGGGCGACGGCCGTTATGCCAACCCCCGTTGCGTCGCTGGCAACAGCGCACAGGAGTCCCTGCAACAACCGCGGTTTGATACAGATGGCCGCCTGTTTTGCCTGACCGATCGCGGCGGATTCTGGCAGCCATGGGTGGAATCGGCCGTAGGCTTGAGCCCGTTGCCCAGTGCCCCCGCCGATCATGGCCCCGCGCCCTGGCAACTGGGCGGCTGCACCTGGCTGCCGCTGGACGGGGACACCTATCTGGCCAGCTGGACCGACGGCGGCTTTGGCCGGCTGGGCTTGTGTGGCGCCAGCAGCGAAGACTTCACCGGCGACTACAGTCGCTTCCGTCATCTCGCTGTGGATAAGCAGTTCATTTACTGCATCGCCGCTTCGCCCGTCAGCGCCACGGCGGTGATCGCCATCGACCGCCAGACCCGACAGGTAAAGGTCCTGGCCGGTGGCATTGCACCGTTGCCTGCCGAGCAAATCAGCCGCCCGCAGACCTTGCGCTACCCCAGCGGCTCCGGTGAAGCCCACGGCTTCTTCTACCCGGCGATGACCGGTGAGGCGAAACCTCCACTTGTGGTGTTCATCCACGGCGGTCCGACTTCGGCGTGCTACCCGATGCTCGATCCACGCATCCAGTTCTGGGCACAAAGGGGGTTCGCCGTAGCCGACCTCAACTATCGCGGCAGCAGTGGTTATGGCCGGGCTTATCGCCAGGCCCTGCATCTGAGCTGGGGCGATGTTGACGTAGAGGATGCGTGCGCGGTGGTCGACTATCTCGCCGAGCGCGGATTGATCGACCGCGACAAGGCATTCATTCGCGGCGGCAGTGCCGGCGGGTACACCACCCTTTGCGCGCTGGCATTCCACAAGGTGTTCCGCGCCGGCGCCAGCCTTTACGGTGTCAGTGATCCTGTGGCCCTCGGACGGGCGACCCACAAGTTCGAGGGCGATTATCTGGATTGGCTGATTGGCGATCCCGTGCAGGATGCCGATCGCTACGCCGCTCGTACGCCACTACTGCATGCGAGCAACATCAGCGTACCGGTCATATTCTTTCAAGGGGAACTGGACGCCGTGGTCGTCCCGCAACAGACCCGCGACATGGTCAAGGCGCTGCAAGACAACGGCGTACTGGTCGAAGCGCATTACTTCGCCGATGAACGCCATGGCTTTCGCAAGGCGGGTAACCAGGCCCATGCGCTGGAGCAGGAGTGGCTGTTTTATCGGCGGGTGATGGATCAGGGGGGCTGAGTTCAGGGCAAAGTGCTTGAAATTTAGCGCCCCCATCGCGAGCAGGCTCGCTCCCACAAGGTTTTGTGAGCGACGCACTTCCAATGCGGGCCTGCTGGCGAGGGCTGGCTACCTGACAACGTGTCAGTCAACGCTTGGCGATGATGTAAACCGCATGCACGATCCCCGGAATATAACCGCACAGTGTCAGCAGGATATTCAGCCAGAACGCCCCGCCGAATCCGACCTGCAGAAACACGCCCAATGGCGGCAACAGAATGGCAATGATGATTCGAACAAAATCCATGGGCTTGCTCCTGGTTGAGGGGGGCTTTTAAAACCCTACACTTAATCGACCGCTACCGTTCGTCAGGGTTCAGTAAAGCATCCCGGGGAAAACCCGGCGAAAAAAAACGCCCCACGCCAAAAGAATCAGGCATGGGGCGTGCGTTATACCGCGAGACGGTTCTGGAATGAGTTGAAGGACGCCTGCGATCAGACGGCAATCCCTTTGCGGCAGTGCAATTGCGCGGTGCGCACGCGGGAGAATGCGCGCGTCAGGCGCAGGAGCATTTCGTCGATGCTGACCTTGCTGACGGTCAGCGCGGGGGTGAAGCGCAGGCAGTCGGTTTGCGGGGCATTGAGCAGCAGGCCTTCCTGTAGTGCGGCATTGACCACGGCAGCGGCCGAATCGTCAGATAACGTAAGCCCCCAGAGCAGCCCTTGCCCGCGCAATTCGCCGTGTCCGTAGCGCCAGGACAAACGCCGCAGGCCTTCGCTCAGATACTGGCCGGTTTCTCCCACGTGCTTGAGCAATCCCTTGTCCTGCACGCTCTCGAGCACCGCGAGTGCCGCAGCGTTCATCAGTGCATTGCCATGGTGGGTCCCGGTCATTTCACCCATGTCGAAGCAACAGGCTTTGCCCCGCGCCAGCAAAGCGGCCACTGGCACCCCACCGCCCAGGCCTTTGCCGAGCACGACGATATCTGCCCGCACGCCGTAGGATTGTTCGGCAAGCAAAGTGCCGCAACGACCGATGCCGGTTTGCACTTCGTCGAGGATCAACAGGATGCCGAGTTCGCGACACAACCGCTCGACCCCCTTGAGGTAATGCGCGGTGGCAGGGATGACTCCCGCTTCACTCTGGATCGGCTCAAGCATGATCGCCACGGTCCGCTGATCCACGGCGGCATGCAGTGCCGGCAGGTCATTGAACGGCACGTGGCTGAAACCTGGCAGTTGCGGTTCGAAGCGGTTGGTCAGCGTCGAACTGTCCGACGCCGAAATAGTCGCCAGGCTACGGCCATGACAGCCGTTATTGGCCACGATGATCCGCGAAGCGCCGCCTCGATGCTGTTGACCCCATTTGCGCGCCAGTTTGATCGCCGCTTCACAGGCTTCGCTGCCCGTGTTGAGCAGGTACGCCTGATCGCTGCCGGTACTGGCACACAGCCTTTCAGCGAGGCTGAGCATGCCACGGTTATGTAATCCAAAACCCGGGTTGATCAGCGATTGGGCCTGCGCCGTGATCGCGTTGACCAATGCCGAGGGGCTATGGCCCAGGCTGTTGGCGCCACCGCTCTGGGAGAAGTCCAGATAGGCGCGGTCATCACTGTCCCACAACCAGGAACCCTGGCCGCGCGTAAAAACCTGGGCCGGCCGTTCGACACTCGGCATCAGGTATTCAGTGGATAGACTATCGCTTTGGGATGGCGCGGCGGCGCCCATGACCAGGTCATCAAGGCTGGGCGTGCTACGGCGTAGACTGAATAGATTCATTGGCAAAAACCTCCCAAGAAGTTTTTTGCGTTACCTATGCAAATGCCATCGAAACAAACAGTATTCATCGCGCTCTGTGGCCCTGTAAGCCTTGTGAATACAGTTAGACTAGGCTCAGCCAAGGCGTAGAGCCATTTCGATTTCCGAGCATTTTCGATAAGTATTAGTTATGGATTTTAAGCAACTGCGTTATTTCGTCGCGGTGTATGAAGAAGGTCATGTCGGCCGGGCCGCAGAACGCCTGTCAATCTCCCAGCCGGCGCTGTCGCAACAAATCCGCCACCTCGAACAGAACCTCGATGTGAGCCTGTTCGAGCGCAGCAGCAAACGCCTGTTGCCGACCCTCGCGGCCCATACGCTGTACAACCACGCCCAGCCCCTGCTTGATGGCTTGCAGCGTGCGCGCGAAGCCCTCGGCAACTTCAAGGGGCAGGCGCTGCGCACCCTGGCCATCGGTGTATTGCAGACCGTCCACTCCAACCTCGTGCCGCAAATGCTTGAGCGCGTGCGCCAGGCGCAGCCGCATCTGGTGGTGCAGATTTACGAGCTGACGGGGCTGGAAATCGAGCGCCGGCTGCTCAATGGCTCGCTGGACATCGGCATCGGCTACCTGCCGCCCCGTCAGCCGGGCCTGCATGGCGTGATGCTGTATGAGGATGAACTGACCCTGGTCATCCCGGCGGAGCATCCGTTGCGCGACTTCAAGAAAGTGTCCATCCGTCAGGCCGCCGAGCTGCCGATGTTGTTGCTGGGTGAAGAGTTTCAGATCAGGCAGATCTGGCAGGCCCAACTGGCAAACCTGGGACGCCGCCCGCAGGTGCAAGCGGAACTGAACAACATGGCGGGGATTCTCGACAGCCTGCCAAACACGCGACTGGCGACCGTACTGCCCGGGCGCTCACACAAGACCCACGGCACCGATGAACTGCTGTGGAAGCCCCTGAGCGAACCGCGAGTGCCACTGAAAGTCGGTTTGGTGTGTCGCGATGTGCAACGGCAACAGGCCTCTCTGGCCTTGCTGCGCACGGTGCTGGAAGAAGTGATGAAGGCTCAGGATGAGCGCTTGAACAGCGCACAGGCTCTGGATGGATTGAGCTGAGAACTTTTTCGCGGCCAAAAGAAAACCCCGCCGAAGCGGGGCTTTGCAGACTGTTTCCCTGACATCCTTTTCGCTCCACCGTCCTGGCAGAATCCTACGTGTCCGTGTTGTTGCTTTGCGCTTCCTGCGCTACGTCCATGGCAAGTAGATTAGCCCTGGATCCAATTTGCTTCTATGGGAGAACAGCAGCACGGCATGTAAGAGAATGCTTACATGCCGTTACAACATCAGAATTGTCCTGCATCCAGCAGGAACAGGGACTCGCTACCGGCCTTCACCGATGCACTCAACGAATGAATGCGCGGCAGCAGACGGGCGAAATAGAAGCGTGCAGTGCCCATCTTGCTGGCGTAGAAATCGTCCTCGGCTTCTTTGCCGATGGCGGCCTTGGCCATCAGTGCCCACATGTAGGCGTACGACACGTAACCGAATACCTGCAGATACTCGACCGACGCCGCGCCGATTTCATTTGGGTTGTTTTTCACTCGGTCCAGCAGCCAGGCGGTCAGTTCGTCGAGGGTGGTCACTGCGTCGTTCAGCGGCTTGGTGAACTCCGCAAGGTCCGCACTGGCGGTCGATGTGAAGTGACGGATTTCGTCCGCGAACAGGTTGTAGAACGCGCCACCGGTACCGACGATCTTGCGCCCGACCAGGTCCAGCGCCTGAATGCCGTTGGTGCCTTCGTAGATCTGGGTAATGCGCACATCGCGCACCAGTTGCTCCTGGCCCCACTCACGGATGTAACCATGGCCGCCGAAAACCTGCTGGCCATGAACGGTGGTTTCCAGACCGAGGTCGGTCAGGAATGCCTTGGCTACCGGGGTCAGCAGCGCAACCAGATCTTCCGCGCGCTTGCGGGTCGTGGCGTCTTCGCTGAACTTGGCGGTGTCCAGTTGCATCGCCACATAGGTGGAAAAAGCACGACCGCCTTCGTTCGAGGCTTTCATGGTCAACAGCATGCGACGCACGTCCGGGTGGACGATGATCGGGTCTGCAACCTTGTCTTTGTTCTGCGCGCCGGTCGGCGAACGGCTTTGCAGACGATCACGGGCGTATTCCACGGCGTTCTGGTAGGAACGTTCGCCAGTGGCCAGGCCCTGGATACCGACGCCCAGACGCTCGTAGTTCATCATGGTGAACATGGCCGCCAAGCCCTTGTTCGGCTCGCCGACCAGGTAACCCACGGCTTCGTCGAAGTTCATCACGCAGGTCGCGGACGCCTGGATGCCCATCTTGTGTTCAATAGAGCCGCAGTTCGCCGGGTTGCGTGCGCCCAGGCTGCCATCGGCATTGACCATGAACTTGGGCACCAGGAACAGCGAGATACCTTTCGGACCCGCCGGTGCGTCCGGCAACTTGGCCAGCACCAGGTGGATGATGTTTTCGGTCAGGTCGTGTTCGCCACCGGTGATGAAGATCTTGGTGCCGCTGACTTTGTAGGATCCGTCGGCCTGAGGCTCGGCCTTGGTGCGGATGATGCCCAGGTCGGTACCGGCGTGCGGTTCGGTCAGGCACATGGAACCGGCCCAGACACCGGCGTACATGTTCGGCAGATAGGCCGCTTTCAGCTCTTCACTGGCGTGAGCGTTGATCGACAGACAGGCACCGGCGGTCAGCATCGGGTACAAACCGAACGACAGGCTGGCGGAGTTGACCATCTCTTCGACCTGGGCCGAAACAGCCTTGGGCATGCCCATGCCACCGAACTCCGGATCGCCACCCACACCCACCCAGCCGCCTTCAGCATAGGTCTGATAGGCCTGTGGGAAACCTGCCGGCGTGGTGACCGCACCGTCCGCCCAATGGCAACCTTCTTCGTCAGCCCCACGGCTCAGGGGCGCGATGCTTTTGCTGGTGACCTTGCCGGCTTCTTCGAGAATGGCTTCGACAGTTTCTGCATCGACAGTCTCGGCCAGAGCAGGCAACTGGGCCCAGAGTTTGGCGACCTCGAAAACTTCATTGAGGACGAAGCGCATATCGCGCAGGGGCGCTTTGTAGTCAGCCATGGCAAACCTCACAAGATCTAAACAGGTGATTCACAGGAGTTGTTTTTTGCGTTGGGTCCGAGTGTAACCCAACAACTTTTCAGACACATAGGGTCAGCCCGTGACCAATTTGTAATGATTGGTCACTGACTATCAGGTCATAAAAAAACCCGCTGTATCGCGGGTTTCCAACAACGCAGACAATTGTAGGAGCGAGCATGCTCGCGAGGGTCGTAACGATAACGCGGGCATTCAAAATTCCCGCGGCGTTCTCTGGTTCTTCGCGAGCATGCTCGCTCCTACAAGTACCGGACAGATGGCATCGTTACAGCGCAAATAACTCCGCCGGCAGCTGCATCAGACAATCACTACCCGCCTCGATTGCCGCCCGATGAGCGGCGGTGCGCGGCAGCAGGCGCTTGAAGTAAAACTCGCTGGTCGCCAGTTTGCCCCGGCAGAAATCGGCTTCGCCGCTGCCGGCATCGAGTTGGGCCTGAGCCACCAGTGCCATGCGCAGCCACAGATAGCCGAGGATGATGTAACCGCTGTACATCAGGTAATCCACCGACGCGGCACCGACTTCGTCAGGGTTTTTCATGGCGGCCATGCCGACTTTGCCAGTCAACTCACCCCACTGCCGATTCAGCTCATCGAGCTGCGCCACATAGCTGGCCAGCTGCGGATGGGCGGCGTTGGCCAGGCAGAACTTATGGACGATTCTGGTAAAGCCGCGCAACAGTTTGCCCTGGCTGCCGAGGACTTTGCGCCCAAGCAGGTCGAGCGCCTGAATGCCGTTGGTACCTTCGTAGATCGGCGCGATCCGGCAGTCGCGAACCAGTTGTTCCATGCCCCATTCGCGAATGAAGCCATGGCCACCAAACACCTGCATGCCGTGGTTGGTCACCTCCAGGCCCGTGTCGGTCATGAAGGCCTTGCAGATCGGCGTGAGGAACGCCAGCAGGTCTTCAGCATCCTGACGCGCCGTTTCATCGGGGCTTCGGTGCGCCACGTCCAGCAGTTGCGCGGTGAAGTAAGTCAACGCGCGGTTGCCTTCATTGAAGGCCTTCATGGTCAGCAGCATGCGCCGCACATCGGGATGCACGATGATCGGGTCGGCCGCTTTTTCCGGGGCTTTCGCGCCCGTCAGCGAACGCATCTGCAAGCGCTCGTTGGCGTACTTGATCGCGCCCTGGAAACTCGCCTCGCCCAAACAAAGGCCCTGCATGCCGGTACCCAGCCGGGCGTGGTTCATCATGGTGAACATGCAGTTCAGGCCCTTGTTCGGTTCACCGATCAGGAAGCCCTTGGCACCGTCGAAGTTGAGCACGCAGGTGGCGGAGGCCTTGATACCCATTTTATGTTCGATCGAGCCGCAGGAAACACCATTGCGCTCGCCCGCCTCTCCCCCGGCATCAGGCAGGAACTTCGGCACGATGAACAGCGAAATGCCCTTGGTCCCGGCCGGAGCGTCCGGCAGTTTCGCCAGCACCAGGTGAATGATGTTGTCACTCAGGTCGTGCTCGCCGGCGGAGATGAAAATCTTGCTGCCGTAGATCGCGTAACTGCCATCGGCCGCAGGTACGGCACGGGTCTTGATGATGCCCAGATCAGTGCCGCAATGGGCTTCGGTCAGGCACATGGTGCCGGTCCATTGGCCGGCGGTGAGCTTGTTCAAATAGGTCTGCTTCTGCTCCTCGGTACCATGGGTATGGATCGCCGACATCGCACCATGGGTCAGCCCCGGGTACATGCCCCAGGAGGTGTTGCTCGAACCGACCATCTCGCTGATGACCAGGCCCAGGGAGCTCGGCAAGCCCTGGCCGCCGTAGGCCGGATCCGCCGCCAGGCCATGCCAGCCGCCCTCGACGTATTGGGCGAACGCCTGCTTGAAACCTGCAGGCGTCGTGACCACGCCCTTGTCGAAATGGCAGCCCTCTTCGTCGCCGCTGCGGTTGAGTGGCGACAGGACGTTTTCGCAGAATTTCGCCCCTTCTTCCAGGATCGCATTGACCATGTCCGGGCTGGCGTCGGTAGCCCCCAGCGCCGCATAGTTGCCATGAAAATCGAAGACGTGGTCGATCAGAAAGCGCATGTCGCGCAAGGGAGCTTTGTACTCAGGCATGGTCATTTCTCCGTCAGCAGATTGAATCAACCTACTGCCGGCGGCCACACCCGACAATCACAGTGCAGACCCTGAATGCGCCATCATCACTGAACCGTAGCGGCGTCCATGCGCACCGCGCCACGGCGGTTCTGACCGAACGCCATCACACAGTTACGCCCGGCGCCCTTGGCACTGTAGAGGGCCTGGTCTGCGGACTTGAGCACCTCTTCCGGGGTGCGCTGATCGATCCGTTCGGCTACGCCGATACTGACCGTTACCGACACGCTCGAAGCACCCGAACCGGAGCGACGCTGGCGCCCCTGACTATCATCCTGGGGACGGTTGTCCTGATTACGCAACTGGATGTTGTAGGTAGCGATGGATTCCCGGATCACTTCCAGGTGCGGCATACACTCTTCGAGGGTCTTGCCTGCAAACACCAGTGCAAATTCCTCGCCGCCATAGCGATACGCCTTCCCGCCGCCGCCGATTTTCGACAGCTTGCTGGCGACCAGGCGCAGCACCTGATCGCCGACGTCGTGGCCGTGGGTGTCGTTGAATTTCTTGAAGTGGTCGACGTCGCTCATGGCCAGCACATAGTTGCGTCCCAACCGCTGCATACGCTCATTCAGCGCCCGACGACCCGGTAGCCCGGTCAGCTCGTCGCGAAATGCCATCTGATAGGCCTCGTGGGCCACGGCCGCAGCGATCATCAGCATCACCTGGCTGCACATGATGTTCAGGGTGAACGGCAGGATGAAAGTTTTCGGCAACATCCAGAACAGCCCGAGCAAGCCCACCAGTTGCGCGGCATGCAGCGGCCTCGGGTTACGCCAGTACTGGTAGGCCAGCAGAAGAAAAGCGGCAATGAATACCGGGTAAGACAGCTGGATCAGACTCATCCATGCACCGTGCAACGCCGGCCAGCGAATCTCCGACAGCCAGATCAACAGCGCATGCGGGTAACTTTGCTCAAGGCCCAGCGCAACGCTGCCGACAGCCAGCAACACCGCAAAGCGCGCCACCATATCCTGAAACAGATGGGTGCGTTCCTGCCATGCCGCGAACACGCCAAACATCAACGGCAGCAGCAGACAACACAAATGAAAGACCACGGCGGCGTCGTCGCGAACCTTGCCGTTGTCGCGGTAATAGTCGGTCTGGGTGTCGAGCAGAAAGTAGGCGATGTACACCGTGGCCATCAGAAACAACTCACGCTGACGTCGGTAAACCGCGCAGTAGGCGCCGCCGAGCAGCAGCACCAGGGTTGGCAGCACGTTGAACAGTGAAGTGAAGAAGACGCTCAGGTCCTTGATGTACGCAGCCGCGAGCCCCGCCAGTAACAGCAGCAGTGACGGCAGGAAATGACTGAAACGTACAGCGGAAGAACGTGGCAAGGGTAAAGCTCCGACCCGTCGATTCAATAGATGGCAATGTGCCAACTACTGTAACGGCAGAACCCTCAAGTTACTGAGTGAAATACTGCGGTATTTGCAAAAAAAAGCCTCACTGCCGACAAGCGGGGCGCCCGTCATGCAAGGGCGAGACACCAGCGAGGGCTGGTTCTAGGCTTTCGCATACAAAAAAACCGCTGACCCCGAAGGACCAGCGGTTTCCTGTACAACCTCGCCGGGACTTAGTAGCCCAGGTCGAAGTTCTCTTCTTTCATGTCCATCAGGTTGTTGGCGCCCGACAGCATGGTTGCAACGTGAGTGCGGGTACGCGGCAGGATGCGCTGGAAGTAGAAGCGCGCAGTCTGCAGCTTGGCGGTGTAGAACGCCTCTTCGGAAGTGCCGGCAGCCAGTTTTTCCGCAGCCAGGCGCGCCATGTCAGCCCAGAAGTAGGCCAGGCAGGCGTAACCGGAGTACATCAGGTAGTCCACGGAAGCCGCGCCGACTTCTTCGCGGTCTTTCATCGCAGCCATACCGACCTTCATGGTCAGCTCGCCCCACTCTTTGTTCAGTGCAGCCAGCGGCGCGACGAATTCCTGAACGGCTTCGTTGCCTTCGTTGGTCTGGCAGAACTTGTGGACGATCTTGGTGAAGCCTTTCAAAGCCTCGCCTTGAGTCATCAGCACTTTACGGCCCAACAGGTCGAGTGCCTGGATACCGGTGGTGCCTTCGTACAGCATCGAAATGCGGCTGTCGCGAACGTTCTGCTCCATGCCCCACTCGGCGATGAAGCCGTGGCCGCCGTAGATCTGCACGCCGTGGTTGGCCGATTCGAAACCGACTTCGGTCATGAAGGCTTTGGCGATCGGAGTCATGAACGCCAACAGAGCGTCGGCTTTCTTCTTCTCTTCTTCGTCCACGCCGTACTTGACGATGTCGACCTGTTTGGCGGTGAAGTACACCATCGCGCGGTTGCCTTCGGCGAATGCCTTCATGGTCAACAGCATGCGACGTACATCAGGATGCACGATGATCGGGTCAGCGGCTTTGTCCGGCGCTTTCGGGCCAGTCAGCGAGCGCATCTGCAGGCGATCACGAGCGTATTTCAAGCCGCCCTGGAAGCCGATCTCGGCGTGGGCCAGACCTTGCAGTGCGGTACCCAGACGTGCGGTGTTCATGAAGGTGAACATGCAGTTCAGGCCTTTGTTCGCCGGGCCAATCAGGAAACCGGTGGCCGCGTCGAAGTTCATCACGCAAGTGGCGTTGCCGTGGATGCCCATCTTGTGTTCCAGGGAACCACAGGACACCGCGTTACGCTCACCGATCGAACCATCAGCGTTGGGCATGAATTTCGGAACGATGAACAGGGAAATGCCTTTGGTGCCGGCCGGTGCATCCGGCAGGCGGGCCAGTACGATGTGGACGATGTTGTCGGCCATGTCGTGTTCACCGGCCGAGATGAATATCTTGGTGCCGGAAACTTTGTAGGAACCGTCAGCCTGAGGTTCGGCCTTGGTACGCAGCATGCCCAGGTCGGTGCCGCAGTGCGGTTCGGTCAGGCACATGGTGCCGGTCCATTCGCCGGAAACCAGTTTGGTCAGGTAAGCGTCTTGCTGTTGCGGGGTGCCGTGCTCGGAGATGGTGTTCATCGCGCCGTGCGACAGGCCTGGGTACATGCCCCACGACCAGTTGGACTCGCCAACCATTTCGCTGACTGCCAGACCCAGGGACTCCGGCAAGCCTTGGCCGCCGTGTTCTACGTCGTGGGCCAGGCTTGGCCAGCCGCCTTCAACGAATTGCTTGTAGGCCTCTTTGAAACCGGTCGGCGTCTTAACGCCGGACTCGCTCCAGGTGCAGCCTTCAGTGTCACCCACGCGGTTCAGCGGAGCCAGCACCTGCTCACAAAACTTGGCGCCTTCTTCGAGAATGGCGTCAACCATGTCCGGAGTTGCGTCTGCGCAAGCCGGAAGGCTCTGATAGTGCGCTTCGTAACCGAGCAGTTCGTCACGAACGAAGCGAATATCACGCAAGGGGGCCTTGTAGTCAGGCATAGCGAAAAACCTCTGCTGATGTAACCGGGGATGAACGACCGCGGCGATTTGTCGCTGCGATCAAACAGTTGTTTGAAACATACGTTTACGCCGAAATCTTGTCAAGCGTCGTTCTTTTGCCGCTGGTCACGATATCCACTCAGCCAGGCACGCAACAACGCGGCAGGCGCCTTGCATCGCTACCTGCCGTGTAGAAAAGATTAGTTGAGGAAGAACGACTTACGCAGAAAAACGCCGCGAACAAACGCGGCGTTTCAGGGGTGCGGATTCAGTGAAGCGTCAGGCGAAAGTATCGATCAAGGTTCCAAGCACTTCATCGGACGCCTTGGCGACTCTGGCGCCCAGCTCGACCTGGGATTGGCCCTGGTCCATTTCCACCAGATTACTGGTCAGGTCCGACCGCTGGCTGCGATCGACCGACTGCAGGCGATCGATCTGGGCCTCGGAGGACTGGCTGCTGACCGAGCGTTCGATTGAATGACTGGCGATCTGCCCGGCAGCTTGATCGACACGATTCTGGCCTGCCTGAAGAGTGCTCAGACCGGCATAAAAAGCGCTGTTACCTGAGATTTCCATGGGAGAGTTCGTCCTGGTGAAGGATCAACAGTGACCATTGAAGCAGAGCCGCTTGCAAAACACCCGTCAAAAACACTAATGGCACTATGCCTTGTCATAGGCAAAAGCTAGTCCAGCAGATCCAGTTGCAAGTGCTCGGCCACCGCTTCGGCCGAGACTGTCTTGAGTTTCGGCACCCGGCCCAGGCACGGTGCCGGTATCCGTTCGGCAAGCGTCGCGAGGTTTTCTTCCAGGCGCGAGGTCTTCGGATCGATGATATTGGCCACCCAACCCGCCAATTGCAGACCGTCCCGGGCAATCGCCTCGGCAGTCAGCAAGGCATGATTGATACACCCCAGTCGCACTCCGACCACCAGAATCACCGGCAGATCCAGGGCTATGGCCAGGTCGGATACATTGTCCTGATCCGCCAGCGGCACACGCCAGCCGCCGGCACCTTCGATCAAGGTGAAATCCGCCTGCATGTCGAGAATCTGCCGCATCGGCACCAACAATGACTGCACCGTCAGTGCCACGCCGGCCTCGCGCGCCGCCAGATGCGGGGCAATGGCCGGTTCGAACGCCAACGGATTGACCTGTGCATAAGTCAGCGGTAGCGAGCACTCGGCTAAAAGCGCCAGGGCGTCGGAGTTACGCAAGCCCTTGGGCGTCACGTCGCAGCCGGAAGCAACCGGCTTGCCCGCTGCCGTGCTCATGCCCGCCGAACGCGCGGCATGTAACAGACCTGCAGCTACGGTGGTTTTACCGACATCGGTGTCCGTACCGGTAATGAAATAGGCTGCGCTCATAAGGGCTTCTCCAGTACGGCGTACACCACTTGATAAGTCGCCGGCAGTCCCTGGGCCTGACGAAACTGCTCATACGCTTCAACCAAACCCAAAATCCGCGCCCTGCCGGTCAGACCACCCGGCCGGCCAGGATTCAGATTATGTGCTCCCAGCGCCTTGAGCTCATGGGTCAGGCTGCGCACATCCGGGTAATGCAATACATGTGGACGGGTCTGCAGGCTGATCGCCCGCAAGCCACTGTCCGCACACAGCTGTTGATAAACAGCGAACTCGCGGAAGCGGTTGACGTGCACCATGCCATCGACCTTACGCCAACTATCACGCAACTCACACAATGTGCCTACGCATAGACTAGCAAACGCGAAAATCCCACCCGGTTTGAGTACCCGATGAGCCTCGCTGAGCACCGAAGCGAAATCTTCGCACCACTGCACCGCCAGGCTGGAGTAGATCAAATCGCAAGTCGACTCCTGCAACGGCAAACACTCGGCATCACCGGCAATGAAATCCGCTGCGCCGCCTAATGGCCTGGCGTGGTTGAGCATGCCCTCGGCAATGTCCAGTGCCACCCCGTGACCGGTAGAAAAACGCGAACCCAGGGCACGGCTGAAATGACCGGTGCCGCAGCCCAGGTCCAGCCAGCGTCGCGGAAAAAAATCCTCCGGCAAACGACTCAACAACTGGCTGCCTACGTCACGCTGCAATTGGGCGACGCTGTCATAGCTCACCGCCGCGCGGGAAAACGAAGCCGCTACCTGACGCTTGTCGGGCAAGCCACCGGGCTGATGGGAAAGGGACAGATCAGTCATCGCCGCACTCGTGCAAAAAGGCCTGGATAGCCCCCGCCACACCGTGGGGGTCTTCCAGAAGAAATGCGTGGCTGGCCTGTTCGATCAGACCGATTTCAACGTCTGGCAACAACGCCAGCAGATCGCTTGCCGCTTCGGCCGGCACCAGTGCATCGACGCCGGCGAACAAATGCAGTTGCGGGCCGCGAAAAGTCTGCAAGGCCTGGCGTGTGTCCAGTTGTGCGAGCAGCTCCAGGCCGCTCAGCAACACGGCGGCCGGGGTATGGGGCGCCCCGCCGAGCAATAGCCGCGACAAGCCGCGGGGATCTTCGGCGCCTTGAGCGCAGAGCAGTGAAAAGCGCTTGAGCGTCAGTCGCGAATCGGCCGCACAACCGGCAAGAAACGCATCGAAGGTTTCGCCAGCCATTGCGCTCGGCCATTGGTCACTGGCGACAAATGCGGCGTTACTGGCCAGCGTCAGCAAACCACAGCAGCGATCGCCGCGACGGGCTGCGAGCGCGGACGCGAGCATACCGCCCAGAGACCAGCCGCCGAGCCAGGCATCCTGAGGCAAATTGGAGTCGAGTTCATCGAGCCATTCTTCAAGATCGCTAGACTCCAACTCCGGCAACGGCTCGATCTCCACCCGCAGGCGTTCATCCAGGCCTTGCAACGCGGCGGCCAAGGGTTCCAGCGGCGAAACGCCGAGGCCCCAGCCGGGCAGTAGAATCAGTCGATCACGCATGGCCCGGCTCCGGATCAAGTTGTTGGAAACAGTCGGCCAATCCTTCTAACAATAGCTGTACCTGCGCCTCGCTGTGGGCTGCGGTCAGGGTGACCCGCAGGCGTGCGCTGCCAGCGGGCACGGTGGGCGGACGAATCGCCGTGACCATCAAGCCTCGCTCGCGCAGCATTTGCGACAAGCGCACCGCACGACCGGCGTCGCCGATCATGATCGGCTGAATCGGCGTGAAGCTGTCCATGAGCTCCAGGCCAATCTGTTCGGCACCCCGGCGGAACTGGCGGATCAGCGTCTGCAAATGCTCGCGCCGCCAGTGTTCGCTACGCAGCAGTTCCAGACTTTTCAGCGTCGCACAGGCCAGTGCCGGTGGCTGGCTGGTGGTGTAGATGTAGGGCCGGGCGAACTGGATCAGGCTCTCTATCAACTCGTCGCTGCCCGCTACAAAAGCCCCCGCCGTACCGAACGCCTTGCCGAGTGTGCCGATCAGGACCGGCACGTCTTCCTGGCTCAGGCCGAAATGCTCGACGCTGCCGCCACCGGTGGCACCCAGCGGACCAAAACCGTGGGCATCGTCGACCATCAGCCATGCGCCTTTGGCCTTGGTTTCCCGAGCCAGCGCCGGCAAATCGGCGAGGTCGCCGTCCATGCTGAACACGCCATCGGTGACCACCAGCGTATTGCCGGTGGCTTTCTCCAGGCGCTTGGCCAGGCTGGTGGCGTCGTTGTGCAGATAACGGTTGAATCGCGCACCGGACAACAACCCGGCATCCAGCAACGAGGCATGATTGAGCCGGTCTTCGAGCACCGTATCTCCCTGCCCCACCAGCGCCGTCACCGCCCCGAAGTTGGCCATGTAGCCGGTGGTGAACAGCAGGGCACGCGGGCGACCGGTCAGGTCGGCCAAGGCTTCTTCCAGGGCGTGATGCGGGCCGCTATGACCGATGACCAGATGCGAAGCGCCGCCGCCCACACCCCATTTCGAAGCGCCGGCGCGCCAGGCTTCGATCACTTGCGGGTGATTGGCCAGGCCCAGGTAGTCGTTATTACAGAACGCCAGCAAGGATTGACCATCGACCACCACTTGCGGCCCTTGCGGGCTTTCGAGCAGGGGGCGCTGGCGATAGAGGTTTTCGGCACGGCGGGCAGCAAGGCGTGCGGCGAGATCGAAAGACATGCAGGCCTCGTGGATCAATTTACATAAATCAGAACACGCCCCTCCCGGTGGGAGCGGGCTTGCTCGCGAAAGCGTCAGGCCAGTCGACATCGTTGCTGGATGTCAGTCCGTCTTCGCGAGCAAGCCCGCTCCCACAGGAGGGATGCATTCCATCAGCGGTATCATCAGAAGCTTCAAACAGCCGCGTTGTAGAACTGCTCGCTGTTCTTTTGCTCCACCAGCGCCTGTTCGATCGCTGCCTGATGCACTTCGTCGGCGTGCTCTTCGCGGGCTTCCGGCAGGATTCCCAGGCGCGAGAACAGTTGCATGTCCTTGTCGGCCTGCGGGTTGGCGGTGGTCAGCAGTTTTTCCCCGTAGAAAATCGAGTTGGCGCCGGCGAAGAACGCCAGGGCCTGCATCTGCTCATTCATGGCTTCGCGGCCGGCGGACAGACGCACGTGGGATTTGGGCATCAGGATCCGGGCAACGGCGAGCATGCGGATGAAGTCGAACGGATCGACATCGTCGGCATTTTCCAGCGGCGTGCCGGCGACTTTCACCAGCATGTTGATCGGTACCGACTCCGGGTGCTCCGGCAGGTTGGCCAACTGGATCAGCAGATTGGCGCGGTCGTCGAGAGACTCGCCCATGCCGAGGATACCGCCGGAGCAGATCTTCATCCCCGAATCACGCACATAGGCCAGGGTTTGCAGGCGCTCGCTGTAGGTGCGGGTAGTGATGATGCTGCCGTAGAACTCCGGCGAGGTATCGAGGTTGTGGTTGTAGTAGTCAAGGCCGGCCTGTGCCAGGGCTTCGGTCTGCTCCTGATCGAGGCGACCGAGGGTCATGCAGGTTTCCAGACCAAGGGCTTTTACGCCCTCGACCATCTTCAGCACGTACGGCATGTCTTTGGCCGAAGGGTGTTTCCACGCTGCGCCCATGCAGAAACGGGTGGAACCGATGGCCTTGGCGCGAGCAGCCTCTTCGAGGACCTTCTGCACTTCCATCAGCTTCTCTTTTTCCAGACCGGTGTTGTAGTGACCGGACTGCGGACAATATTTGCAATCTTCCGGGCAGGCGCCGGTCTTGATCGACAGAAGGGTCGACACCTGGACGCGGTTGGCGTCGAAATGTGCGCGGTGCACCGTCTGCGCCTGGAACAACAGGTCATTGAACGGTTGAACGAAGAGTGCTTTGACTTCGGCCAAAGACCAGTCATGACGCAGGGTTGCAGTGGTGCTGGCGCTCATGGGTGTTTCCTTTGAATTATGCTTGGCAGGCGACTGGGTCATGGAGACCCGCAGTTGCTTCACAAATGTTTCGGCATATTTAAGGAAGAGTGATGCGCTGTCAACCACGATACGATGGACCGGTTTACATCTGGTTAAAAAACAAACAAGCCTGTTTACTCTGCGATGAGCCCGCCGACGACATCATCCCTATCTGCACGGCCTGCGAAACAGAATTGCCTTGGCTCGGCGATCAGTGCCAGACCTGTGCCCTGCCCCTGCCTGGCGCAGGCTTGTACTGCGGTCAATGCCTGAAGCATCCGCCGGCTTTCGAACGAGTTATTGCACCCTGGACCTACAACTTTCCGATCGACAGCCTGATCACTCGTTTCAAGCACAGTGCGAAATGGCCCTTCGGCCGTCTGCTCGCCGAACTGCTCGCGCAATCGGTGCAGCATAACTTCGATAATGGCCTGGACCGCCCCGACGCATTGGTGCCCGTGCCTCTGGCCAAGCGGCGCCTGCGCCAACGGGGTTTCAACCAGGCTGCGATGCTGGCTCGGTGGCTCGGCGCCGGTCTCGACCTTGCTTGTGACGAACGGCTACTCCTGCGAACACAAGACACCGACGCACAACAGGAACTGAATGCCGATGCCCGGCATAAAAACCTGCGCAACGCTTTCGCCCTGGCAGCCAACGTCACCGTCAAAGGCAAACACCTGGCCCTGGTCGACGACGTGCTGACTACCGGCGCCACGACACAAGCGCTGGCTCGTCTGTTGGTGGATGCCGGCGCGGCGCGGGTCGATGTCTATTGCCTGGCTCGTACCCCCAAGCCTGGCGAGTCGCCCTGACTTGACTCCCGCGCCCCGAGCCGCCAACGTCTCCCCATTGCCACAGCCAAAGCGTTTTGCCATGTCCCTGCCTACCTTGTTATCCCAGCACATTGTCCGCCGCCCGCAGCGCATTGCCCTGCTGCAGCACATTGCCGAACAGGGCTCGATCACCCGCGCCGCAAAAAGCGCCGGCCTGAGTTACAAGGCAGCCTGGGATGCCATTGATGAGCTGAACAACCTGGCGCAGAAACCGCTGGTGGAACGGGTTGTCGGCGGCAAGGGCGGTGGCGGGGCGAAGCTGTCCAGCGAGGGTGAGCGCGTGTTGCGCTTGTATCAGAAACTGCAAGCGCTGCAGGCCCAGGTTCTGGAAGCGGCTGAAGACGCGAGCGACCTCGATCTGCTGGGACGCTTGATGCTGCGAACCAGTGCGCGCAATCAGTTACATGGCAAGGTCGTGGCGATCGATTCCCATGGGCGTAACGATCTGATTCGCCTGCAAATCGCCGAGGGCTTGATCATCAATGCCCAGATCACTCACGACAGTACCGAACGCCTGGAATTGCAGATCGGTACCGAAGTCGTGGCCTTGATCAAGGCCGGCTGGCTCGACGTACTGGCGCTCGACACCCGCGAAACCTGCGCAAGCAACTGCTTGAGAGGAATCATCGAGAAGATACTCGATGCCGAAGATGGCCCCAGCGAAGTGCGCATCACCCTGCCCGGTGGCCTGACACTCTGTGCCCTGGCTGAGCCAGAACATCTTGAAACTCAGGGGCTTGGCATCGGCAAACCGGTGCGTGTGGAGTTTTCACCCTCCATGGTTTTGCTGGGCACGCCGCTGTAAACACTACTGCAACAAAAGTTTCATCCTCGATCATTAAGGTGACTGCTCTGACCGCAGGGAGCCTGAAATGAGCCTATTAGAAGAAAACCAAGCCACCGACCTCGAAAACATGGTCGGTCTCAGCCGTCGCGGCTTCATCAGCGCGGGGGCCCTTTGCGGTGCCGCGATGTTCCTCGGTGGCAACCTGTTGAGCCGCAGCGTACTGGCCGCCAGTGTCAGCGCCGGCAACAGCCAGTTGTTGGGATTTGAAAGTATTGCCGCCGCCACCAGCGACACCATCACCCTGCCGCCGGGTTACAAGTCTTCGGTATTGATCAGTTGGGGCCAGCCGCTGCACAAGGACGGTCCGGCCTTCGACCCGAGCGGCAACGGCAGCGCCGAACACCAGGAACTGCAGTTCGGTGACAACAACGACGGCATGAGCCTTTTCGAGTTTCCCGGTGAAAACGACCGGGCGCTGATGGCCATCAACAACGAATACACCAACTACCGCTACCTCTACCCCCACGGCGGCATGCCGCAATCGGCCGAAGAAGTGCGCAAAGCGCTGGCCTGCGAAGGTGTGTCGGTGATCGAGGTGCAGCGCAAGGACGGCCAATGGCACTTCGTCCAGGGCTCACGCTACAACCGCCGGATTCATGGCAATGCGCCGATCAGCCTGAGCGGTCCTGCTGCCGGTCATGAGCTGCTGAAAACCAGCGCCGACCCACAGGGCAAGAACGTTCTCGGCACCTTCCAGAACTGCGCCAACGGCAAGACACCGTGGGGCACATACCTGACCTGCGAGGAGAACTTCACCGACTGCTTCGGCAGCAGCAATGCCGAGCAGAAATTCGACGCCGCGCAGAAACGCTACGCAGTGGTGGCCACCAGCAAAGAGATCAACTGGCACCAGCACGACGAACGATTCGACATGGCGAAGAATCCCAACGAACTGAACCGTCATGGCTGGGTGGTGGAAATCGACCCGTTCGATCCGCAATCGACCCCGGTCAAGCGCACGGCCCTGGGCCGTTTCAAACATGAAAACGCCGCCCTGGCCGAGACCGGCGACGGTCATGCCGTGGTGTACATGGGCGACGATGAGCGCGGCGAGTTCATCTACAAGTTCGTCAGCCGCGACAAGATCGACCACAAGAACCCCAAGGCCAACCGCGACCTGCTGGACCACGGCACCCTGTACGTGGCGCGCTTCGACGCTGGCGACGGCAATGCCGACCACCCGAAAGGTCAGGGTGAATGGATCGAGCTGACCCACGGCAAAAACGGTATCGACGCCAGCAGCGGCTTTGCCGACCAGGCCCAAGTGCTGATTCACGCGCGGCTCGCGGCCAGCGTAGTCAAGGCCACGCGCATGGACCGTCCGGAATGGATCGTGGTCAGCCCCAAGGATGGCCAGGTCTACTGCACGCTGACCAACAACGCGAAACGCGGGGAAGACGGCCAGCCGGTGGGCGGACCTAATCCGCGGGAGAAAAACGTCTACGGGCAGATTCTGCGCTGGCGCACCGAGCGTGACGATCACGGCTCAAAAACCTTTGCCTGGGACCTGTTCGTCGTCGCCGGTAACCCGGGGGTTCACGCCGGCACCGCAAAAGGCGGATCGTCGAACATCACGCCACAGAACATGTTCAACAGCCCGGACGGACTGGGCTTCGACAAGGCCGGGCGGTTGTGGATCCTGACTGATGGCGATTCGAGCAATGCCGGGGATTTCGCGGGCATGGGCAATAACCAGATGCTCTGCGCTGATCCGGTGACCGGGGAGATTCGTCGTTTCATGGTCGGTCCGGTGGGCTGTGAAGTCACCGGTATCAGCTTTGCTCCGGACCAGAAAACCCTGTTTGTCGGGATTCAGCATCCGGGAGAAAACGGCGGTTCGACGTTCCCCGAGCACCTGCCCAACGGCAAGCCGCGCTCTTCGGTGATGGCAATTACTCGCGAAGATGGCGGGATCGTCGGCGCCTGATCGGCCCTCATCGCGAGCAGGCTCCCACATTGGATCGTCTGTGTGCATGCAAACTTCGGCACAACACCGATCACCTGTGTGCGAGCCTGCTCGCGATGGCGTCAGCCCAGACACCACATATCTCAAGCCCAGCCCCTAAAGCAGCCCGTCTGCGCTACCATGCCTGGCCGGACGCAGCAGCCTGCTGCGCGCAGGAGTCAGCATGGCCCACCCGTTTGAAACCCTTACGCCAGACCTCGTGCTCGATGCCGTCGAAAGCATCGGCTTTCTCAGCGACGCGCGCATTCTCGCGCTCAACAGCTACGAGAACCGCGTCTATCAGGTCGGCATCGAAGACGCCGAGCCGCTGATCGCCAAGTTCTACCGGCCGCAACGCTGGACCAACGAAGCGATTCTGGAAGAACACCAGTTCACCTTCGAGCTCGCCGAGGTCGAGGTGCCCGTCGTTGCGCCGATGATTCACAACGGTGAAACCCTGCACGAACATAACGGCTTCCGTTTCACCTTATTCCCGCGTCGAGGCGGCCGGGCACCCGAGCCCGGCAACCTCGATCAGTTGTATCGTCTGGGACAATTGCTCGGTCGCCTGCACGCCGTTGGCGCCACCAAGCCCTTTGAGCACCGTGAAGCGCTGGCCGTGAAAAACTTCGGCCATGATTCGCTGGCGACCTTGCTCGAAGGCAATTTCATTCCCCGCAGCCTGCTACCGGCCTACGAATCAGTGGCCCGCGACCTGCTCAAGCGTGTGGAAGATGCCTACAGCAATACACCGCACCAGAACATCCGCATGCACGGTGATTGCCACCCGGGCAACATGATGTGTCGTGACGAAATGTTCCACATCGTCGATCTCGATGACTGCCGCATGGGCCCGGCGGTGCAGGACATCTGGATGATGCTCGCCGGTGATCGCCAGGACTGCCTGGGCCAGCTCTCGGAGTTGATGGACGGATACAACGAATTCCACGACTTCGATCCACGGGAACTGGCCCTGATCGAACCTCTGCGCGCCTTGCGGCTGATGCACTACAGCGCCTGGCTGGCCCGCCGCTGGGACGACCCGGCATTTCCCCGCAGTTTTCCGTGGTTTGGCACGGAACGGTATTGGGGGGATCAGGTGTTGGCATTGCGTGAGCAGCTAGCGGCACTCAACGAAGAACCATTGAAACTGTTCTGAACAGTTCCCCTGTAGGAGCGAGCAGGCTCGCGATGGTGGTCAACGATAACGCGGGGAACCTGATACCCCGCGCCGTCTTTGAGTTCATCGCGAGCCTGCTCGCTCCTACAGGGGTTTGCTGTTCACAATTTCCTGACTATTGCAGTAAGACATCCGCAGACAAATCTCCTTACAATCCCTTCTTTGTTAGCTACCTAAGCAAGGATTCTGCATGCAAGCCGCCAACCCGCGTCGCGGGTATATTCTGGGCCTGAGTGCCTACATCATCTGGGGACTTTTCCCACTCTATTTCAAAGCCATTGCCAGCGTTCCCGCCGTGGAGATCATCGTTCATCGCGTGCTGTGGTCTGCCCTGTTTGGCGCCTTGCTGCTGATGGTCTGGAAGCACCCGGGCTGGTGGCGCGAGTTGCGGGACAACCCACGACGACTGGCGATCCTGGCCCTGAGCGGCACGTTGATCGCGGCCAACTGGCTGACCTATGTCTGGGCGGTGAACAACGGACGCATGCTCGATGCCAGCCTCGGCTACTACATCAACCCACTGGTGAACGTCCTGCTGGGCATGCTGATCCTCGGTGAACGCCTGCGGCGCATGCAGTGGGTTGCCGTCGGCCTCGCGGCAGTCGGTGTGGCGCAGCAGGTCTGGCAAGTCGGCAGCCTGCCTTGGGTGTCGCTGGTGCTGGCGCTGACCTTCGGGTTCTACGGCCTGATTCGCAAGCAGGCACCGGTCAAGGCACTGCCCGGCCTGGTCGTGGAAACCTGGATGCTGGTACCGATTGCCGTCGCCTGGTTGCTGTTCAACCCGACCGCCAGCAGTGCCCAGGCCGAATTCTGGTCCACCTCCGAAGCCTGGTGGCTGGTCGCTGCCGGACCTGTCACGCTGGTGCCGCTGGTCTGTTTCAACGCCGCTGCACGGCATTTGCCCTACACAACCCTCGGGTTTCTCCAGTACCTGGCGCCGACGCTGGTGCTGTTGCAAGCCGTGCTGCTGTTTGGCGAACACTTGTCGTCCAGCACGCTGCTGGCGTTCATTTTTATCTGGGCGGGCCTGGCGGTTTACAGCATCGACGCGTGGGTAAGCTTGCGCCGCCGCGGCTGATCAAAAAACACACAAACCTCTGCAAGCCACGTATTACGTGGCCTGCATCGTTCCTTCCCAAGGTTATCCACAGCGTGATCCCCGGCGTTTGTGCGCAAGTCCCTGAAACTGTTGGTTTTTTGATCAGATCCTGAAGAACCCCGGCCGGCGTGGGCTGGCGGGGTGTCTCTACAGGTTATCCACAGGCAGGTGCACGTTTAACTTGGATAACCTCTCAGGGCTCGCTGCGCAGCACCAATTCCACCATCAGATCGTCTGCCAGGGTTTCCAGGCGTGACTGCAACACGTCCAGGGACAACGTCAGTGGAACGGCGAGCAGCGCCTCGGCGTGGAACAACGGCTCGCTGCTCATCGGCGCCGGGCGCACATCGGTCACGAGCCGCTCCAGGTTCACCCCCTGCTCGCTCAACAAGCGCGTGATGTCGCGCACGATCCCCGGACGGTCATTGCCCACCAGTTCCATGGCGATCGGCTTCCAGGTGCAGGATTGTTCAATGCCGCTTTCGGCAATCAGCACGCGAATGCCGTGGGCAGACAAGGCTTGCAGGGCATCGACCAACTCATCGTAGGCCTCTGCGGGTACGCCTACCCGCAGAATCCCGGCGAACTGCCCGGCCATGCGCGACATGCGGCTTTCCAGCCAGTTGCCGCCGTGCTCGGCAATGCACTGGGCAATGCGCTCGACCTGCCCTGGCTTGTCCGGTGCGATTACAGTGAGTACGAGGTGGTCCATGGCGCAGCCCTCTGGTCATGACTTTTGTTATAGAAAACCAAGTATAGGCAAGAGTTGTTTCTGCGCTGAATCGGCTGACGCCATCGCTGGCAAGCCAGCGCCTCCAAAAATTGCCAACCCCCCGTAGGAGCCGGCTTGCTGGCGATCCGACACACCGCCGAGCTAATGCCAGCCAACAAATCGTGTACAACTTTTTATATTTAACTGGAACAATCCAGTAGTTTTTTGAGAACATCCTGTTCCGCACCGTGACCGCAATGCGTCATGGGGTCGCAGAACGACGTAATTAGTCTGATTTTCACAACCGCAATTCATCATGTAGTATGCCGCAGCGCGCACTACATAACGTTGGATCGATGTCTGCCGCAGGCACGTTTGCAACCCTGAAAGCCCTGTCAGCAAGGCCCTAAGCCGTTGATTGGTCCCAACCCAGCTGCCCGTGATTGGCATGTACTGGTAGACGGGTTTGTGGTTTAAATGGCCCAAGGCTTCATTGTTAAATTGAAGAGCTGAAAAGCGAAATAGCTGAGCAGAGTGAGGCAAGCAATGACTGAACACGTTCAAGTCGGTGGCCTGCAGGTCGCCAAAGTCCTGTTCGACTTCGTGAACAACGAAGCCATTCCCGGTACCGGCCTCACCGCCGACAAGTTCTGGGCCGGTGCCGACAAGGTCATTCATGACCTGGCGCCGAAGAACAAAGCCCTACTCGCCAAACGCGATGATTTTCAGGCTCGTATCGATGGCTGGCACCGATCCAGGGCCGGTCAGGCGCATGACGCCGTGGCCTACAAAGCCTTCCTGCAAGAAATAGGTTATCTGCTGCCAGAAGCGGCCGATTTCCAGGCCACGACGCAAAACGTCGACGAAGAAATCGCCCGCATGGCCGGACCACAACTGGTGGTGCCGGTAATGAACGCCCGTTTCGCTCTCAATGCCTCGAACGCCCGCTGGGGTTCGCTGTATGACGCGCTCTACGGCACCGATGCCATCAGCGAAGCCGATGGCGCGGAAAAAGGCAAAGGCTACAACAAGGTTCGTGGTGACAAGGTCATCGCCTTCGCCCGCGCCTTCCTTGACGAAGCGGCACCATTGGCGGCCGGTTCCCATGTCGATTCCACCGGCTACAAGATCGTCGACGGCAAACTGGTGGTCGCCCTCAAAGGCGGCAGCAACACCGGACTGCGCAACGATGCACAGCTGATCGGTTTCCAGGGCGATGCCACTGCACCGACTGCGATCCTGCTGAAAAACAACGGCCTGCATTTCGAAATCCAGGTCGACGCCAGCACCCCGGTCGGCCAGACCGACGCAGCGGGCGTCAAAGACATCCTGATGGAAGCCGCACTGACCACCATCATGGACTGCGAAGACTCGGTCGCGGCTGTTGATGCCGATGACAAAGTGGTGATCTACCGCAACTGGCTCGGCCTGATGAAGGGCGACCTGTCGGAAGAAGTCGCCAAGGGTGGCAAGACGTTTACCCGCACCATGAACGCCGATCGCACTTACACCGGTGTCGACGGTAACGCGGTAAACCTGCACGGGCGTTCGCTGTTGTTCGTGCGCAACGTCGGTCACCTGATGACCATCGATGCGATCCTCGACAAAGACGGCAACGAAGTGCCTGAAGGTATTCTCGATGGCCTGGTCACGTGCCTGGCATCGATGCACAACCTGAACGGCAACACCTCGCGCAAAAACACCCGCACCGGCTCCATCTACATTGTGAAGCCGAAGATGCATGGTCCTGAAGAAGCGGCGTTCACCAACGAGCTGTTCGGTCGCATCGAAGACGTGCTGGGCCTGCCGCGCAACACCCTCAAAGTCGGGATCATGGACGAGGAGCGTCGTACCACGATCAACCTCAAGGCCTGCATCAAGGCCGCCAGCGAGCGTGTAGTGTTCATCAACACCGGTTTCCTCGACCGCACGGGCGATGAAATCCACACCTCCATGGAAGCCGGCCCGATGGTGCGCAAGGCAGACATGAAGGCGGAAAAATGGATCGGCGCCTACGAGAACTCCAACGTCGATATCGGCCTGAGCACTGGCTTGCAAGGTCGTGCACAGATCGGTAAAGGCATGTGGGCGATGCCAGACCTGATGGCTGCCATGCTTGAACAGAAAGTCGCTCACCCGCTGGCCGGTGCCAACACCGCCTGGGTGCCGTCACCGACCGCCGCTGCCCTGCACGCGCTGCACTACCACAAGGTTGACGTGTTCGCCCGCCAGGCCGAGCTGGCCAAACGTGCCCACGCTTCGGTGGATGACATCCTGACCATCCCGCTGGCCGTCAACCCTCAGTGGACTGCCGAGCAGATCAAGAACGAACTGGACAACAACTCCCAGGGCATTCTCGGTTACGTGGTGCGCTGGATCGACCAGGGCGTAGGCTGTTCGAAAGTGCCAGACATCAATGATGTCGGCCTGATGGAAGACCGTGCCACGCTGCGTATTTCCAGCCAGCACATCGCCAACTGGCTGCGTCACGGCATCGTCACAGAAGAACAGGTTATGGAAAGCCTCAAGCGCATGGCGCCGGTGGTTGACCGTCAGAACGCTGGCGATTCGCTGTATCGTCCGCTGGCACCAAACTTCGACAGCAACATCGCCTTCCAGGCGGCGGTCGAACTGGTGATTGAAGGCACCAAGCAACCGAACGGTTATACCGAGCCGGTGCTGCACCGTCGTCGTCGCGAGTTCAAGGCTGCCAATGGCCTTTAAGTAAGCGATAACACCGTGTCTAGTCCTGAAATAGGTTTACACCTGTTTCAGTCTCAAAACGCCCGATGCACCGCATCGGGCGTTTTGTATTTCAAGGCCAGATGTGGCCGCTCCGCGTTGTAGATCAGCACTGATTCATCAACCATTCTCACCGCGTCGGCCAGGTTCTTGGGGCGCTGCAGCAAAAACTCCGTCTTCAAAATCCCGTTTATTCGCTCCGCCATCGCGTTCTGATAGCAGTCATAGCCATCGGTCATCGAACAAATGACCCCGTGTTTGGTGTGAAAACGCTGATAAAGGTCGGAGCAATACTGGGCCCCACGGTCTGAGTGATGAACCAGCGGCTGCTTGGTTTTCCTTCCTCCTACAGCCTTCTTCAGCGCTTTGAGCACCGACTCTGTATGCAAGCTCTCATGCACATGATGTCCCACTATTTTACGCGAGTATGCGTCGGTGATCAGGCTCAGATAAGCAACGCTCTCCTGGGTAGGCAGATAGGTTATATCCGCAACCCAAACTTGCTCAGGAGCACAGGCAATGATTTGCTGCGGGCCTGCCTTGAGTAGGTTTGGATGGCGGCGAAATCGATGATGGCTGTGGGTAGTCTTGTGGTATGCCCGCTTGCGAGG
>NZ_JBWKOF010000019.1:0-114716 GCF_059415945.1 Pseudomonas sp. GW821-FHT09H03 | reverse complement strand
CCGCGTTTCTCCAGAAGGCCCGCGTCATCGTTAACGTCCATCGCGAGCATGCTCGCTCCTACAGATTTCTATCAGTGCTTGTGCAACTTGCTCATCAACTGCGCCTCCCACAGCTAATCTGCGGTGAACACATGTTCTGTGCCGGACATAGAACCACTATAGGGGCGAGCATGCTCGCGATGGCGGTATGAGCGCCGTGTTTCTCCAGGAAGCCCGCGTCATCGTTAACGTCCATCGCGAGCAGGCTCGCTCCTACAGATTTCTATCAGTGCTTGTGCAACTTGCTCATCAACTGCGCCTCCACAGGTAATCTGCGGTGAACACATGTTCTGTGCCGGACATAGAACCACTGTAGGAGCGAGCACGCTCGCGATGGAGGTATGAGCGCCGCTTTTCTCCAGGAGACCCGCGTCATCGTTAACGTCCATCGCGAGCAGGCATTTCTATCAGTTCTTGTGCAACTTGCTCATCAACTCCGCCTCAGCCTGGGTCAAGCCACAGGACTGAGTCAGTTCATCAACGCTGGCGCCCATGCCGACCAGCCGCGCCGCCTGGGCGAACGACAGGCTGGTTGGGTCGCGCTGTTCCAGCTGGGCCAGCTTGTCCGGCAGCGGCGCGACGATCGAGCGCAGTTCGTGCAGGTCTTCGCCCATGCGCACATTGCCGTTCTGATAATCGTCAACGCGCTTGGCCAGGTCCTTGATGCGCTGTTCGCGCAGCACATCGCCCTTGGTCTGTTGTGCGGCAATCAGTTTCTGCGCGCGAATGTACGCCAGGAACATTGCCAGGGTGCCTGCCCAGAACAGGAACAGGACAATGACCGCAACCTCGAGAATCAATCAGATGTTCTCCAGTTCCGACCATTCTTCTTCGCTCATCATTTTGTCGAGTTCGACCAGGATGAGCAGTTCGTTGTTCTTGTTGCACACGCCTTGAATGAACTTGGCGGACTCTTCGTTACCGACGTTCGGCGCGGTCTCGATTTCCGACTGCCGCAGGTAAACCACCTCGGCCACGCTGTCGACCATGATCCCGACCACTTGCTTGTCGGCTTCGATGATGACGATACGGGTGTTGTCGCTGATCTCGGCATTCATCAGGCCGAAGCGCTGGCGGGTGTCGATCACGGTGACGACGTTGCCGCGCAGGTTGATGATGCCCAGCACGTAGCTCGGGGCACCGGGAACCGGGGCGATTTCGGTGTAACGCAGCACTTCCTGGACGCGCATCACGTTGATGCCGTAGGTCTCGTTGTCCAGCTTGAAGGTGACCCATTGCAGGATCGGATCTTCGGAACCCTTTGCCGCCGTTGCCTTGTCGTTCATACCCTGCCCCCTCAAAAAACCGCCCTGGCGGTGTGTGTTCCGTGCGACGCCATCGAGTGGCGTCGCTAGTCTGTTATTCGGCTTATGTGTGCTTGTGGATCGGCTTGACGCCGGCCATTTGCTTTGCCCCGCCGCTGGCGATCAATTCGGCCAGCGAGGCGACATCAAGCAAAGCGCACATGTGTTCGATCACCGTGCCGGCCAGCCATGGCCGCTGACCTCGATGACTTCTCCATTTGATTTCGTTCGGGTCCAGGCGCAATGAGCGGCTGACCTGATGCACCGCCAGACCCCACTCGTAGCCCTGGACCGAAATGACGTATTGCAGGCCCTGCCTGAAATCGTCGCGGTATCGATCCGGCATGACCCAACGCGCGGTATCCAGCACCTTCAGGTTGCCGGCCTGACTGGGCAGGATGCCCAGGAACCACTCCGGCTGGCCGAACAACGGCGTGAGCTCTTGGCCGGCCAGGGAATAGATCGATCCCAGGCACACCAACGGCACCGCCAGGGTCAACCCGGCAACATCGAACAGCAGGCATTCGAAAGGCTCTGCCGCCCAGGCCGGACGACCGTCGGTTTGCACAGGTGGCGGCGTGTTGCCCGGTGGCAGATGCACTTCGACCACCGGTGGTACCAGGGCCTGGGGCTCCTCGACCGAAGATTCCACGAGGGCTTGCGGCACTTCGACCACCGGCGCCACTAGCGCTTGCAGCAGCGGCGCGATGGTCGAAACCGGTGCCAGAACGGGAGATGCAGTTTCGGTCACTACCGGCTTGGCCACAGGAACTGCAGAAGCAACGTGCGGTACGGCGACTGCAACTTTCTGTGCGTCACGTGCCTGTTCTTCGAGTACGGCGGCCTGGAATTCATCCAGTACGCCCTGCTCTTCGATAGCCTTGACCGCGTCGACGACTTCCTCGACCACGGGGAGCGCTTCGAACGCCTCCAGGGTTGCGTCTTGCAGCAGATTGTCCAGATAAGACTGCAACGCCAGTTGCGGGCGCGATGTCGTGTTGACCAGTCGACTCATGAGCGCTCACCTGCAGAAGCGACGGAGCGACGATTCCACTTGCTCGCGAAACACTCCCGGAAAACGCGATCATTCAGACAGCCCGCGCTATCGTTGTCGTCCATCGCGAGCAAGCTTGCTCCTACAAAAGCCGAGGTCATCTCAGGCCACCTGCGGGACAAGTTGTGCGGTCAGCAGATGCTTGAGAAGCGCACGGTATGCGAGGACGCCACGGCTCTTGCCGTCGAACTGCGAAGGCGTGAGCCCGGCCCGGCTGGCGTCGCGCAGCCGCGTGTCCACGGGGATGTAGCCCTGCCAGATTTCTTCCGGGAACTTGTCGCGCAATACCCGCAGCGTCCCGAGGGAGGCTTGCGTGCGGCGGTCGAACAAGGTTGGAATGATGGTGAACGGCAACGCCTGTTTGCGTGACCGGTTGATCATCGCCAGGGTGTTGACCATGCGCTCCAGGCCTTTGACCGCCAGGTGTTCGGTCTGCACCGGGATCACCAGTTGCTGGCTCGCCGCCAGGGCATTGACCATCAACACACCGAGCAAGGGCGGGCTGTCGATCACCGCGTAATCGAAGTCCTGCCACAGCTGCGCCAGACTCTTGGCAATCACCAGCCCCAGACCACTCTGGCCCGGCGACTGACGTTCAAGGGTGGCCAGGGCGGTACTGGACGGCAACAGGGAGATGCGCTTGTCGCTGGTCGACAGCAGCAACTGGCCGGGCAAGCCTTGGGGCACGCTGCCCTTATGCAAAAACAGATCGTAGTTACTGTGTTCCAGACTGTCCGGATCGTAACCGAAATAGCTGGTCATGGAGCCGTGGGGGTCGAGGTCGACGACGACCACGCGCTTGCCCGCTTCGGCCAGCAAACCGGCTAAGGCGATAGAGGAAGTGGTTTTACCAACACCACCCTTTTGATTGGCGACTGCCCAGACTCTCATTCGGATTGTTCCTCCCGGCCCAATGAACCAACCGAGAAATAGCTCAACGTGTTAATGCGGGTGACGGAGAATTGACGGCACTCTCTCGTACCGGCGCCTTGGCCGGGGTCGGTGCAGTTTGTGTGCCAGCACGCTTCAATGCCGCATCCGGTTGCGCATGAGCGGTGCCGGTGCCCGTCAGGCTGCGGCGCACATCAAGGTTGCGCGACACCACCAACACCACCCGGCGGTTGCGTGCGCGACCTTCGGCGGTCGCGTTATTGGCCACCGGCTGGAATTGACCGTAACCCACGGAGGCCAGGCGACCGGGGTTCACCCCCTGCATCGCGAGCATGCGCACGATGCTTGCAGAACGGGCCGACGACAGCTCCCAGTTGGTCGGGTATTGCGCGGTGCGGATCGGTTGATCGTCAGTAAAGCCTTCGACGTGAATCGGGTTGTCGAAGGGTTTCAGGATCGCCGCCACCTTGTCGATGATATTGAATGCAATGTCGCTGGGCATGGCGTCGCCGCTGCCGAACAACAGGCTGGAATTGAGCTCGATCTCGACCCACAACTCATTGCCGCGCACGGTCATCTGATTGGAACTGATCAGGTCACCGAAGGCCGCACTGATGTCGTCGGCGATGCTTTTGAGCGGATCGCTGGCACCGGCGACGCCGGCATCGACCTGCTCACTGTCCTTGACCAGGGGCTTGGCCGGGGTCACGGTCTTGGGCCGCTCTTCGCCGATCGGGATCGGCTTGAGGGCGCTGTCGTTATCGGCGAAGACCCCGATCAACGCCTCGGAGATAATCTTGTACTTGCCTTCGTTGATCGACGAGATGGAGTACATCACCACGAAAAAGGCGAACAGCAAGGTGATGAAGTCGGCATAGGAAACCAGCCAACGTTCATGGTTTACATGTTCTTCATGCTGGCGACGACGGGCCATGAGGTTATTCCCTTAATCCATGAAGCCCTGGAGCTTCAACTCAATGGAGCGAGGGTTTTCACCTTCGGCGATCGACAGGATCCCTTCCAGCAACATTTCGCGATAACGTGACTGGCGCAAAGCGATGGATTTGAGCTTGGCGGCGATGGGCAGCAGCACCAGGTTGGCACTGGCCACACCGTAGATGGTAGCGACGAAGGCCACGGCAATGCCGTTACCCAATTGTGACGGATCGCCCAGGTTACCCATGACGTGAATCAGGCCCATCACCGCGCCGATAATACCGATGGTCGGCGCGTAGCCGCCCATGCTCTCGAAGACTTTGGCAGCTTCGATATCGCGGCTTTCCTGGGTGTAGAAATCAACCTCCAGAATACTGCGGATCGCTTCCGGCTCGGCACCGTCAACCAGCAGTTGCAGGCCTTTGCGCGCGTAGCTGTCGGGCTCGGCATCGGCCACACCTTCAAGGCCGAGCAAGCCTTCCTTGCGGGCGGTCAGGCTCCAGTTCACCACGCGATCGATGCCACCGGCCAGATCGACACGGGGCGGGAACAGAATCCACGCCAGAATCTGCATGGCGCGCTTGAACGCGCTCATCGGCGATTGCAGCAATGCCGCACCAATGGTCCCGCCGAGCACGATCAGCGCAGCCGGGCCGTTGGCCAGTGCGCCGAGGTGGCCGCCTTCGAGATAGTTACCGCCGATGATGGCGACGAACGCCATGATGATGCCAATCAGGCTTAGAACATCCATTAGATACACGCCTCGGCCAAATGCCTGCCAATGTCGTCCAGGCTGTACACCGCGTCGGCGAGTTCAGCTTTGACGATGGCCATCGGCATGCCATAGATCACACAACTTGCTTCGTCCTGGGCCCATACAGCACTGCCAGCCTGCTTGAGCAGGCGAGCGCCTTCGCGACCGTCGGCGCCCATGCCGGTCAGCACCACCGCCAGAACTTTGTCGCCGTACGACTTGGCCGCGGAACCGAAGGTGATGTCCACGCACGGCTTGTAGTTGAGTCGGTCGTCGCCCGGGAGGATTTTCACCGCGCCCCGGCCGTCGATCATCAATTGCTTGCCGCCCGGTGCCAACAGCGCCAGGCCCGGACGCAGAATGTCGCCGTCTTCGGCTTCCTTGACGCTGATATGGCAGAGTTTGTCCAGACGCTCGGCAAACGCCTTGGTGAAGGCCGCCGGCATGTGCTGAACCAGCACGATCGGCGCCGGAAAGCTGGCCGGCAACTGGGTCAGGACGCGCTGCAGGGCAACCGGGCCGCCGGTGGAGGTACCGATGGCAACCAGTTTGTAGGCTTTACGCTTGGGTGCCGGTGACGAATGACTGGCGGCTGGCACACGGGCCGGGATCGGAGCCGGGGCCGGTCGCACGGGCGCGTTGCTGGCATAGCTGCCGATGCTCGAAGACGCAGTTGTCGGGGCAGGTGCAGCGACAGGAGCCGGGGCGCTGTAGGAGCGGACAGGACGGTTACTGCGCGAGATGCTGAGAATCTTCTCGCACAACAGTTGCTTGACCTTCTCGGGGTTGCGCGAAATGTCTTCGAAATTCTTCGGCAGGAAGTCCACCGCACCGGCGTCCAGAGCATCAAGGGTGACGCGAGCACCTTCGTGAGTCAGCGAGGAAAACATCAGGACCGGCGTCGGGCAGCGCTGCATGATATGCCGCACTGCCGTGATGCCGTCCATCATTGGCATTTCGTAGTCCATGGTGATCACGTCGGGCTTGAGCGCCAGCGCCTGGTCGATCGCATCTTTGCCGTTGGTCGCCGTGCCGACAACCTGGATGTTCGAATCCGCCGAAAGAATTTCCGAGACGCGGCGGCGGAAAAACCCCGAATCGTCCACCACCAGGACCTTGACTGCCATAAACACTCCGTTAGACAGAGCGAGGCTCAGTCGCCCCGCTCCACCAGAATCAAATACGCCGTGTGGCGTAACGCTTGAGCATGCTCGGTACGTCGAGAATCAGCGCGATGCGGCCGTCACCGGTAATGGTGGCGCCGGACATGCCCGGGGTTCCCTGGAGCATCTTGCCCAAAGGCTTGATGACCACCTCTTCCTGGCCCACCAGTTGATCGACGACAAAGCCGATCCGCTGGGTGCCCACCGAAAGGATCACCACATGGCCTTCACGCTGCTCTTCGTGAGCGGCGGATCTGACCAGCCAGCGCTTGAGGTAGAACAATGGCAGTGCCTTGTCCCGCACGATCACCACTTCCTGGCCGTCCACCACGTTGGTGGTCGACAGGTCGAGGTGGAAAATCTCGTTGACGTTCACCAGCGGGAACGCAAACGCCTGGTTGCCTAGCATGACCATCAGGGTCGGCATGATCGCCAGGGTCAACGGCACCTTGATGACGATCTTCGAACCCTGACCCTTGGCCGAGTAGATGTTGATCGAACCGTTGAGCTGGGAGATCTTGGTTTTCACCACGTCCATGCCCACGCCACGCCCGGACACGTCGGAGATCTCGGTCTTGGTCGAAAAGCCCGGGGCGAAAATCAGGTTGTAGCACTCGGTGTCGCTCAGGCGGTCGGCGGCATCCTTGTCCATCACTCCGCGCTTGACCGCGATGGAGCGCAGGACGTTCGGGTCCATGCCCTTGCCGTCATCGGAGATCGACAACAGGATGTGATCGCCTTCCTGTTCTGCCGCCAGGATCACCTTGCCACCCCGGGATTTGCCCGAGGCTTCGCGTTCTTCCGGTGACTCGATGCCGTGGTCGACCGCGTTGCGCACCAAGTGCACCAGCGGGTCGGCCAGGGCCTCGACGAGGTTCTTGTCGAGGTCGGTTTCTTCGCCCACCAGCTCCAGGTTGATCTCTTTCTTGAGCTGGCGAGCCAGGTCGCGAACCAGCCGCGGGAAGCGCCCGAAAACCTTCTTGATCGGTTGCATCCGGGTCTTCATCACCGCGGTCTGCAGGTCGGCCGTGACCACGTCGAGGTTCGATACGGCCTTGGACATGGCCTCATCGGCACTGTTGGCACCCAGACGAACCAGACGGTTACGCACCAGCACCAACTCGCCGACCATGTTCATGATTTCGTCGAGTCGCGCGGTATCCACGCGTACGGTGGTCTCGGCTTCGCTGGCTGGCTTTTCCACTGGCGCCGCAGCGGCGGCACGAGCTGGAGCCAGTGCAGCGGCAGGCGCTGGCACTTTTGCTTCGGGCGCCTTGGCAACCGGTTTGGCTGCCACGGCCTTAACGACGGAAGTCGCAACGGCGGCATTGCCGCCATCCAGCGCCGTGGCGGTACCGACTTCGCTGAATTTGCCTTTGCCGTGCAATTCGTCGAGCAGCGCTTCGAACTCGTGATCGGAAATCAGATCGCTGCCGGCCGCCGCTGCAGTCGGCGCCGCGGGTGCAGGCACCGCAGCAATGGCCGACTCCAGGGCCTCGACAGCAAAATTACCCTTGCCATGCAACTGGTCCAGCAGTGCTTCAAATTCGTCGTCAGTAATATCGGAACTGTCGCCCGCCGCTTTCGGCGCCTCTGGCGCTGCCGCAGTCGGGACCAGCGCATCAACGGCAAACTGGCCCTTGCCGTGCAGTTGATCGAGCAACGACTCGAACTCGGCATCGGTGATTTCATCGCTGCCGGCAGCGGCGCTGACCGGCGCAGGAACAGGTGCCGGCGCCTCGGCCTGAGCCTTGACGGCGTTCAGCGAGTCCAGCAGTTGTTCGAATTCATTGTCGGTGATATCGCCCGTTTCGGCTTCAGCCAAAGGCGTTTCAACCACTGCAGTGACAGCAGCCACTTCGTCAGCCGATTGCGGCTCGGCCAGGCGGGCCAGTGCCGCAAGCAATTGTGGTGTGGCAGCGGTGATCGGGCTGCGCTCGCGGACTTCGCTGAACATGCCGTTGACCGCGTCCAGCGCTTCGAGAACCACGTCCATCAGTTCCGAGTCGACGCGACGCTCACCCTTGCGCAGGATGTCGAACACGTTCTCGGCGATGTGGCAGCACTCCACCAGTTCGTTGAGCTGGAGGAACCCGGCGCCCCCCTTTACAGTGTGGAAACCGCGAAAAATTGCATTGAGCAAGTCAGCATCATCAGGTCGGCTTTCCAGCTCGACCAGCTGTTCGGACAGCTGCTCCAGAATCTCGCCAGCCTCCACCAGGAAATCCTGAAGGATCTCTTCATCGGCGCCGAAGCTCATGTATGGGGTGCTCCTAACAGGTCTAAAAACCTAAAAAACCTAAAATTTCAAAACCCTAGGCTGGATAGCAAATCGTCCACATCGTCCTGACCGGACACAACGTCTTCTCTTTTATCGGCATGAATCTGCGGACCTTCACCCTGAGAGAGATGTTTTTGTGGATCTTTTTCGGCAAGCATCGCTTCACGGTCATGCTCGATGCCCGCAAAGCGGTCCACCTGGCTGGCCATGAGCACGAGCTTGAGCAGGTTGCTTTCAACTTCGGTGACCAGTGTGGTCACACGTTTGATCACCTGACCGGTGAGGTCCTGATAGTCCTGAGCAAGCAGGATGTCATTCAGGTTGCTCGACACCGCACGATTGTCCGTGCAGCTGCGCGCCAGGAAGCCATCGACTCGCCGCGCCAATGCACGGAACTCCTCAGCCCCGACTTCACGGCGCATGAAGCGTCCCCAGTCGGTGCTCAAGGCCTGGGCCTCATCAGCCAGGCTGTTGACCAGTGGCGTGGCGCTTTCCACCAGATCCATGGTGCGGTTGGCTGCGGCCTCGGTCAGCTTGACCACATAACCCAGACGCTCGGTGGCGTCGGTGATCTGCGAGACCTCCTTGGCCTGCGGCATGTTCGGGTCAATCTGGAAATTGACGATGGCGCTATGCAGTTCGCGGGTGAGCTTGCCCACTTCCTGATACAGGCCGCGGTCACGGGTCTGGTTGAGCTCATGGATCAATTGCACCGCTTCGCCGAACTTGCCTTTCTCAAGGCTCGCGACCAGTTCGACGGCGTGTTTTTTCAGGGTCGATTCAAAATCGCCCAATGAAGACTCGTTATTGCCCATAGCTCCCCCGTGGCGCGCTCATCAACCGATGCGTTCGAAAATCTTCTCGATTTTTTCTTTCAACGCTTGGGCCGTGAAGGGTTTGACCACATAGCCGTTGACGCCGGCCTGGGCCGCTTCGATGATCTGCTCGCGCTTGGCTTCAGCGGTCACCATCAGCACCGGCAAGTGCTTGAGCTTTTCATCGGCGCGCACGTGACGCAACAGATCGATACCGGTCATGCCAGGCATGTTCCAGTCCGTTACCAGAAAGTCGATACTTCCGCTGTTGAGCACCGGAATGGCAGTGGTGCCATCGTCGGCCTCGACGGTGTTGGTGAACCCAAGGTCACGCAGCAGGTTCTTGATGATCCGCCGCATCGTTGAGAAGTCATCAACGATGAGGATTTTCATGTTCTTGTCCAATTCGACCTCCAAGCAGTCTTAAACGCGCCCAGCACCTGGACGCGCCATTTCAATCAATCCGGCAAAGCACTCGATGACTGTCTGGAGCACAACAGATCGCGACCGGTGCCGTTCAAATCCGCACCAGTCTCGTTCGCAGTGTCCCCACACTGCCTTCAGCGCGCTCGCCACTCCCCCAAACGCCCCCGCAAACGGGCCGCGCACTGGCTGTGTAACTGGCTGACCCGAGATTCGCTGACCCCCAGGACCTCTCCGATTTCCTTGAGGTTCAGTTCTTCGTCGTAGTACAGCGCCAACACCAGTCGCTCACGCTCCGGCAAATTGGCAATCGCGTCCGCCAGCGCTGCCTGGAAGCGTTCATCTTCCAGATCGCGTGACGGCTCCAGATGAGCACTCGCGCCATCCTCGTGCAGCCCTTCGTGTTCGCCGTCCTGCAACAGATCGTCGAAACTGAATAACCGGCTGCCCAGGGTGTCGTTCAAAATCCCGTAATAATCGTCGAGACTCAATTGGAGTTCGGCCGCAACCTCGTGATCTTTAGCGTCACGGCCGGTTTTAGCTTCAATCGAGCGAATTGCGTCGCTGACCATGCGGGTATTGCGGTGGACCGAACGTGGCGCCCAGTCCCCCTTGCGCACTTCATCGAGCATCGCGCCGCGGATTCGAATGCCCGCGTACGTTTCGAAGCTCGCGCCTTTGCTGGCGTCGTATTTGGTTGAAACTTCGAGCAGGCCGATCATCCCGGCCTGGATCAGGTCTTCGACCTGGACACTGGCCGGCAGACGCGCCAGCAAGTGGTAAGCAATGCGTTTGACCAGCGGCGCGTAACGCTCGATCAGCTCGTACTGCGCGTCACGCGCCGACTTCTTGTAAAGGTTGTAACCGCTGGCTGTCATAGAACCGGACCTGCGGTTTGCTGCACCAGACGCTCGACAAAAAACTCAAGATGCCCACGGGGGTTGGCAGGCAGCGGCCAGGCATCGACCTTCTGCGCGATCGCCTTGAACGCCAGCGAACACTTGGAACGCGGGAACGCTTCGTAGACCGCACGCTGCTTCTGCACAGCCTTGCGCACGCTTTCGTCGTAGGGCACCGCGCCGACGTATTGCAAGGCAACGTCGAGGAAGCGATCGGTGACCTTGGTCAACTTGGCGAACAGGTTGCGCCCTTCCTGCGGACTCTGGGCCATGTTGGCCAGGACGCGGAAGCGGTTCATGCCGTAGTCGCGATTGAGCAACTTGATCAAGGCGTAGGCGTCGGTGATCGAGGTCGGCTCGTCGCAGACCACCAGCAACACTTCCTGGGCTGCGCGAACGAAACTGACCACCGACTCACCAATGCCCGCAGCGGTGTCGATCACCAGTACGTCGAGGTTGTCGCCGATATCACTGAAGGCCTGGATCAGGCCGGCGTGTTGCGCGGGGCTCAGATGCACCATGCTCTGAGTGCCGGATGCGGCCGGAACGATACGGATGCCGCCGGGGCCCTGCAGCAGTACATCGCGCAGTTCGCAGCGGCCTTCGATCACGTCGGCCAGGGTACGTTTGGGTGTCAGCCCCAGCAGGACGTCAACGTTCGCCAGGCCCAGGTCGGCGTCCAGCAACATAACGCGCCGGCCAAGTTCAGCCAAAGCCAGGGACAAGTTCACTGACACGTTAGTTTTCCCGACGCCACCTTTGCCGCCGGTCACCGCGATCACCTGTACAGGATGCATGCTGCCCATGTTATTTCACTACCTTGTCTTGCATAGACGGAGGCCACATTACTGGCTGCGCGTTCGCAAACGGAACAATGCATGGCAGACCATCGATGTAGGTACAAAATCTATTCATTATTACCTCAGCCAACCTGCTTGGTCGGACTGTGGTAGATATCAGCGAACATGTCAGCCATGGCTTCTTCGCTGGGCTCTTCCTGCATTTGCACACTGACGGCGCGGCTGACCAACTGGTGACGACGGGGCAGATGCAAATCATCCGGGATCCGCGGTCCATCAGTCAGGTAAGCCACCGGCAGCTCATGGCCGATCGCCAGGCTCAACACCTCGCCCAGGCTCGCCGTCTCATCCAGTTTAGTCAGAATGCAGCCAGCAAGCCCACAGCGCTTGTAACTGTGATAAGCGGCAGTTAGAACCTGTTTCTGGCTGGTGGTTGCCAGAACCAGATAATTTTTTGAACGGATGCCGCGACCGGCCAGACTTTCGAGCTGCATGCGCAACGCCGGATCGCTGGCCTGCAGGCCGGCGGTATCGATCAACACCACCCGTTTGCGCAGCAACGGCTCCAGCGCCTGCACCAGGGATTGGCCCGGATCGACGTGGGTCACCGACACATTGAGGATGCGTCCGAGGGTCTTGAGCTGCTCCTGGGCACCGATGCGGAAACTGTCCATGCTGACCAGCGCGATGTTCTGCGCGCCGTACTTGAGCACATAACGCGCCGCCAGCTTGGCCAGGGTGGTGGTCTTGCCCATGCCGGCAGGACCCACCATGGCGATCACACCGCCCTCTTCCAGAGGTTCGACTTCCGGGGTGACGATCATCCGCGCCAGGTGCGCCAGCAACATGCGCCAGGCCTGACGCGGCTCCTCGATATCCGTAATCAGCCCCAGCAGGTCGCGTGACAACGGGCCGGACAGGCCGATGCGTTGCAGGCGACGCCAGAGGTTGGCTTGATCCGGACGGCTGCCTTGCAGTTGATTCCAGGCCAGGGAGCCGAGTTGGACTTCCATCAGTTCGCGCAGGCTGTTGAGTTCAAAACGCATGGAGTCGAGCGCACGAGGATCGACACCTGCCGCCACAGCCGGGGCCGGAGCGGGACGCCGCGGCTCGGCCAGGGTCGGTTCGATCAGCGGCTCGGCGGCTGTCAGGGGCAGGCCGGCGAACAACTGGCGATTGGTTGCATTGTCGCTCTCGCCTTCGCCACGCAGGCTCAGTTCGGCCTGGGCGGTAACGATCCGCGACTGGGTCTTGCGCAGCTCGTCTTCGAGTTCCATGTTCGGAACACGAGGCGCCAGCGCCGACAATTTGTAATCGAGCGCAGCCGTCAGCTCGACACCACCGGCGATCCGGCGGTTGCCAATGATGGCGGCATCAGCGCCCAGCTCATCACGAACCAGCTTCATGGCCTGACGCATATCGGCGGCGAAAAAACGCTTAACTTGCATAAACCACTACCTCAGCCGTTGGGGCCTACTGTCGCAACGATGGTCACTTGCTTGTTGTCAGGAATTTCCTGGTAAGCCAACACATGCAAACCCGGGACTGCCAGTCGGCCGAATCGCGAGAGCATCGCGCGAACCGGACCGGCTACCAGCAGAATCACCGGCTGACCTTGCATCTCCTGACGCTGTGCCGCATCGATCAACGAGCGCTGCAGCTTTTCAGCCATGCTCGGCTCCAGCAGAACACCCTCTTCTGAGCCCTGCCCTGCCTTCTGCAGACTATTGAGCAATATTTGTTCCAACCTTGGCTCCAGGGTGATCACAGGCAGCTCGGAGTCAGTGCCTACAATGCTTTGCACGATTGCACGGGACACGCCGACGCGCACGGCGGCCACCAAAGCGGCAGTATCTTGACTCTTGGCGGCGTTGTTAGCGATGGCTTCGGCAATGCTGCGAATGTCGCGCACCGGCACCTGCTCGGCCAGCAACGCCTGCAGAACCTTGAGCAGTTGCGACAACGAAACCACACCCGGAACCAGCTCTTCGGCGAGTTTTGGCGAGCTTTTTGCCAGCAATTGCATGAGTTGCTGCACTTCTTCGTGACCGATCAGTTCACTGGAGTGCTTGTACAGAATCTGGTTCAAGTGGGTGGCCACGACCGTGCTGGCGTCGACCACGGTGTAACCCAAGGATTGCGCCTGTGCCCGCTGACTGATTTCGATCCAGACCGCCTCCAGGCCAAAAGCCGGATCTTTGGCGGTTATGCCATTGAGCGAGCCGTAGACTTGCCCCGGGTTGATGGCCAATTCGCGGTCAGGGTAAATCTCTGCTTCAGCGAGAATCACCCCCATCAAAGTCAGGCGATAGGCGCTTGGCGCCAGGTCGAGGTTGTCGCGGATGTGCACGGTCGGCATCAAAAAGCCCAGATCCTGGGACAGCTTCTTGCGCACCCCCTTGATCCGCGCCAGCAACTGGCCGCCCTGGTTGCGGTCCACCAGCGGAATCAGGCGATAACCGACTTCCAGGCCAATCATGTCGATCGGCGTGACGTCGTCCCAGCCAAGCTCCTTGGTTTCCATGGCGCGGGCCGGTGATGGCAGCAGCTCCTGCTGGCGCTTGACCTCCTGCAGTGCCTGAACCTTCACCGCATTCTGCTTTTTCCAGAACAGGTAAGCGCCACCGGCTGCGAGGGCGGCCATGGTCAGGAAGGAGAAATGCGGCATGCCGGGCACCAGGCCCATGACGGCCATCAAGCCGGCCGCCACTGCCAGCGCCTTGGGCGAGGCGAACATCTGCCGATTGATCTGTTTGCCCATGTCTTCCGAACCGGAAGCACGGGTCACCATGATCGCCGCCGCGGTCGATAACAACAGTGATGGTAATTGCGCCACCAAACCGTCACCGATGGTCAACAGCGCGTACACCCGACCGGCATCGCCGAAGCTCATGCCGTGCTGGAAAATCCCGACCGCCATGCCACCAATCAGGTTGATGAACAGAATCAACAGGCCGGCGATGGCGTCACCGCGAACGAACTTGCTGGCACCGTCCATCGAACCGTAGAACTCGGCCTCCTGGGCGACTTCCGAGCGACGGGCCTTGGCCTGGGCCTGATCGATCAATCCGGCGTTGAGGTCGGCATCGATTGCCATCTGCTTGCCGGGCATCGCATCGAGGGTAAAACGCGCGCTTACCTCGGAAATCCGCCCGGCACCCTTGGTCACCACGACGAAGTTGATGATCATCAGGATCGCGAAGACCACGATACCCACCACGTAGTTGCCGCCGATGACTACCTCACCGAAAGCCTGGATCACCTTGCCCGCGGCGGCGTGGCCGTCCTGCCCGTGGAGCATCACCACTCGCGTGGAGGCCACGTTCAACGCCAGCCGCAGCAACGTCGCCACCAGCAGAATGGTCGGGAACACCGCGAAATCCAGCGGACGCAAGGCGTACACGCAGACCAGCAGCACGACGATGGACAGGGCAATGTTGAACGTGAAGAACACGTCCAGCAGGAACGGCGGCACCGGCAACATCATCATCGCCAGCATGACCAGCAGCAACAACGGCACGCCCAGATTGCCACGACTCAAATCGGCAACGTTCGTGCGGGCTGTGTTGATTAACTGAGAGCGATCCACCGGTATTCCCCGTTCCTTTAAAGCAAACTTTTGACGCCTGAAGCGGGCGCAGGGCGGCTACTGCAAGAAGCCTTCCAACTTTGGCGGGAGGTTGAAATGGAGGTTTTTTGCAGAAAAAAAGATCGCAGCTTTCGGCGGCGAGACTATCAGTTCTGCTAGTACCCAATCCCAACTCAACGCTCAATACTGAACACCCGCACTTCGGCCCCTCGGAGCACTCACCATGCGATCACAACCTACCACCCTGCTGTGCCGTTATGGCTACGACCCTCTTGATCGACTCACCAGTCACACGCTGGTGAACACCCTTGAGCGCCAGCGCTTTTACTGCAAAAGCCTACTGGCCACCGAGATACAGGGTGCGATGCGCTATTCGATCTTCCAGCATGGTGACCAGCTCCTGGCTCAACAGCAAAGCGAAGGTAATGCCCGCGATACCACGCTACTGGCCGCCGATCAGCAGCGTTCGGTGCTGCATGCGGTCAAAACCAATCATCCACGACAACCCATTGCCTACTCGCCCTACGGAAACCGGCCCGCTGAAAACGGGTTACTCAGCCTGCTCGGTTTCAACGGCGAACGGCCGGATCCGGTGACTGGGTGTTATTTGCTGGGGAATGGGTATCGGGCGTTTAATCCGGTGTTGATGCGATTTAATAGTCCGGACAGTTGGAGTCCGTTTGGGAGTGGGGGATTGAACTCATATGCGTATTGTCTCGGGGATCCGATCAACCATCACGATCAAAATGGGCACGTCTCGCATCCGTTCAGGACTGCTATCAAAAACTATTCATATGAATTAATTCTTAATAAAATACAAAAACGCCAATCAAATATACCTGGAAAACTATTCCATAAAAAAGCGGCCGCCGAGACGCACGTCCTCCAAGAAATTGACACCTTAATAAATGAAAGCGGCTTATTGGAAAAAGTCGGAAAAATCTCTGGCGATATCAAGCCGTTAAGATTTACAGCAGCGGAAAAACTTTCCACAGCCCGATATTTCGAGCATAAAAATGGGGGAATACCATTCGACAAAAATGGTATCCCAAACCCAAAAGCTCCCATAACAATGACTAATGCGCAAGGTCAGGAAACATTACGCACCGACTTCTTCGACGATAGTTTAAGTTATTTTCATCATCAAGCCCAAGGTAACGGATCAGAACATTACAAAAAAATGATGAGTGAAGCAGCAGGCAAGACAATAATCAGAAGAGCACAATACATACGAGATCATGCGCTTCGAAATATTAAACCCCTTGGATAAATGGGGACTCGCTGCCCCCTTCCTGCTGCGCCCTTTCTGTTCTGCTGTCTTCGTTCTGACTTACGGCGCGCACACGCCCTCGCTACTTGCGGATAAATTTTACGTCGCCGCTGCTAAAACTATTGCTGCGTGAAGATGAAGCACTATTGATATTAGTGGCACTGAGACGAGCACTATTTAAATCTGTGCCCCTAGGCGATAATGGTGGTATAGCGCTTTGACCAACAGTGGGACCATTGGAAAACTTTACGGAACGGGAATGCGCATTGATCGTAACTTGTGGACCTGTCTGAGGAGAAGTAGACACGACAGAGGAAACATTTAAGTGACTGTAATCAGGTTTTGGCATAAATAGAGCCACATCATACGGAGGGGGTGGACCGCTCCCTGCAATACTGTTGGAACGAGATTCCCGGAGGGGACGGTTCCCGGCACTATTGATGCCAAGAGATCTGACTGGCCCACGAAACAACCCTATCGTCGCCGCAGCGACACCAAACGCTGCGGCGATCCACCCAGCCGTTTTGACAGTTGGATTGTCAATAATCGTCCCTACCACGGAAGTCACCACGCCAGCCGCAGCAACACTAACCCCACCCAGCAGCAGGACAAACAGGGCAGAGTGCCCAGTCGGGTCACTCCGATTGATTGGATCTGCGCCACAGTACGTATACGCGTTGAAGCCCCCCTTCCCAAACGGACTCATACTGTCCGGACTGTTAAACCGCATCAGCACCGGGTTGAACTGGCGATAGCCGTTACCCAAATGATAATGCCTGGTCACAGGGTCCGGCCGCTCACCATTGAAGCCAGGAATACTGGGCAAACTGACACCACCAAGTCGATGGCCGTAGGGTGTGTAAGCAAAGGGGTACAGCCGATTTGCGTCGAGCGCGCGCAACACCGAACGTTGTTGGTCCGTCGCCAGCAGCGTGGCGACAACCTTCCCGCCTTCGCACTGCTGTTGCGCCAATAGCTGTTCGTCGTACTGCACAATACTGCGTTGTACCGCGGATTGTATTTCGCTGCTCAGGCGCTTCTGGCAGTAATAGCTCTGTATGGCAGCCTGTTGAAAGGGTGTGCATTCGACCTGGCGATCAAGCGCGTCGTACCGATATCTGCCCAATGGGGTACCACGAGTTGAGGTAGGCATTGACTGCTCCGTGCATGATCCAAATACGAGCCTTGAGCATCTTTCTTTTTTCAGTCGTTGCCTACTATCAGAACTGTTAGTATTTTGACCTGGAAATGTGTGGAAATGGGGACAGATTTATTTAAGAGAAAATAAATCGGCCCGCATTCTGGTCGTCGGCGAAGCAGATAATCGAACAAGTCTGCAGCGGCAAGACTATCAGTTCTGCTAGTACCCAACTCCACCGCATCGATCAATACTGAGTGCCAGCATTTCGGCCCTCGGACCACTCACCATGCCATCGCAACCGCCACCCCTGCTTTGCCGTTATGGCCATGACCCCCTTGATCGACTCATCAGCCAAACACTGCTGAACACCCCTGCACGCCATCGTTTCTACTGCAAAAGCAGGCTGGTGACCGAGATACAAGGTGCGATGCACTGTTCGATCGTCCAACACGGTGACCAGTTGTTAGCGCAACAACAAAACGAGGCTGGTGCAATCGACACCTCACTACTGGCTACCGACCTGCAGCGTTCGGTGCTGCGAACGCTCAAGGGCAATCACCCACGACAATCCATTGCGTATTTGCCTTATGGCCATCGTCCCTTTGCGAGCGGAATACTCAGCCTGCTCGGCTTCAACGGCGAACGGACAGATCCGGTGACCGGGCATTATTTATTGGGGAATGGGTATCGGGCGTTTAATCCGGTGTTGATGCGGTTTAATAGCCCCGACAGCCTGAGTCCGTTTGGGGAGGGTGGACTAAATGCATATGCGTATTGCGCGGGTAACCCTATTAATACGGCGGACCCAACAGGTCACTCGCCCACAACTTTACAGACCATCAGTAATGCTCTCATCTTCAAGCTATCTGGAACAAAAGGCCTTAAACCAACACTAAAGGCTCTTGAACGTACATACATAAAGGCGGGTGGTGAGGCGAGTATCATTGCGGAGGCAGCAAAGCGCAGCCTAACGCCCAAAGCTTATTTAGTTGAAAAAACTGTAGCCAGCAGACTAGAAAAAATTGATAAACACTTTAAGCACTTTGTAAACTTCAAAGAAAACCTAACTAGCACAGACCAAATAAGCACATTAACAACTCTTACAAGAGACAAAATCTCCAAGCACGTCAATATCATGACAAACATCAAGAACCATTCCAACACATCAATAAGCAAAAGCCTGGATAAGGATGTAAGTTCAAAACTAATGCTTACCGATAGATTTGGGAGCACAGAATCCTCGCGAATCGGCCAAGAAAGGATGCGCACTTTTCACCAGAAAAAAATCGTTCACCCCCCTGACGAACAACTCGATTACTTAGACGTAATTTTTACCGACCATAGATTTCGAAGTGCTTATTTTAGCGAAATAAGAAAGTGACACTTTATCGCAAACAGGCCAACTCGAATATGGAGAGCAACAACGAAAATAGAGGGATTTTCAGGGATGTGTTTCGCCTGAACCGGCCTCATCGCGGGCAAGCCACGCTCCCACAAGTGTCGTGATCGTTTGACTGGGCCGGCTTATCAGGAATCGCGCCACAGATCCGGCGGAATCGGCAAATCATCCTTCAACGGGTCCGGACGCTTGCCCTTGCCCGCGCGGTACTGGCGAATCTGATAGACGTAAGCCAGCACCTGAGCGACAGCCAGGTACAGCCCGCCCGGGATTTCCTGCTCAAGCTCGGTCGAGTAATAAATCGACCGCGCCAGCGCCGGCGATTCCAGCAGCAGGATCTCGTTGGCCGCCGCAATCTCACGAATCTTCAGGGCCAGGAAGTCGCTGCCCTTGGCGATCAGCATGGGCGCCCCGCTCTTGTCCGGGTCGTACTTGAGGGCCACGGCGTAGTGGGTCGGGTTGGTGATGACCACGTCAGCCTCGGGAATCGCCGCCATCATCCGCCGTTGGGACATCTCGCGCTGCAACTGGCGGATCCGTTGCTTGACCTCCGGTCTCCCTTCCTGATCCTTGTGTTCGTCGCGCACTTCCTGCTTGGTCATCAGCAGTTTCTTGTGGCTTTCCCACAGCTGCACCGGCACATCCACGGCGGCGATGATGATCAGCCCGCAGGCCATCCACAAGGTGCTCCAGCCCACCAGCTGCAGGCTGTGAATGACCGCCAGCTCCAAAGGCTCATGGGCGATGCGCAGCAGGTCGTCGATGTCTGAGGACAAGACTGCCAGGGCCACGAACAACACGATGAAAAACTTCGCCAATGCCTTGAGCAGTTCCACCAGCGCCTTGGCCGAAAACATCCGTTTCAGGCCGGGGCCGGGGTTCATGCGGCTGAATTTGGGGGCCATGGTGCCCGCCGAGAACAGCCAGCCACCCAGTGCGATAGGCCCGATCAGCGCCGCCAGCAACAAGGGAATCATCACCGGCTGAATGGCCAGCAAGGCAATCTGCCCCGAATGCAGCAGGTAAGTGCCCATGGAGCGCTCATCCAGAATGACTTCGCGGGACAACGAGAAATTCAGGCGCATGAGCTCCATCATGTCCTGGGCCAGTGCGCCGCCGAACACCAGCAGCGCGCCCGCGCCGGCGAGCATGACCGCCAGAGTGTTGAGCTCCTTGGAACGGGCAATCTCACCCTTCTCACGGGCGTCCTTTTTCTTTTTGTCCGTGGGGTCTTCTGTTTTGTCCTGACCGCTCTCGCTCTCAGCCATGACTCAGCGCGCCTTTGCCAGTTCGCGTAAAAACTGCAGGGCCTCGGCGGCCAGCGGTTGATACTGATTGAGAATGTCCGCCAGGCCAACCCAGAAAATGAACAACCCCAAAACCAGGGTCAGCGGAAAGCCGATGGAGAAAATATTGAGTTGAGGCGCCGCCCGGGTCATCACGCCAAAGGCAATGTTGACCACCAGCAACGCGGTCACCGCTGGCAGCACCAGCATCAGCGCGGCGCCAAGCACCCAGCCAAGCTTGCCGGCCAGCTCCCAGAAGTGATTGACCATCAAGCCGCTACCGACCGGCAAGGTGGTGAAGCTTTCGGTGAGCACTTCGAACACTACCAGATGGCCATTCATCGACAGGAACAGCAGCGTCACCAGCATGGTGAGGAACTGCCCGATCACCGCCACCGACACACCGTTGGTAGGGTCGACCATGGAAGCGAAGCCCATGCCCATCTGAATCGCGACAATTTGCCCGGCGACCACGAAGGCCTGGAAGAGCAACTGCAAGGAAAACCCCAGGATCGCGCCGATGAGGATCTGCTCGGCAATCAGCATCAGCCCGCTCAGGTCCAGCGCATTCACCGGCGGCATGGGCGGCAGGCCAGGCGAGATGACCAAGGTAATGGCCAGCGCGAAATAGAGACGTACCCGCACGGGCACCAGGGTTGTGCCGAATACCGGCATGACCATCAGCAAGGAGCCGACGCGAAACAGTGGCAACATGAACGTCGCCACCCAGGTGCTGATCTGCGTATCGGTCAGCTGAAGCAGCGACATGGCTTAGCCGATGACCTGAGGAATGCTGCCGTACAGCTGCACGATGTATTCCATGAAAGTCTGCACCAGCCACGGCCCGGCGACGATCAGGGTCACCAGCATGACCAGCAGACGCGGCAGGAAGCTCAGGGTCTGTTCGTTGATCTGGGTGGCAGCCTGGAACATCGCCACCAGCAGGCCGATCAGCAGACTCGGGATCACCAGCACCGCCACCATCATGGTGGTCAGCCACAGCGCTTCACGGAAGATGTCGACCGCGACTTCAGGGGTCATGGCGAGACACCACCGAAGCTGCTGGCCAGCGTACCGATGATCAGCGCCCAGCCATCGACCAGCACGAACAACATGATCTTGAACGGCAGGGAAATGATCAGCGGCGAGAGCATCATCATACCCATGGCCATCAGCACACTGGCCACGACCAGGTCGATGATCAGGAACGGAATGAAGATCATGAAACCGATCTGGAAGGCGGTTTTCAACTCGGAGGTGACGAAGGCCGGCACCAGGATGGTCAATGGCGCCTGATCCGGCGTGGCAATGTCCGTGCGCTTGGACAGGCGCATGAACAACTCCAGATCACTGGTGCGCGTCTGCGCCAGCATGAAGTCCTTGATCGGAACCTGAGCCTTGGCCACGGCGTCCTGGGCCGTGAGTTTCTCCGCCAGATACGGCTGCAAGGCATCCTGGTTCACCCGGTCGAACACGGGCGCCATGATGAACAGGGTCAGGAACAGCGCCATGCCGGTGAGGATCTGGTTCGAAGGGGTCTGCTGCAAGCCCAGGGCCTGGCGCAGGATCGAGAACACGATGATGATCCGGGTGAAGCTGGTCATCAGCATGACGAAGGCTGGAATGAAGCTCAGCGCGGTCATGATCAGCAAAATCTGCAGGCTGACCGAGTATTCCTGCGCGCCCTGGGCATTGGTGCCCAGCGTAATCGCCGGGATCGACAGCGGATCGGCAGCCAGCGCCAGCGGCGCGGCCAGCATCAGGACCAGTGTCAGGACGACACGTAACGCACCCATTACTTCTTATCCTTCTGATCTTTGCCCAGAATGTCCATCAGACGCTGGGCAAACTCCGGCGTCGCTTTCTCGCTGCTCGGCACCTGCACCGGCTCCTTGAGCACATGCAATGCGGTGATGGTGCCAGGGCTCAGGCCGAGCAGAATCTGCTCGTTGCCCACTTGCACCAGCATCAACCGGTCGCGGGGGCCCAGCGCACGCGAGCCGATCAATTCGATCACCTGGCCTTTACCGGCCGGTCCCGCCTGCTGAACCCTGCGCAGCAGCCAGGCGAGGAAAAAGATCAGCCCCAGCACCAACAGCAAACCGAACACCAGTTGCGTCAACTGTCCGGCCACGCCACTACTGGCCACCGGCGCAGCGGCGGTCGTGGCAACGGCTTCAGCCGCCAGCACACTGACCGGCAACGCCAACACGGCCCCCAACAAGACTGCGAGAAGCTTTTTCACTCAGCGCAGCTTCTTGATGCGTTCGCTTGGGCTGATCACGTCGGTCAGGCGAATGCCGAACTTCTCGTTGACCACCACCACCTCGCCATGGGCGATGAGCGTGCCGTTGACCAGCACGTCCAGCGGCTCACCGGCCAGGCGATCGAGCTCGATCACCGAGCCCTGGTTCAGTTGCAGCAGGTTGCGGATGTTGATGTCGGTGCTGCCGACCTCCATGGAAATCGACACCGGGATATCAAGGATCACGTCCAGGTTCGGCCCTTGCAGGCTGACCGGCTCGTTGCTCTTCGGCACGCCGCCGAACTCTTCCATTGGCAGGCGGTTGTTCGCCGACGAGGCGGTATCGGCTGCCAGCAAAGCATCGATATCGGCCTGGGCATCTCCGGTTTCTTCCAGGGCCGCAGCCCACTCATCGGCCAGCGCCTGGTCGTCCTGGGTATTCATGTCGTTAGCCATCACTTGTCCTCGGCGGGGCAACTGTTCAATTAGAAGCAGTCAATAAAATAGGATTGGGGCACTGCTTCAACGGCGCTCGATCGGCTCGATTACCTGCAACGCGAGGTTGCCTTTGTGCGAACCCATCTTGACCTTGAAGGCCGGCACGCCGTTGGCGCGCATGATCATTTCTTCGGGCATCTCAACCGGGATCACATCCCCCGGCTGCATGTGCAGAATGTCCCGCAGGCGCAACTGGCGACGGGCGACCGTGGCACCAATCGGTACGTCGACATCCAGAACGTCCTGGCGCAGCGCGTTGACCCAGCGCTCGTCCTGGTCATCGAGGTCCGACTGGAAGCCGGCATCGAGCATTTCGCGCACCGGCTCGATCATCGAGTACGGCATGGTCACGTGCAGGTCGCCGCCACCGCCATCGAGCTCGATGTGGAAGGTCGATACCACGACCGCTTCGCTCGGGCCGACGATGTTGGCCATGGCCGGGTTCACTTCCGAGTTGATGTACTCGAAGTTCACTTCCATGATCGCCTGCCAGGCCTCCTTCAAATCGATGAAAGCCTGCTCCAGCACCATGCGCACCACGCGCAGTTCGGTCGGAGTGAATTCACGCCCTTCGATTTTTGCGTGACGGCCATCGCCACCGAAGAAGTTGTCCACCAGTTTGAACACCAGCTTGGCGTCGAGGATGAACAGCGCGGTGCCGCGCAACGGCTTGATCTTGACCAGATTGAGGCTGGTCGGCACGTACAGCGAGTGCACGTATTCGCCAAACTTCATCACCTGGACGCCACCGACCGCCACATCTGCCGAACGGCGCAGCATGTTGAACATGCTGATGCGGGTATAGCGGGCGAAACGCTCGTTGATCATCTCCAGGGTCGGCATGCGTCCACGGACGATGCGATCCTGACTGGTCAGGTCATAGCTTTTGACAGTGCCGGGTTCGGCAGCGTTTTCGGTCTGTACCAGACCATCGTCGACGCCATGCAACAGCGCATCGATCTCATCCTGGGACAGCAGGTCCTGCACGGCCATGTCGTGTTCCTACTGCAGTACGAAATTAGTGAAAAGCAACTGTTCGATGACCACTTTGCCGACCTCTTTCTGCGCCACTTCCTGGACGCTGGCCGTGGCTTTCTGGCGCAGCATTTCCTGGCCGACCGGCGAGGCGAGGGTCGCGAAATCCTGGCCGGAGAACAGCATGACCAGGTTATTGCGGATCACCGGCATGTGAACCTTGAGCGCCTCCAGATCGACCGGGTTGCGAGCGAGCATGGTGATGCTCACTTGCAGGTAGCGCTGGCGGCCGTTCTGGTTGAAATTGGCGACGAAGGCCGGGGCAATCGCCTCGAAAATCGCTGGCTGCTTGCCGAGTGGAGTTTCGGCCTCGGCGCTGGCGGGCTTGCTCTGGGCGCTGTGCATGAAGTACCAGGTCGCACCCACGGACAAACCGATCGCGAGCAGCAACGCCACTACCATCAAGATGATCAGCTTGAGCCTGCCTTTGGTTGCGGGTTCTTTTACTACTGCGTCGCTCTTCGCCATGCCAATAATCCGTCACTATTCGGGTTTTCACAGTCGCACGGCAAGGCAAGAGCAAGTGTTATGCCAGAACTGTCGGAGGGAGAAGGGGCGGTGCACCGCCAGCAATTTGAAGCACACTGCAAAACCACTGTGGGAGCGAGCCTGCTCGCGATGGCGGTGTAACAGTCAACAATTTCATCGACTGCTACACCGCCATCGCGAGCAAGCTCACTCCCACAGGATTTAGTGGCGTGTGTGGTCAGGCGTAGTAATCGACCGCGCTGGAGCCGATCACGCTAGTGGTACTGGCAGCCACTTCGGCAACGCTCGGCGCAAGATCATCATCCATCGAATCCAGCCCCCCGCCGCCAGCATTGGCGCGCCCTCGCTGAGCCTGTTGAGACTGATCCTGCCCCTGCTGCGAACCACGGGACTGGTCCGAAACGTTGACATCGACCTGGCCCATGCCCTGCTGCGCAAACATGTCACGCAGGCGATACATCTGGCCGTCCAGCGCTTCACGGACAGCTGGATGGGCACTCATGAACGTCACTTGGGTCTGCTGATCCGGCACCATGTTCACCCGAATGTCCAGGCGCCCAAGTTCAGCTGGCTGCAACTGAATGTCGGCGGCCTTGAGATTGGTGCTGGACAGGTACATGACCCGATTGACCACCTCTTGTGTCCAGCCGCTCTGATGCATTGCGATCGGCTGGTTCACCGGCAAGGCATTCGCGGTTTTCGGTGTGGCGGCCTGTGTCAGTTCCGCCAGACGGTTGGCGAAATTGTCGACACGGGTGTCGCTGCTGGCGGACGTGAGATCCTTGAGACCGGCGTCGATCAAGCCGCTGAACGCCTTGTCGCCACCCTGACTGGTACTGTCCTTGTCGGGCGGCATATCCAGCATGCTCGCCATGCCCGCTGCAAAGTTCTGTGCCGAAGTCAGCTCGCCATCAGCCTGGGCTGGTATCGGTGCTGCCTTGGCCTGGCCCTGGCTGGAAGCGGACACATGGCCACTGTGTTCCATTGCCAGACGCACTGCCGGCAATGCATCGAGTGGGTCAGCTTCGGGATTGAAGTCGTTATCCGTGGCGGTCAGCGCCGGGGCCACCGTCGTCTTGGCGGTCGCCGAAACCGGCACCGGCACCGGCACTGCAGCCTGGACAGCTTGTGCCAAGGCCGGGTCCACCACGGCTTCGGCGGCCGTTGCAATTGGCGCCGGCACTACAATCTGGACAACCTGAGCCAATGCCGGATCATAAGCCGGATCGATCGGCGCGCAGTCACCCACCGCCTTATGCTCGATATCCGTCGTTTCGTCGCTGGCGGACTTATCGTCTGCCTGCACCAGGTGATTGACTGGCAAGGATTTGCCGTCATCGGCAACAACCGGCTCTACAGCGGCAGAACTGTGTTCGCCGGAATCTTTTGGCCCGGGGCCTTCGTTGGTTTTTTTACGAGTCGGTTCGTTCGATCCGTGACCGGCGGCAGCAGATTTATCCGGGGCTTGATCGGCATACACCCGAGCGAAGCTGGACGCCTTGTCCCCTGGCTCAGGGGACGACACCGAGGCACTGGCGGGGGGCGTTTTAGCCTTGGCCTGTGTGGCGGCCTGAAGAAAAATATCGGGGGTAACGGGCATGAAACGATCTCCGCTGCACTGGATACGTAGGTACAGTTGCGGAGAGTAAAGCAAGGGTCGCGCCAGATTCACTCGAATGTCGCGTCGAACGGCTTAACGGTCCATCAGGAATCGCTGCCGCTCCTCTTCGTACAGTGGCCGGGCAATAGCAAACTCGCTGACGATTTCAGTAATCAATTGCTGAATATCGTCCTTCGATGAATGGGTTGCGCTCTTTTCCAGCCGACAGCACAACGCGGCGAGCCTTAAGGCTCCCATGTTGCTGCTGCTGCCCTTGAAGCTATGGGCGGCCTCAATCAATTGCGCCGCGCTCTGCGCCTTGTGCAACTGCTGCAAACGCGTTTCGCAATCTTGGAGAAAGGTATCCAGCAACGTCGGATACTCGCCCTCCATGATTTCCTGCAACGCATTCAACACGTCGCGATCCAGATGTGTGTCAGCCACTTGCTCACTCCTTGATCAAGAATTGTGCAGATTATGCCAGAGCCTCCCAGAAAAACTCCACGCAAGCACTTCGCCCGTCATCGCTCCATCGGGCATTTCGGCCCAACTGGCGGATCAGACTGACCCCGCGTCCCGACAGACGTATGTCGTCCACAGGTCTTTGCATCACCCGCGCAACATCGAACCCTTTGCCACTGTCCTCGACGCGGATCGTCAGGCAACCGCCCTCGCCTGTCGGCGTGACCTGCAAATGCACCCTGACATAGCCGTCCTGCAACGCATCCAGGCAAGCATTGCGCTGTTGATAGTAGCGGGCGAAACCGCCGGCATCGCGTTTGAGACTCGAATCCAGACCGAGCACACCATGCTCCAGAGCATTGGAATACAGTTCCGCCAGCACGCTGTAGAGCGCCCCGCTCTGGGCTCGCAAACCGTGGACCTCCTGCAACAACTGCAACAGATACGGCAGCGGATTGAAGCGCTTGAGCGTAGCGGCACGCAACTCGAAACTCACCGACCAATCCAGCGGGCAGGACTGCCCACTATCAGAGTAAACCAGCGCCGGCGGCGTGATCTGCGCCGGTTGCAGCAGGCTGATTTCGACCATGCTGACATCGTCGCGCGCTTGCCCGCCAAAATCGCGCAAGGCCTGCTGGACCTCTTCAAACAGCGCGTCAGGCTGACGATTGCTCTCGAACACTCGCTGCAAACCCTGTTCGCCGAACAACCGGTCGTTGGCATCTCGCGTATCGATCACACCATCGGACAGCAGAAACACCCGATCGCCGAATGCCATCGGCAGCACCTCAGTGCGATCATCAAATGCCTCCGGGCTCAGCACGCCCAGCGGCAGATGCCGCGCCGCCAGCTGCGTGCGCTCGCCGCTGGCGATACGGTGCAGGTATCCATCGGGCATGCCGCCATTCCAGACTTCCACTGAGCGCCGCTGGAAACTCAGGCACAGCAAGGTCGCACAGCAAAACATGTCCACGGGCAGGATGCGCTTGAGCTTGGCATTCATCTCGCGCAACGTCTCCGCCAGGCCGTAGCCCTTGGCGGTCATGCCATAAAAGACTTCCGCCAACGGCATGGCGCCCACCGCCGCCGGCAACCCGTGCCCCGTAAAGTCGCCCAGTAGCACGTGCATATCGCCCGATGGCGTGAATGCCGCCAGCAACAGGTCACCATTGAACAGTGCATAGGGCGACTGCAAGTATCGGATGTTGGGGGCGACATTCAGGCAACCGGAGTGCGCCACTTTGTCGAAAACGGCCTTGGCCACCCGCTGTTCGTTGAGCAAATAGTCGTGGTGCCTGGCGATCTGGTCGCGTTGCTCCAGCACCGTGGCCTGCAATCGGCGCAAGCGCTCCATCGCCTTGATTTTGGCGGCGAGTATCACCTGGTTATAGGGTTTCGCCAGAAAGTCGTCGCCACCAGCTTCCAGACAACTGGCCAGGGCTTCGTTTTCGGACAAGGACGTAAGGAAGATGATCGGCACCAGGGTTTCACCGGCCAATGCCTTGATTTGCCGGGCGGCCTCGAAGCCGTCCATGACCGGCATCATCGCGTCCATCAACACCAGATGCGGTGTTTGCCGGCGAAACGCATCGACCGCTTCAACGCCGTTGGCCGCCGTCAGTACCACATGCCCTTGTCGGCGCAGGATGCTCGACAGCAACAGGCGATCAGCGGCACTGTCCTCGGCGATCAGGATGGTCAGTTGCACCTGCGGCTGCATGGCAATCAACTGATGTCGAACAGTTTGTCGAAATTGGAAATGGCGAGGATTTTGCGCACGTCACTGCTGCTGTTGACCACGCGGATGTCGGAGTCGTCGCCACCGGCATGATCGCGCAGCAGCAGCAACATCCCCAGGGCGGAGCTGTCGAGGTAGGTCGCGTCTTTCAGGTCGACCACCACGGCGGCCAGTTCCTTGTTCTCATAGGCATCACGAAATTGCTGATGCTTGGCGAAATCGAATCGTCCCTTGATCGAAATCGTCAGCTTTTGCCCGTCCTGGGACATCTCGGAAATCACTGACATTTACCGCGTCCTAGTCTTTGGAATACGTTTAGAAGGTTTAGCATCTGAGAGAGGCAAGGTCAAAGGATCGCAGGCCCGGGCCGAGTTCGGACGATCTTTTTTCAGGCAACGCTAATACTGATCCTGGCGCGGCAACCGCTGGCACAACTCATCGAGCAGCTTCTGCTCGCGCCTGTCTTCCAGCGCCCGCGCCTCATCGGCATAACGCTGGACCAGTTTGCGCAGGCCTTCGACCCGGGTGAACGCCTGTTGCCAGGTTTCCCGCGCCTTGTTCAGATTGTTCTGATGCCAGGCCAGACTCTGGCGCTGCTGGTCGATGGCCGTGCCCAACTGCGCGAGAAAGCCCTGATACCCCAGCAGCCATTGACCCGAGACGCCGCTGCTGCCGCGTACGATCCATTGCTCCTGATAATCGAGTCGAAAGGCTTCCAGGTCACCCAGCTTGCTTTCCGCCAGCCGCACCTGCCCCTGAAAATGGCCCAACCGTTGAGAGGCGGTTTTCTCGGCCTTTTCGGCCATGTCCACCACCGGCGCCAGGCGCCCTGCCCGAGTCTGGGCCATGGCCGCTTAACCGCCAGCCGCGGGCGCAAAGATCGACGCGAGGTACGCTTCGCTTTCGCCCAGGCTGATGCTGTCGTTGAGGCCCTGGCGCAGGTATTTGACCAACTGCGGCTGCAGGGAAATCGCCAGGTCGGTCTCGCGGTCGCCACCCGCGACATAGGCGCCGACGCTGATCAGGTCGCGGCTCTGCTGATAACGCGACCACAACTGCTTGAAATACTGCGCACGCGCCATGTGTTCCGGCGACACCACCGCCGGCATCACCCGGCTGATGGACGCTTCGATATCGATGGCCGGGTAATGCCCTTCTTCGGCGAGGCGCCGGGACAACACGATGTGCCCGTCGAGCACGCCGCGCGCCGCGTCGGCAATCGGGTCCTGCTGGTCATCACCTTCGGACAGCACGGTGTAGAAAGCGGTGATCGAGCCACCCCCCTTCTCGGCGTTGCCCGCCCGCTCTACCAGTTTCGGCAGTTTGGCAAATACCGAAGGCGGATAGCCCTTGGTCGCCGGCGGTTCACCAATGGCCAACGCAATTTCCCGCTGGGCCTGGGCGAAACGGGTCAGGGAATCCATGAGCAACAGGACGTTCTTGCCCTTGTCGCGAAAATATTCGGCGATGCGCGTGCAATACATCGCGGCGCGCAGGCGCATCAACGGCGCATCATCGGCCGGGGACGCCACCACCACCGAGCGCTTGAGGCCTTCTTCACCGAGGATGTGCTCGATGAACTCCTTGACCTCACGACCCCGCTCACCGATCAGGCCAACGACGATAATGTCCGCCTCGGTGAAGCGGGTCATCATGCCCAGCAGCACCGACTTGCCAACACCGGTACCGGCGAACAGACCCAGTCGCTGACCACGGCCGACAGTGAGCATTCCGTTGATACAGCGAATGCCCACGTCCAGCGGTTCGCTGATGGGCTCACGCTTGAGCGGGTTGATGGTCGGGCCGTCCATCGGCACCCAGTCTTCGGCCTTCATGCCGCCCTTGCCGTCCAGCGCACGACCGGCGCCGTCGAGAACACGCCCAAGCATGCTCATGCCCATCGGCAGGCGACCGGTATCGGCCATGGGCACCACGCGGGCACCCGGCGCAATGCCGGCGACGCTGCCAACCGGCATCAGGAAAACTTTGCTGCCAGAAAAACCCATGACCTCGGCTTCAACCTGCACCGGATGATAGCTGTCGTCATTGATGACCATGCAACGACTGCCCATGGCAGCGCGCAGGCCTTCGGCTTCAAGGGTGAGGCCGACCATACGCAACAAGCGACCTTCGAGAATCGGCGCACCGGCCAGCTCAGTGGCCTCGGCATAACTGCCCAGGCGCTTGGCGAAACTGGTGCGATCAAGGCGCATCGGCAACGTCCGGCTCATCTGCACCCGCAGGCGTGCTTTCGATCGGCAGCTCCAGGCTCAGGTCTGGCGCGGCTGGACGCAGGGCCTGGTCATGCAACTGATCGAAGAGTTTATCCATGACCCGTGCAACCCGGGTTTCGACCGTGGCGTCGATGCGGCTGTGTTCGGTCTCCACCCGGCAACCGCCAGGCAACAGCGACTCGTCCTCGACGATGCGCCAGGTTTCTTCATGGCGCTCGCGCAGGGCTTTGACCTGTTCGAAATCCTGCGGATTGATGTACAACCGCACATTGCCCGCGCCCAGGGGTAACAGCTTGAGGGCGTCGCGCATGACGTGCTCGATCTGCGTTGAGTCGATCGCCAGTTCGCGCTGGATCACCTGACGGGTGATGTGCTGCACCAGGTCGACCAGGGACTTTTCAATCAGGGTGTCCTGCTCGGCGATGGGCTCGAACAGGTGCGCCATCAACTGTTCCAACCCGGCAATCTTGGCCGACAAGGCGACTTCGGCCTCCTGACGCACCTTAAGCGTGGTGCTGTGGAAGCCTTCCTTCTCGCCCACCGCGAAGCCTTCGTTGTAGGCTTCCTGGCGAATGCTTTCGAGTTCCTCGAGGGTCAGTGGCTGGACTTCCTCCAGCGGCACCTCCTCCATTTCCGGCGGTTCGGGCTCAGGCTCAGGTTCCGGCTCGGGTTCTGGCGGGTCGAAACTGGGCAACGCCCAGGTATCGAAGCCACTGACATCCCTGGCGCGGATCAGGTCAGTGGCTGACTCATCATTCTTGACCATGGTGTTAGATCATTTCCTCGCCGCCCTTGCCACCGAGAACGATTTCTCCGGCTTCGGCCATACGGCGGGCGATAGTGAGGATTTCTTTCTGCGCGGTTTCCACGTCGCTGACGCGCACCGGGCCTTTGGCTTCCAGGTCGTCGCGCAGCAGTTCGGCCGCACGCTTGGACATGTTCTTGAAGATCTTTTCCTTGACGCCTTCGTCCGAACCCTTGAGGGCCAGTACCAGAACGTCGGAAGACACTTCACGCAACAGCGCCTGAATACCGCGGTCGTCGACATCGGCCAGGTTGTTGAACACGAACATGAGGTCTTCGATCTGACCGGACAGGTCTTCGTCGACTTCGCGGATCGAGTCCATCAACTGGCCTTCGATCGAGCTGTCGAGGAAGTTCATGATGTCCGCTGCGCGCTTGATGCCGCCCAGGGTGGTGCGCGAGGCATTCGAGTTGCCGGAGAACTGCTTCTCGAGAATCTGGTTGAGCTCTTTCAGGGCTGCCGGCTGCACGGTATTGAGCGAAGAAACCCGCAAGATGATGTCCAGGCGTGCCTTGTGGTCGAAGTTGCCGAGCACTTCCCCGGCCTGATCCGGATCGAGATACGCCACGACGATCGCCTGGATCTGCGGGTGCTCGTAACGGATCACATCGGCCACGGCGCGCGGCTCCATCCACTTCAGGCTGTCGAGGCCGCTGGTGTTGCCACCGAGCAGGATACGGTCGATCAGACCATTGGCTTTGTCTTCGCCCAAGGCCTGGGTGAGCATCTTGCGCACATAGTCATCGGAGCCGACGCCCAGGCTGGTCTGGTCGCCGACCATGTCGACGAACTCGCTCATCACCTGCTCGACCTGCTCGCGGTGCACGTTGCCCATCTGGGCCATGGCCACACCTACGCGCTGGACCTCTTTGGGCCCCATGTGGCGCAGTACCTGGGCGGCGTCAGTAGAACCCAGCGACAGCAGCAGGATCGCGGCTTTGTCGACCTTGGTCAGTTTGGCGGCAACGGCTCGGTTATCACTCATCTGCGTTAATCCACTCTTTCACGACCTGGGCCACGCGACCCGGATCTTCTGCCACCAGACTCTTGATTGCGTTCAACTGAGCGTCATAGCCTTCGCTCGGGCTCGGCAGCAGGATGCTTTGCGGGCCGCCGAGGCTGACACGATCATTGGCCAGTTCGCCATCCAGGCCGCCCATGCCACCCAGCTCGACATCGCTGCCGATACCGGCCAGCTGCTTGCCTTTGCCGCCACCGGTGATGTTGTTGAGCACCGGACGCAGGACACCGAACACCAGCACCAGAATGAACAGCACACCCAGCACTTGCTTGACGATGTCCCAGAACCACGGCTGGGAGTAGAACGGAATATCGGCTATCACTTCGCCGCGATCGGCGGAGAACGGCATGTTGATCACGCTGACACTGTCGCCACGGCTGGCGTCGAAACCGACCGCGTCCTGAACCAGACGGGTGAAGCGTGCCAATTCGTCGGTACTCCAAGGCACCCGGGCGGTTTCACCGCTGGCCGGGTTGAGCTTGACCTGATCATCGACGACCACCGACACCGACAGGCGATTCAAACGGCCCTGCTGCTGCCTGGTGTGACTGATGGAACGGTCGAGTTCGAAGTTTTTGGTCGACTGTTGACGCTTGTCTGCCGGGTACGGTGCGAGCATCGGCTGGCCGGTGGCCGGGTCCATGATCTGCTGGCCGTTGGCATCGATCAATGGTTGCCCCGGCTGGACCATGCCAGCTTGTGCGGTGCTGCCACCGGTGGTTTGCGGGGCCGAAGCCGGCGACGGTGGCTGGTTGCTCAAGGCACCCGGCACACCCTGGGGGCCATTGCTGGCGGTGCGCTGCTCATTGACCGACTGCTCGCTGCGCAATGCCGGCTGATCGGGGTTGAATTGCTCGGAGGTCGACTCGACGGCGCTGAAATCAACGTCGGCCGACACTTCGGCCTTATAACGATCATTGCCCAACACCGGTTGCAGGATGTTATGCACACGCTGGGTGAGCATGCTTTCCATGCGACGGCTGTAATCGAATTGCTTGCCGGCCATGGTCAGTTCGGAGTTTTCCGCCTGATCGGAAAGCAGGTTGCCCTTCTGGTCGACCACGGTGATCTGCGACTTGCTCAGTTCAGGAACACTGGTCGCCACCAGATTGACGATGGCCACGACCTGGCCCGGCTCCAGGGAGCGACCGGAATACAGTTCCACCAACACCGAGGCGCTCGGCTTGCGCTCGTCGCGCACAAACACCGAACTCTTGGGAATCGCCAGATGCACCCGGGCACCCTTGACGTTGTTCAGGCTGGAAATGGTCCGCGCCAGTTCGCCTTCGAGGCCGCGACGATAACGCGTCGCTTCCATGAACTGGCTGGTCCCCAGGCCCTGTTCCTTATCGAGGATTTCGAAGCCGATGTTGCCATCGCTGGGAGTGACACCAGCGCCCGCGAGCTTGAGTCGCGCACGGGACAGATCCTCGGCCTTGACCAGCAAGGCGCCGGAGTTGGGTTCGACGGTGTACGCAATATCGGCGCTGGCCAGGGTATCCATGACCTGCTTGGCGTCCATACCGGCAAGGCTGCCGTACAGAGGCCGGTAGTCCGGCTGCTGGGACCACAACACCACGGCAAAACCAATCGCCACGCTCGCTGCCAGGCCGACCAACAGGCCCACCTGACGCAACATGGTCATCTCTGAAAGGTTTTCCAGGAACGACAATCCGAACAGCGGCGGCTTGCCGTCTATCGGGGTGGCCTTGGCCGGAACATTATCGGCGACTGCTTCTGCCATGACTCAATCTCGTCCTTTAAACAGGCATCTGCATGATGTCTTGATAGGCCTGAACCAGCTTGTTGCGCACCTGGGTCAACGCCTGGAATGACACACTGGCCTTTTGCGAGGAAACCATCACATCCGTCAGGTCGACGCCGCTTTTGCCGATTTCGAATGCACTGGCCAACTGAGTGGAAGCCTGCTGGGTGTCGTTCACTTTATTAACGGCCTGACCGAGCATGTCGGAAAAGCTGCTGCCCGCCACTTCAGGGACGCCGGCAGTCGATTTCGGCGCAGACATGGCATCCATTTGCATGGCCCGCATATCCAGCATCAATCGATTGAATTCAATACCTTGGCTCATGATCTACTCTCGTTGGCGACCCGCAATTTTTTGACGCTCACTCGGCGGGTAGTCAGGTGTTAGCAACAAGGGTGCCAGCTCCACGGCAAACTCGAACAAAAGCTCTAGCCACATGGCGCAACCGGCATCCGCCTATTGCCGACTTGTAGGAGCGAGCATGCTCGCGATGGGCCTGAGAACGCCGCGGGGTGTCAGGTTCCCAGCGTTATCGTTGACGACCATCGCGAGCATGCTCGCTCCTACAGGGGACCGTGGCGCAACCGGAATCCACCTACTGCAGGAGCGAGCATGCTCGCGATGAGCCTGAGAACGCCGCGGGGTGTCAGGTTCCCAGCGTTATCGTTGACGACCATCGCGAGCATGCTCGCTCCTACAGGAACAGATTCAAGTAGCGAATAGAAAGGCTTCCACGTCCATCCCGGCATCACGCATCTGCGCCAGCTTGTAGCGCAAGGTTCGCGGACTGATGCCCAGGCGCTCGGCCGCTTCCTTGCGACGGCCGCGTTCGGCGCGCAAGGTGTCGATGATCATCTGAAATTCGCGCCGGCGCAGGTCATCGCCCAAGGCTCCCGCCGACTCGGATTCGATTTCCACGGCGCGCGCAGCTGCGGGCGTCGATACCGGCAATGGCGCACAGGCGACTGGCCCGGCCAGGCAGAAATCCTGCGGCTGAATCAAACCGCCCTGCTGCAGAATCAAGGCGCGCTGAATCGCATTGTCCAGTTCCCGTACATTACCCGGCCACGGATACCCGACCAGGCACGCCTGCGCCTCGGGCGACAGCCTGGCGGGCGCATGCTTCATTTTATTGACGTGACGGGCCAGCAAGCGCTCGGCCAACGGCAGGATGTCGGCGGTGCGCTCGCGCAATGGCCGCCAGGCCAGGGGAAACACCGACAGACGATAGAACAGGTCTTCACGGAAACGCCCGGCCGCCACTTCTGCAGCCAGGTCGCGGTTGGTCGTGGCGACCACGCGGATGTCCAGGGTGATCGGCTTGCGCGCCCCGACCCGCTCAACCTCGCGCTCTTGCAATACGCGCAGCAGTTTGGCCTGCAGCCCGAGGGGCATTTCGGAAATTTCGTCGAGCAGGATGGTGCCACCGTCGGCCTGCTCGAATTTGCCGGCCTGGGCGGCGATAGCACCGGTGAAGGAACCTTTTTCGTGGCCGAACAGGGTCGCTTCGAGCATGTTGTCCGGGATCGCTGCACAGTTGATCGCAATGAACGGCTGGCTGGCCCGATGGGAATGCTGATGAATGTAACGCGCCAGCACTTCCTTGCCGGTCCCCGACTCACCGGAGATCAATACCGTGGAGTCGCTGCGCGCTACCCGCGCCGCCAGTTCCAGCAATTGCGCGCTGGCCGGCTCGTTGGCAATCGGTCCTTCGCACGCCGTCGTACCAAGGTTGCCCAGGGCGTGACGCGCCACCAGATCGAGCAACGCCCGGGGCTCGAATGGCTTGACCAGGTAGTCCACCGCGCCCTGGCGCATCGCATCGACTGCGCGCTCCACCGCCCCATGAGCCGTCATCAGCAGCACGGGCAATTGCGGTTGTCGCGCACGCAACAGGCCGAGCAACTGATGGCCGTCCATGCCCGGCATGTTGACGTCGCTGATCACCAGACTGAAAGACTCGCCAGCGGCAGCGGCCAATGCTTGCTCTGCCGAACCCACGGCGGCGTAATCATGCCCCGCGAGCATCAGCGTATCGGCCAGCGCTTCGCGCAACGCGCGGTCATCCTCGACCAGTAGAACCTTGATTGCCATGTCCGTCACTCCGCGCCCAAGGCGCCGCAGAACAACGGCAGGATTACCAGTGCGCACGTACCGCGACCCGGGCGCGAGTGCAAACGCAGATCCCCCTGGTGAGCACGCGCCACCGCCTTGACCACCGTCAGGCCAAGGCCGGTACCGTTGGTTTTGGTGGTAAAGAACGGCTCACCCAGACGCTCCAGCACCCCGGCATCGATACCGCTGCCACTGTCGCTGACACACAGGCGCAGATGATTGCCACGGGTGTAAAGATGAACCTTGAGGCGCAGGTCGCCGGCATTGGCCTGGATGGCATTTTCGATCAAATTCAAAATTGCTCCGACCAGGGTGTCGCGATTGCACAGCAACTCCCCAGCATGGCTGTCGCACTGCCAGCGGATCGGCAGGTCCTGCACATGGGGCAGCGCAGCCGCTTGCAGCGACTGCAACAATTGGCCAGGCGTCAGCCGGTCGGTCAACGGCAGCTCGCCACGAGCAAACACCAGCATGTCGCGCACCTGATGTTCCAGTTCGTGCAGGCGCTCCTTCAGGCGCCCGGCAAAACGTTGCTGGGTCGCGACCGGCAAAGCCTGCTCAGTCAAATGGCTGGCGTAAAGCAACGCGGCGGACAAGGGCGTACGAATCTGATGGGCCAACGAGGCCACCATGCGCCCAAGGGACGACAGCCGTTCGTGGCGCGCCAGCTGATCCTGCAGGTGACGGGTTTCGGTCAGGTCATTGAGCAACACCAGTTGACCGGGTTCGGCGTCCAGCGAGCGGGTGGCAATCGACAGGCGCCGACCATCCTTGAGTGAAACCTCATGGCCGTCGTCTTCGCGAGGCGCAAAGCAGCGGGCAATGACCAGGCGCCACAACTGGCCTTCGAGCGGCAGACCGAGCAACTCGCGGGCCGCCGGGTTGGCTTCGCGCACGATGCCCTGGGCGTCGATGACAATGACACCGCCAGGCAACAGATCAAGGAGATTTTGCAGGCGATTGGCCAGGCGCTCTTTTTCCGCCAGTTCCTGCATGCGCTGGGCGCTGACCACCGCCAGCTCACCCTTGAGCTCGGTCACCCGGGCTTGCAGCAGGCTGTAGGAATCAGTCAACTGACTGGACATCTGGTTGAACAGAGAGAACGCCTGCTCAAGACCAAGCCGGCTCGCCTGCTCTACGGACGACGGTTGCCCCGAAACGTCAGGGACAGGAGACATCTGGGCGGCTTGGGGCATCGTGCTCTCTCGCGTGGCTGACCGTCAGTTAAACGGAACGTTGCGAGGGACGTAGCAATACCCGTGCCTAAAAAAAACAGCCTGAAAATGAAGCACTTGAAAAACAGGCGTCAATCATCCGCCTGTTCGTCTCCATCACGACGGCTCATGCCGTACTTGCGCATCTTCTCCACCAGCGTGGTACGTCGAATGCGCAGCCGCTCGGCGGCACGGGCCACGATGCCATTGGCATCATCCAGCGCCTGCTGAATCAGCCCCTGCTCCAGGCTACCGAGGTAGTCCTTGAGGTCCAGGCCTTCCGGCGGCAGCATGGCGCTGGCGGTGAAGACCGGCGTATGGCCGTTGATGGCCACGCGCTCTTCAAGGTCACTGCGCAGGCTGTCGACCATTTGCTCGTCTTCATCGTCGACGTAGCGGAACTTCTTCGGCAGCTCGACCACACCGATCACCCCGTACGGATGCATGATCGCCATGCGCTCCACCAGGTTGGCCAGCTCACGGACGTTGCCCGGCCAGCCATGCCGGCACAGCGACATGATGGCGGCCGAGTTGAAACGGATCGAACCGCGTTTCTCGTGCTCCATGCGCGAGATCAATTCGTTCATCAGCAGCGGAATGTCTTCGACCCGCTCGCGCAGCGGTGCCATCTCGATCGGGAACACGTTCAGGCGATAGTACAAGTCTTCGCGGAAGGTGCCGATCTCGATCATGCTTTCGAGATTCTTGTGGGTCGCGGCAATGATGCGCACGTCGACGCTCTGGGTCTTGTTGCTGCCGACGCGCTCAAAGGTGCGCTCCTGCAACACGCGCAGCAGCTTGACCTGCATCGGCAGTGGCATGTCGCCGATTTCATCGAGGAACAACGTGCCGCCATTGGCCAGCTCGAAACGCCCGGCACGGCTGGTGATCGCCCCGGTAAAAGCGCCCTTCTCGTGACCGAACAACTCGCTCTCGAGCAACTCTGCCGGAATGGCCCCGCAATTGACCGGCACGAACGGTGCCTCACGGCGTTTGGAGTGATAATGCAGGTTGCGCGCGACCACTTCCTTGCCGGTACCGGACTCACCGAGGATCAGCACGCTGGCATCGGTGTCGGCGACTTGCTGCATCATCTGCCGCACGTGCTGGATCGCCCGGCTGGTGCCGACAAGGCTGCGGAACAGATTGGGTTCGCGATGACGCCCCCGCTCGCGCGCCTGGTCGTACATCTCGCGATAGACCTGGGCACGATGCAGGGAGTCGAGCAATTTGCTGTAGCTGGGCGGCATCTCGAGCGTCGAAAGCACTCGGCGACGCTGGTCTTCGGGCAGCTCAATGGAAGAATTATCGCCCATTAGCAAAACCGGAAGGAACTCATCCCAGGTTGACAGTGTCTTAAGCAAGCCCCCAAGTGCGCCAGGAGCATTGACCGTCCCGATGAGGACACAGATTACTTCACGACTTGATGACAAAGAGCCGACAGCCTGCTGCCAGTCATGGCTGCCGCAGGGTAAATTTTCTTCACCGAGAAAATTCAAGATCACCGCCAGGTCGCGGCGGCGGACGCTATCGTCATCAATCAGCAGAATTTTGGTTTCACGCCACATGCAATAGCAACTTCCCTAGTCAACTCAATACCCAAAATGTTGGGGCAAGCTAGACGCTTGCAGACTTGTTATGCCTGAAGACGACTGAAATCTGGAACCAGCTCTAGTTAAGTCAAAAAACCGTGCACAGTCAAATTTATGGCGCACAACTCTGAGGTTATTTAACCAAACAGATGGTAAACCTTTGCCGCGTTTTGTGCTTGATGGATCTGCGACATCTCATCGACTATCGCTTGCCTCTCCCCCGTAGCCGCCTCAAGAAGCTGCTTGTACACCCCTAGCAGCTCCTGAAGATTGTCGCGCAACGCGGCCTCGTCCACCGAAGTTTCACTCAAGACGTCTTCCATGCAGGAACGGCACGCCAGGTCCAACTCACCGATCGCTTGCCAATTGCGTTCGGCCAATGCGCCGACCAGAGCTTGGCGGGTGTGTTCGATTCGCTGCAGGACAAGACTCATGATGATCTCCTTAAAACTGCGGACCCGCAGGGGCGATACCGTCCCAGCCGTCTTTGACGGTGCGAAGCAAGTCGCCGACTTCGACAAGAATCGCTGGATCGGTCGTGATGTTCGCCTCGGCGAGACGCTTCATCATGTACATGTAGAGATTATCCAGCCTCTCCACCTCTTCAGCCTTGTTCTCGAGGTCCAGGCCCTCACGCAAGCCGCCAATGATCCCGATGGCCTTGCTGATCAACACACCTTTACCCGGAATATCGTTGCGCTCCATGGCGCCTTTGGCCTGAGCAATACGGTCCAGCCCACCCTCCATCAGCATCTGCACCAGGCGGTACGGGCTGGCTTCGGAGACTTGAGCTTGCGCTCCAACTTTCTGATATTGCCGAAGGGCCAACATCGGATTCATGTTCTTACCTCATCGCAACTTTAGGACTCACCTGACCAATATATCGTCTACGAGTCAAAGAACTTTAAACCGGAAGACAAAAACCCGGCGCGTTTAAAACGTCGCCGGGTTTTTTGTCATGGGCTCAACGCTTAACTTTTGGAAGCCTGTGCATTCAGGCTGTCGAAGAACGAGGTGATGTTGGTCGCCGTCGCCTTCATTTGCCCGACCAACAGGTCCATGGCGTTGTACTTGGCCGTCAGCGACGCGGTCAGCGACGTCACGCGCAGGTCCAATGCCATCTGCTGATCGCTCAGCTCGCTTTTCTGTTTGTTCAGACTGGTGGTGCGCTGATCAAGAATGCCACCGGTCTGAGAATAGGGTTTGATCGCCGCGCTCATGCGGGCCAGCAGGCCATTGGTACTGTTGGTACCGGTAAACAGCGTCTGGACCTCACCACCCAGCGACTTGCTGGTCATCGCCTTGGTGAATTTTGCCGAGTCAAAATTCAACGTACCGGCTTTCTGGTCGGTGGTGATACCCAATTGCGCCAGCACCGACAACTGCCCACCCGGGCCTGGTGTGGTCAACTCCTTGCGGATATCGGCAATCAACGAACGGGGCATGGCGTCACCGGTCATTGCCGCAGAGACAGTCGGCTTGCCATCAGCACCGACAGTGGCCTGAGTCAGCGAGTTAACCGTTCTCACCAGCGTGTTGTAGGCATCGACAAATGACTGGATCGAAGTCTGCAACCCCGTCGTATTGGTCGCCACGGTCACGGTCGAGGTGCCTGCTGCCACCAGGGTCATGCTCAAGCCGCTGACTGACGAGTTGACCGTGTTGGTTTTGCTGGTCACTGCCAGACCATCGATCGTCAGGCTCGCATCAGCCGCCAGCGCACCGATGGTGCCGGCACTGTTCGGATCAGGCAGGGTCGCCCCCGGATTCGCCGGATCGGGAATGGTCCCCATGATCTGGCTGCCATCGATCTCAAGGCCCGCGATGCCGCTGACGATGAGATCCGTGCCCTTGCCGGTCGTGGTCGAGCCGATCACCAGTCGCGACCCGTTGCTGTCGGTGACGATGTTGGCCGAGATACCCTGGGCACCCAGTGTTGTGTTGATAGCGTCACGGGTCGACTGCAAGGTCGCACCGCTCGGTATAGCAACGCTGTAGGCAGTGCCATTTTGACTGATGTTCAATGTACCAGTCGGAATGGCACTGGACGCACCGCCCGCGAAAGAAGCACTGGCAACCTTGGAGCCGGTAGCCAGGTTGTCGACTTTGATGGTGTAAGTACCGTTGACGGCAGTGTTGTCCGAGGTTGTCGTCAAAACCGTCGGCGCTGAGGAGGTTGCCGCGAAACCGGAAAACGCAGGGCTTGTCGCGCTGTTGAGCTTGTTCATGGCAGCCTGGTAGGCGGCCAGAGCACTTTTGAGTGTGCCTATACCAGAAATCTTGGACGTATTGATCGTGGTCTGAGTGGTGATCTGAGTCTGCTTGGCCGATTTATCGCTGTTGACCAATGCTGTAACGATCGAGTTGATATCAATACCGGACCCAAGGCCCAAACCTGGTGTAATCGGACTTGCCATGCACATTCCCCTTTATGTCCGCTGCCGGTCTTTTGACCGGTCACGCCGTCACATCAACGTACAAACACGATTCATGCCAGCTGTCAGGCTTTTGCTTCAAACAGCACGTTGCTTGCCGTCGTCAAACTTTCCGCCAGTTTCAGGGCTTCTTCGCAAGGAATCTGGCGCACCACTTCACCGGACTCCGAGGCGATCACTTTCACCACAACTGTGCCGGAAGCCTCATCGATCGAGAACTCCAGATTGCGCTTGATCGACTGAACGAATTTCTCGATCTCTTGCACGGCCAGTTTAAGCTTCTCGGGATCCGAGTCATCTCTTCCAGCCACTGACTTGACGCTATCGCGTTCGGTGCTGCTGTCGCTACGAGTGACGCCAGCCGGCTGAGCAGAAGCCGTATTTGACGGTTGAGCGGCCAGGTAAGACAAGTTCAGCTTGACGCTCATGTCCATATCCATCACCTCCTGAAGCAAAAAGCGAGAGAGCGCGACTGGCGCACTCCCCCGCTAAAACTCAACCGAATTACTGAAGCAGTTTCAGTACGGCGGAAGGCAACTGGTTGGCTTGAGCCAGAACAGCGGTGGAAGCTTGTTGCAGAGTTTGCTGTTTGGTCAGGCTGGCAGTTTCAGCAGCGAAGTCGGTGTCTTGAACGCGACCCAGTGCAGCGCTGGCGTTTTCGTTGACGTTCTGCAGGTTGGAGATGGTGCTGGTCAGACGGTTTTGCGAAGCACCCAGGTTGGCGCGAGTGGCGTTCACCGTGTCCAGAGCTTTGTCGATCGCGGTGATTGCGCCGTCGATTGCCACGAAAGCAGCAGCACTGGTAGCACCAGTCAGAACGGTAGTACCCGAACCTACGGACAGGCTGGAGGCGGCGAAGCTGGTGCTCAGAGCCAGAGTGATCTGGTTGGCGGTACCGGTGTTGGAACCCACTTGCAGGGTCATGACGCTAGCAGAACCGTCCAGCAGGTTTTTGCCGTTCAGGTTGGTGCTCTGGGCAATACGAGTCAGCTCGTCGGACAGCTGAGTGAACTCGGCGTTGGTTGCGGTACGGTCAGCAGTGATGTTGGTACCGTTACGTGCCTGGACAGCCAGTTCACGCATACGTTGCAGAATGTTGGTGGTCTCTTGCAGAGCGCCTTCAGCGGTCTGAGCCATCGAGATACCATCGTTGGCGTTCTTGATTGCCACGGTCTGACCACGAATCTGGCTGGTCATACGGGTAGCGATCTGCAGGCCGGCGGCGTCGTCTTTAGCGCTGTTGATTTTCAGGCCGGAAGACAGGCGGGTCATGGAGGTCGACAGAGCATCCGATGCACGGCCCAGGTTCTTTTGAACGTTCAGGGAGGCAACGTTAGTGTTTACGCCTAATGGCATGATGTATTCCTCGTTGGTTGGGTACTGGCTTCCGGCCCTGGCAACCGCCGGGTATGGCCTAGAGAACCTTCGTAATAGTTATCGTCGCTATTGCAGGTTGCTTGAGGGCTTTTTTGAAAAAAAATGCCATCACACTGCCACCCCTACGAAAACAAAGGCTTGCAAGACACCCACGCGAGAAAAATGGCGCCAGAAAGTCGCCCACAACACAATTACGAATGAATCACGCCGGCAGACGGAGTAACGCTCAGAGGTGAGCGTCCCCCGCTTCCAGCAAATCGACCAACTCATACTCCATCGAATCCGCCAGCCCCAGCCAGTCCATTGCTTCTTGAGCGGCGAACATCGACATGAGCAATTGCGCCCATTGCTGCTGGATCGTTTGAGGCGTTTGACTGAACAACGCCTGCGAGTTTTCGAAGATATCGACCATGTTCAGCGCCGCCTCGACATCACGCCCAAGTCGAAACAACTGCGCGCACTGGCGGCAATCAATGACACATTGCGCAAACCCGCTCATTGCACGAACTCCTGATTGAACGTCGTACCGACAATCATTGCGCCTGCCCGGCTGCTGTTGAAAAACCGTACCTGCGGGTGCCCGGCAATGTAGCGCTCCAGCTCGCACAGGTAACTGCGAAAATTCAACTGCGTGCTGACACGCTCGCCATTGCCGTCGAGCACCCAGTACCTGGCCTGACTCAGTGCCGGCCCCAGGTCGCCATCGTTCCAGCCGGCGTGGGTTTTGTTCATGGGGAACGCAAAGTCGGCGCCGAACAGCGTAATCCGCTGCGCGCCCATCTTCACCGCCAAGTCCACTGCCGGATGAATCACACTGCCGCCGACATACAGTTCAGCCCGGCTGACCTGCTGGCGCAAAGCGGCATAGACCGGACTGGCGGAATACCCGACATAACGGGCACCCTGCCAGGCCGCCAACACCCGCGGATCGCTCAAGGGCAGATAGACCAGCGGGATGTCGCCAGTGTCCTCGGGCGGCAGATGCCTGAAGCCGATGCGCTGATCGATACTGACCACCACGTCCGGTTTGATGCCATGCTCGCGCAGTGGTTTGTAGGCGGTATCGACGCTGATGAACAACGGTCGCGGCACCTGTTCGCGCACAGCCCTGAGCTGCTCGAAATGCTGCTCAAGGCTAGGCCCGGTGGCGATCACGTAAACCTCCCGCCCCGGGCATGTCGCGAACAACTCGGCAACATCGGCATCCTGACTGACGAGCCCGAAACTCTCTTGCAGCCGCTGGACAATCTCCGGGGATTGCGGATCGAACTCGCGATTATTGAACGTCAGGTGCACTTCACTGAGCAGGCGGTCGCGAATTTTGGCATTGAAGTCATCGGCCAGCAGCATCTCGGAAGGCAAGGCAAAAAATGGCTGGCAAATTTCCGGCGAATCACCGGCATACCTCAATTCGACGCGCGGGTCGTCGAGCCAATGCCGCTGATCGAGTAACTGTAGCGTCAGCATGAAAATCGCACCGTTGAGGATATGCACGTACAAACGCTGAAGGTCTGCGCCTTCGAGCAGCACTGTCGGCAAATCACCCAGCCCTGTGCCGTAGACATGCACCACCGGGCTGCCCGGGGGCAAGCTGGCGGCCTGCAGTCGTGCTTCACGGGTGCGATCATGGCGACTGGTAAGCTGAATACCGCCAATACTCAGCGTCGAGCCCAAGCCTTGCACCAGCTCAGCCTGCTCTTGCATGCCGGGTTCGGTACTCAACCGCGCAAACAGTGCCGGCCAGCGTCGCTCTATCACCTGAGCATTGTGGTCAAAGCTGTCGCTCATATCGCCTCGCGCACCAACGAAAAAAATAGCGCTCAAGGTTACACCCGGAGCGCTATTTTTTATGCCACAAAGTTCGTGTCAGGGGCGATAAATAATCGCCGAACCCCACGACAAGCCAACACCGAAACCACTCAGCGCAACACGCTTCCAGCTGGAATCGAGCACGTGCTTTTCCAGCAGCAACGGAATGCTCGACGACACGGTATTGCCGGTCTCGACCATGTCCTTGATGAATTTCGCAGGGTCCCCTTCGAAGCGGCGTGCCACGGCATCGACAATGGCCGCACTGCCCTGGTGAATGCAGAAGGCATCGACATCGTCAGCCGTCAGTTGCGCCTCGGCCAGCAGTTCATGCAAATGCGCCGGGACTTTGAGCAAGGCAAAGTTGAACACCTGACGACCGTTCATGAAAAACACGCCATCGCTGACTTTCAGGTGCGGCGCGCCGGAACCGTCGGTGCCGAACTTGGCTTTGCCCAGCTGCCACGGTGCGTTTTCGCCCATCCAGGTCGCGGTGGCGGCATCGCCGAACAGCATGGTGGTATTGCGATCTTCCGGGTCGACGATCTTCGAATACGGATCGGCAGTGATCAGCAAGCCATTCTTCAGGCCCGCAGCTTCCATGAAGCCCTTGATGGCGTAAATGCCGTAGACGTAGCCGGAGCAGCCCAGGGAAATATCGAACGCCGCCACGTTGGTTGGCAGGCCCAGCTTGTCCTGAACGATGGCAGCGGTGTGAGGCAGACCTTCTTCGTCACCGTTCTGGGTGACCACGATCAGCACGTCGATGGCTTCACGTTTCAAATCAGGGTTGTTGGCGAACAGCGCATTGGCCGCTTCGACACACAGGTCCGAAGTTTCCTCGCCCTCGCCTTTACGAGGCAGGAAGGCCGAACCGATCTTGCCAAGGATGAACTCTTCATCCTTGTCGAATTTTGCACCTTGTGCGTAATTGTCCAAGCCGGCTACAGGAACGTAGCTCGCAATGCTCTTTATGCCAATCATTACGGCTTCCCAATAATAAACAGCCCAATACCACCGCTCGTAATGATTCGAGGGGCGCCGACAAACAGAGAAATACGTCGCCCCGAAGCGGCGACCACGGGAAGAATAAAAGGCTATCACTGGGCCAGACAGAAGCCAGGCGCCACCTTCCCGATCAATACAATACAGTGAAGATGCGCGTAATGACTCACAGGTCACTCTATTTTGCCGAATCCGCCCGACAAGACGTTATTCGACCAATGACCAATCCAGCGGTGTACCGCGTTTGAGGTCCTGCCGGGCGCGCCGGCCCATAAGGCTTTCAGCGTGCCGGGGAGCCAACCCCAAGCCCGGGCGAATGGCCCGCAGATTGTCGGCGCAAAACAGCTCGCCGGCCGCCATGTCCCGGGTGACATACAGCGAACGCCGGTACACCAGTGACTTGCGTTCGGCCTCGGTCACGCCGTAATGCACCTGGCCCATGGCCTGCCAGGCACGCTCGGTTTCGATTACCAGGCTGGCCAGTTCGGCCGGTTCCAGGGAGAAACTGGCGTCGACGCCACCGGCAGCTCGATCCAGGGTGAAGTGCTTTTCAATCACCGAGGCGCCTAGCGCAACCGCCGCCACGGACACCCCGACGCCCATCGAGTGATCGGACAGGCCGACTTCGCAGCCGAACAATTGGCGCAAATGCGGGATGGTACGCACGTTGCTGTTGGCCGGCGTTGCCGGATAGGTACTGGTGCACTTGAGCAACACCAGATCCCTGCAACCGGCCTCACGGGCGGCTCGCACGGTTTCGTCGAGTTCGGCGATGCTGGCCATGCCGGTGGAGATAATCAGCGGCTTGCCGGTGGCCGCGACCCGCCGGATCAGCGGCAGGTCGGTGTTCTCGAAACTGGCGATCTTGTAGGCCGGCACCTCAAGGCTTTCGAGGAAGTCCACCGCCGTGTCATCGAATGGCGTGGAGAACGCCAGCATGCCCAGTTCCCTGGCCCGGGCAAAGATTGGCGCATGCCATTCCCATGGCGTATGAGCCTTCTCATACAGCGCGTACAACGAGGAACCGGCCCAGAGACTATTGGGATCCTTAATGAAGAACTCGCCCTCGGACAGGTCCAGGGTCATGGTGTCGGCCGTATAGGTTTGCAGCTTCAAGGCATGCGCACCGGCCTTGGCCGCGGCTTCGACAATCTGCAGTGCCACATCCAGCGACTGGTTATGGTTGCCACTCATTTCAGCGATGATGAACGGCGGCGCATCGGCCCCGATGCAACGGTTGCCAATCTTGAAACCAGTCATTTGTGATCCTTCAATACGCGCGTGAACTGGCAGGTACCCTGAGTGAAACCTGCCTCACGAAAGACTTTCAGTGACGGCTGATTGGCCGGCAATACCTGCGCAGTGATAGCCAGCAGCTGCGGCCAGTGGGCGCTCACGAAGTCTTCGCCCCGCGCCAGCAACGCCCTGCCCCAGCCCAGGCGGAAGCGTTCTTCGAACAGATAAATCGAGACTTCGGCTTCAAAACCGTGCAGGTCATAACGCAACACACCCACTGGGCCGTCATCGGTTTCGGCGATCAACAACAAGCGCTGGGAATTACTCAAACTGGCGGCCAGCCAGTTTTGATGGGACGGCCATTCAACTACACCGGTTTGCAACGACCAGCGCCGTACCGCCTCGGCATTGCGCCCGTCGAACAACAGCTGCGCATCCTCTTTGGTTGCAGGTCGGATGCGCAAAACTGCTCCAGCCAGGGCTGCCGCCACCCGTTGCGCCCCCCGACCATCGACCAATTGCCGTGAACGATCGGCAAGGCTCTGGCGTATGCCCTGATTGTCCGCCACAAAACCGATAGCCAGACGCAACTGCTCGACGCTGACCTGCTCGCGAACGCCAAGATAGACGTGCGCACCTGCAGCCGCCATCACCTCGCCGTTGGCTTGCTGATTATTGGACACAGCGATGCAGATCGTCGGCAACCCCATCGCTGCCCGTTCCCAGCTGGTACCGCCACCGGCGCCGACAAACAGGTCCGCCTCGGTCATCAAGCGGTAGAAGTCGCTGACAAAGCTGTGCAAGCGCCAGTTCGGATGCCCCGCCGCGAGCGCCTGCATCTGGTTCCAGGCGGGGTTGTCGGCCCCGGCGACGAAGTCGACCTCCAGTTCATGGAAGTCCGCCAGCGCCAGCATCGCGTGTTGTGTCTGCATGGCTGCATCAAAGCCGCCAAAGTTCACCAGTACTCGCCTGGCCCGGGGTTTGATCTCGATGGCCGGGCAGCAAAACTCTTCGCGCAGCATGGCAAATCGTGGGCCGAACAGCGTCTGGCAGTCCGGCGGCAGCAGCGAGGCATAAGCCTGGGGCGTGCCAGACAAGTTCTGATTGAGCAGCAGATCGACGCGGTACTGTCGGGTTGCGAGGTCATCCACCGCTGCGATCCGTGGTGCCCAGCGGCGAGCCGCCGTTTGCCAGTGATGGTCGAGGCCGTAGTGATCGACGATGATCCAGTCGAACGCCGGATGACCTTCCAGCACCAGCGCCAGCGCGTCGATATCCGCCTGCCACGGCAGCATGGACTCGATGGCCTGCAACGGGTCTTCACCGGCATAACGATCCGGCAGCGCGAAGGTTTCGAAGCCTTCGCCCGCCAGGGTATCGAGCCGATGCCCCGGCAACCGTCGACAGGCAAATGCGACGTGCGATCCCTGCTTGCGCAGGGTTCTGGCCAGCGGCAACAAACGAGCGATATGGCCGCTGCCAATGGCTGGCGACGAGTCGGAACGAATCAGCACCCTCATTGCAATTCCCCGCCGGCCTTGAGCGCGGCGTAAAGGTATTCGGCACGCGTCCAGTCCTCAAGCGTGTCTATGTCCTGCACCAGATGCCGAGGCAGAATCACCGGCAGGCTTGCCGGCGAGAACAGCGCATCACCACGCAACCAGGCTTCGCTGCGCCCCCAGTAGAACTGGCCGGCATCCTGGAAGGCTGCGGGCAAGTCCTGGGAGCGGGTCTGGCGAAACTCCGGGTAGAGCGGGGTCAAGGCGCCCTGCTCGTCGAGGGTCAAGGCCCTTTGCACCGGGAATCCGAAACTGCCTACGGAAAAGGCGAAGGCCTTGTCTGCATGCTGTTCAAGCAACTCGAAGCCCTGATGCAGATATCGCGCCTGCAACAGCGGCGCGGTCGCGTAGATGCAACACGCATAGTCGAACGCAGGCAGTTCACCAAGGGCATGGACGATCACTGCCGCCGTGCCGGTGAAATCATCGGCCAACGACGCCGGACGCATGAACGGCACCCGCGCCCCGTGACCCCGTGCGACTTCGGCAATTTCTTCATCGTCGGTGCTGACGATCACCTCGTCGAACAGATTCGATTGCAGCGCCGTAGCAATCGAACGGACGATCATCGGCACGCCGTCGAACAGCTTGAGGTTCTTGCGCGCGATTCGCTTGCTGCCGCCACGCGCAGGAATGATCGCGACGCTGCTCACCGTCGCCGCCCCGATACAAGACGATAAATCATGATGTTCAACCCAAAACCCGTCTCAAATGCTCCACCACTTCATCCTGTTCTTCATCCGTCAGGTCCGGGTACAACGGCAAGCTGATGGCTTCGGAAAAATAGCGCTCGGCCTGCGGAAAATCGCCGTCCTTGAAACCCTGCTCACGGTAGTACGGCTGCAAATGCACCGGAATGTAATGCAGGTTCACACCCAACCCGGCTGCGCGCAAGGCTTCGAACACCTGAGTCTGGTCGAGTTTGATCTGCGACAACTGCAACCTGACCACATACAGGTGCCAGGCTGACTCGGCACCTTGTTGAACCGCCGGCAATGTCACCGCCAGGCCCGCCAACAGCGTTTCATAACGGGCGGCCAATTGACGACGCCTGGCGACAAACCCGTCCAGCCGCGCCAGTTGCGACAATCCCAGCGCCGCATGCAGATCGGTCATGCGGTAATTGAAGCCCAGTTCCAGTTGCTGGTAGTACCACAATCCCGTGTCCGGCACGTTCATCTGTGCCGGATCACCAGTGATCCCATGGCTGCGCAGGCGTCGCAAGCGCTCGGCAAACTCCGGGCGATTGGTCAGCACCATGCCACCCTCGGCGCTGGTGATGATCTTGACCGGGTGAAAACTGAAAATCGTCATTGCCGCGTGTTGGCCACAACCCACCGGCCGCCCAAGGTACGAAGCACCCACTGCATGGGAGGCGTCCTCGATCAGCGTAAAACCATAGCGCTCGGATAGCTGCGCGATCGCGCGCATGTCACAACTCTGACCGGCGAACGCAACCGCCACCACCACTTTGGGTAACTTGCCGCAGGCTTGGGCGATCTCGAGTTTCTGCGCGAGTAACCGCGCATCCAGGTTCAAGGTGCCCGGGTCAATGTCGACAAAATCGACTTCAGCGCCGCAATAGCGACCACAGTTGGCCGACGCGACAAAGGTATTCGGACTCGTCCACAGCACGTCGCCCGGCCCCAGCCCGGCGACCAGGCAGGCAATGTGCAGCGCCGCCGTGGCATTGCACACCGCTACCGCATACTCAGCCTCGCAACGTTGGGCCAAGGCCCGTTCAAAGCGCTCGATGGTTGGCCCCTGGGTCAACCAGGGGGACTTGAGCACCTCCATCACGGCATCGATGTCTGCCTGGTCGATGTTCTGCCGGCCGTAGGGAATCCGGTAGGGCATCATGACCATGACTCGACACAACGCCCAACCAGCGGGCAGACACGCGTGGCCTCGAACATCATTTCGCCGTTGAGCATGTGAGCGTCCTTTTATTGATCAGACAGTTGAGCGAGCAACTGCGCCCAGTTCACACTGCGCGCGGTGCCGAGGGTAAAGCCCTTGCCGGTCATGGCCAGGTTCTGGTTGTACGCCAGATCGTGGCTCAATGCCCCGGGCCACTTTTCCCGCAAGGCTTCAAGGGCCTGCGGTGCCTCGGGCAAGGTGCCCGGGTGGATGACCTGAACCTGTGGCGTCCACACCACCAGATAGCCCGCCTGGCCGGTTTTCAGACAAAGGTCGACGTCGCTGAAGGCGTCCGCGAACACGCCCTCGTCCAATCCGCCAACCTCGTCAAACAACGCTTTGCCGATCATCAGACACACGGCCGAGACAGCTGAGTAATTTTGCTCAAGCACCAGGCGATCAAGGTAACCCCTGGCCTCTTTCGGTTCGCCGGCAAAGGCGCAACCGACACCGTCGTTCATGCCCAGAATCAGCCCGGCCTGCGTGACGTTGCCATCACGGTCCTGCAGCTTGGCACCCACCACGCCCACTTCCGGGCGCTGGGCCTGGTTGAGCAGCGATTCGAGCCAGGTCGGGTTGACCACTTCACTGTCCGGCGCCAACAGCACCAGGTATTCACCCTGGGCCTGCCGACAGGCTTCGTTGTACAAGGCCGACGCGCTGAGAGGCTCGTGTGCCCGCAGGACACGGGCCCTGTCGCCTGGCTGTCCCAGACCGTCCAGCCATTGCAGCATGTCGGGGGACTGGCTGGCGTTATCGGCAATCAGCACTTCGTAACGGGTGTAGCGGGTACGTTGCACAATTGCGGTCAGGCAACGTTGAACCTGCGCCAGGTTGTCCTGGCTCGGCACAATGATCGACACCAGCGGGCGCTCAGCGTGCCGGTAGTCGATGCGGTAAGTGCCCGGCGTGTCCGAGGTGACTTGCGCCTTGTAGCCGCGGGTGGCGAGGTGACGGATCAACGTCTGGCGCTCGTGGGCATTTTCTTCGCGTACGGCTGCAGGGGCGATCAACAGAGGCTCGTCCAGATGAGCCAGCCAGGCCATGCCGCCCTGTTCGATGACACGCAGCAGCAGGTCGAACTCCAGCGCCTTGCTGAAGTCGGCCTGGTAACCGCCGGCGTCCAACCAGACATCCTTGCGGATCAGCCAGTGCCGCGCCATCAGCGCTGGAAGGCTGAGCAGCAAGTCAAGGTTGAAGCCCGGACGAAACACGTCAACCAGCGCGCCATGGGCGTCGCGATGAATTTCGTCCATTGCCACCGCTCGGCAGTCAGGTGCGGCGTGCAATTCCAGACCGGCGCGCAACAGGCCACCGGCGGTGAACTCGTCACCCGCCTCGGTCAGCAGCAACCAGTCGCAGGTAGACAGACGCGCGACTTGATTGAGCTTGTCGACAAAGTTGGCCTGGGTCACTCGAACAAAGTGCAGCGTGTTCTGCTCCGTCGTCGCCGTCAGCGGCTCACCCGTGGTGAACACCACGATTTTGAAGGCGTGGTTGTGACCTTCCAGCAAGCTATCGAGGGTGATCTGCAGCTTGGCCGCGTCGTTGTCAAGGTCCAGTATCAGAATGCCGAATTGCGGACCACCGTTGTGGGCCGCCAGGTGACGCGAAGTCGCGGCGACTTCGTCTGCGTCCGGCGTACGCGCTGCCAGCCACTTGAGCAGGCGACCGGAACGCATGGCACCGAATGCTTCTGTATGGTCTTGGGTCGATACGGCGTCCAGGCGCTCGCTCCAGGCGAACATATCCTGTGCCTCTTGGGCTGTACCCAGAAGTTCCAGCTGTTGCGCCAGACGCGTGACCACCCTACGGTTGAATGGGCCGCTGTCAAATGCGTGCCACAGCCGATCGACGACGCTTTGGGCGGTGTCGTTGTTGCGTGGCCGCATCATGTTTTCCTGGTCCGCCCAAATACCTTCAAGCCCTTGTAGCTGAAGACGACCGGCCGGCATGGCATGCAGCAAAAATTCGATTTGAGTCAACAGGTCGAAGAATGCCTGATTGTAGTAAGGCATCTCGACGTATTGTAAAAGGCCGAATTTACGGTCTGGCCCATTCTGCACATTGCTCCAGCGCGATTCGAAAATGGGTTCGATGGTCAACGATCTGGAAGTGCGCAGGCACTGACCCATTGCCTCAAAACTGTCCAGAGCCAACTGCCTGCCCTGTGCCGGATCCAGTCCGGTTTGCACACTTGGCAGTGTCGACAGCAACTCGGCGAAAGCCTCACGCTCCGACACCGATTTGGCATCGCTGGCGCTGAGGGTGGTCATGACCTCGGTATTGTGCTCCGAGGTCATGTAATTGGCCTCTCGCACGACATAAGGAATGGGTAGCAGCCGCGCCTTTGACCTTGCCAGCATGTAGTACGCATGGCCGATTTCCTGCCATTCGAAACTGGTGTTTTCCGGCATGACTGCGTACCAGTCGCGCAACAGTTCGACACGGTGGACGGCATAAAACGGCGGAATGTACTGCTGCATGAAATCGATGACCCGGTCCTGCGCACGCTCGGACGAATAGTCTTCGCAGACCTTCTTGTCCCGACGGTAGTAGCACACGCTGCTCGCCAGGGTCAGGTACATCAGGCAATAGCCGTGGCACATGCCGTAATCCGGGTTCGACTCCAGAAACGAAACCGAAGCCTGGATCGCGTCATGCACGATGAAGTCATCGTCGGCGGCGAATATCATGTACGGCGTGGTGACCTGTTGCACGCCGTAGTCGAGCTTGGCCCGCAGGCCCTGATAGCCAAACTGCGGCACATGCCGGTAGTCGACCGACGGGAACACGCCGTCGATGCCATCGGTGACCCGTGTCGAAGAGTCCAGCAGCAAAATCCTGCAAGGCAAGGTGCTGTAAAACTTGATTGCCCGGCGCACAAAGGCCGGACGGTTATGGGTGACCAGCACCACCGTCAACAACTCGTTCAGTGGTAATCCGCTTTCAGAACCGTACTTGCCTTGCATTTTCTTCCCCGCCACTGGCTATCGCCCGATGAACTCAACAATGATGCTGTTGCTTAACGAACCCGACGCAGATAGCCGTCCGGCGCCACGGTAATCAGCAGTTTGTTCTGCAACTGACGGTCGACTTCAAAATCAGCGTTTTCTTCCAGGTACTTCCATACGGCGGTCTTCGGGTTGTCGCCCGGGCCCCATGGACGGTCCGGGAAGAAATCGGCCGGCATGTCTTCAACCACGGTGTCCATGACCACGCAGTAGCTGTCCACCGAGACCAGCGGCGCGTACAGACGCAGCTCTTCGAGCACGTGGTCGTGGGTGTGGTTGGAGTCCAGGACCAGAATGACCTTCTTGCCTGCGGCGGCAGCACGCACTTGGGCCGCGATGCCCGCGTCAATGCTCGAACCTTCGATCATCTTGATGCGCTTGCTCATCGGGTGGCTTTCGATGGCTTCGCGATTGTGCGGACGAATGTCCAGGTCGATGCCCAGCACTTCACCGTGGCCTTGCAGCTCCAGCAGGGACGCGTAGTAAATGATCGAACCGCCGTGGGCGATGCCGCACTCGATCACCAGGTCCGGTTTGACCTGCCAGATGATCTCCTGCATTGCCATCATGTCTTGCGGCAACTGAATGATCGGACGGCCCATCCACGAGAAGTGGTAGCTGTACTTGTGTCGGGCCGACTCGTTGAAAAAATCCTGCGCCAGGCCGGTAAGTTTCTGGTTGTCACCCTGCTGGGCGATCTGTTCCTGGCATTCGGCTTCGAAGGCTTTATTGATGGTGTTGTCGGTCATTTTAGAATCTCAATAGTCACTGGAACGAAGCGCTGTCGACGGCGTGATAGACGTAGCGTCCATCGGTCATCCGCTTGATTTCTTCGAGGTAATTGGAGTTCATCACAAACACATTGGCGCCTTCTGGCAGCGCATCCATGGCTTCTTGCGGCGAGCAAACCCGCGCGCCGCTCAGGGGCAGGTACCGCCCCTGCTTGGCCGGGTTGATATCCACCACACGATCTACCGTTACGCCCGCCCGTTGCAGGAACAGCGAATAGATCACGCCTTTGGATGAAGCGCCCCAGATCGCCGAGCCCTGCCCGGGCGCGGCCTGAATGATCTGCACCGCGCGCTCCAGGCTGCTGGTGAAACCGTCGGGCAGGTCCAGGCGCGGCACCGGTTGCTCCGGGGTCAGGCGCAAGGTCGCAAGGTCGGCAACGATGTACAGGTATTGGCCACCGAACAGGTGACCGGCCTCATGCACCGTGCCGAACATCCGGCGCAGGTCATCGAGGCGGAAGTAATTGACGTGCTCGTAGAACAGGTCGAACCAGGCTTTGTGATCGAGGATCCAGTCGAAGCACGGCACTTCGATGTAGATCTGCCCGCCCTGGTTGGCATCGGCCATTTCGGCGAGAAAGCTCACCGGGTCCTGAATGTGCTCCAGCACATGGCGCAGCACGATGGCGTCCGCCGCCAGCCCCAGGCCGCGCGTGAACGGCGCCTTGATCACATCGGCATTATCGCCTTCGTAAGCAGGGTCGATGCCGGTAATGGCGTAGCCGAGGCCTTTCAACAGTTCGAGAAAGTAGCCCTTGCCACAGCCGACTTCGATCAGTTCCCGGCCCTTGAAGTGACGGGCAATGATGCCCTCGACATCGCTCAAGTGTTTCTGGAACTGGCCGGAGTGCGCTTGCTCGTTCTGATAATCGGCGTCGTAGCTAAGCTTGTCGGCATCGAAGGCCTGGTTGAAGATCAACCCGCTCTTGTGGTCTTGCACCAGCACCATGTCGGCGCAGGCAGAGGCCCTGGCCGACGCGGGGTCGGCAAAGGTGCGGTTCTGCAACACCGGCAGGTCGGCGACCCGATACAACTCATGCCTCATGCGATGCTCCCAGTAGCTGTTGCAGACGGTCCGCCACACCCCAGAACGCCATCGGTTCGTGGATCGGATATGGGTAGTGACCGAGGTTCAATTGGATCGATGCACCGCGCGCGCGCAGCCGCTGCTCGACCAGGGCTCGCACCGAAATCGGCTGGCCGCTGGAGCAATTGATGACACCATCGAAGTCGCGCTGATGCAGGATCGCGGCGAGGTAGCCGGCAGCCGTTTCAATCGATAGGTAATCACGCAACTGTTCGCCAGCGGACATGTTGAAGCTGTCATCCCCGGCATCGATGGCCCGGTCCAGTGCGGCCAGCAGACTGTTCGGGTTTTGCCCCTCGCCGTGCAGGTAAAACAACCGCGCCCATTGCAGGGTGAACGGCTGAACCCGCTGCAGATTCTGTAAAAACACACGCAGCGTATTTTTTGCCAAACCGTAAGGGTTGCCTGGCTGCGGCTCGGTCTGCTCACTGAGCGGACCACTTTGCATGCCGTATTCGAAACAGGTGCCAGTAACCAGTACCTGTGAGACGCCCGCCTCCACCACGCCTTTGATGAACCGGTAGTCGGCCATCAGGTTGTGCTCGAAGTGAAACAGCGCCTGATAGTTCGGCAAGCCTGGCCACGCCAGATGCACCAGGGCGTCGATGCCATCGGTCAGCGCGTCGAGGTTCAGCGTCGGGGCGTGAATATCCGCAGCGATGAACTCCACTGCATTGATCCACGGCACACTCGCGGCGGTCTCGGCGCTGCGTGCCACGGCCCGGACTTCACAGCCACGGGCGAGCAAGGCGGCGACCAGATGACGGCCGACGAACCCGGTGGCACCGGTCACGAGCACTTTCACAGGACAGTCAACTCGGGTACGGCGATCACGAAGCGGCCGTCCCACTGACGCACCTGCGCCAGTTGTTGACTGACTTCGTGCAGCAGGTTCCACGGCAGGACCAACACGTAGTCCGGCTTCTCTATATCGATCTGCCCAGGCGCCACAATCGGAATGCGACTGCCCGGCAAATACTTGCCCTGCTTGTGCGGATTGGCATCGGCCACCCAGGCCAACAGGTCCGGCTTGACCCCGGCGTAGTTGAGCAAGGTGTTGCCTTTGGCGGCGGCGCCGTAACCGACCACACGCTTGCCGTCCGCCTTGGCCTGCAACAGGAAGCGCAGCAGTTCGTGCTTGATGCGCTCGGCGGCAGGCGCGAGGGTCGCGTAGTACCCGGCAGTTTTCACCCCGGCGGCAAGCTCGGCCTGCAGTTGTTGTTGAACCGCCGGCTGCACGTCGCGGCGAACGCCGTCGGCGCGCTGGACGAACACCCGCAACGAACCGCCATGGGTCGACAACTGACTGACGTCGAACACTTCCAGGCCATTGCGCGCGCACAAGGCCTGCACGGCGGTCAGCGACAAGTAGGAATAGTGCTCGTGATACAGCGTGTCGAACTGCTGCCCGGCCATCAGTGTCAGCAACTGCGGAAACTCGAACGTCGCTACACCGGTCGGTTTGAGCAGGGTCGCGAAACCGCCGAGGAAATCATTGATGTCCGGCACATGGGCCAGCACGTTGTTGGCCGCCATCAGGTCGGCAGACCAGCCCTCGGCGATCAACTGCGCAGCGGTTTCGCGGCCAAAGAACAGCTCACGAATTTCCAGGCCTTTTTCCCGCGCCGCTTGCGCGGTGCTGCGGGTCGGCTCGACGCCCAGGCAGGGGATGCCGCACCCGGCCACGTACTGCAACAGGTAACCGTCGTTGGCGGCGATTTCCACCACGCGGCTGTCGGCGCTCAGGCCAAAGCGCTCGACCATCTCGGCCACATAGCGTTCGGCATGGGTCAGCCAGGTACTGGAGAACGAACTGAAATAAGCGTATTCGGCGTCAAACAGGCTGTCGGCGCTGGTGTAATCCTCGGTCTGTACCAGCCAGCACTGCTGACACACTGCAACCTTCAGCGGCACCCATTGTTCGGCGTGCTCCAGCTGATCGGCGCGCACGTAGGCATTGGACGGCGGCGAAGTGCCCAGGTCGATCAGCGGCAAAGCCAGAGCAGTACCGCAACCACGGCAGTTCATAGAGTCACTCCGGCGAAGTGTTCATCGAGCAAAGGATGGTTGGCATCCCTGGCCGACAGATTATTGACAGGTAACGGCCAGGTAATCGCCAGCCGTGGATCGTTCACCGACAAGCCACCCTCGTGAGCGGGCGTGTAATCGGCGCTGTGCAAATAGAGCAACTCGGCGTCGGCGGTCAGGGTCTGGAAGCCATGGGCAAAACCGGCCGGGATCAGCAGGCTGCGACCGTCACCGGCACGCAGGTGCTCGGCGTGCCAGTGCAGGAAGGTGGCGGAATCGGGGCGCAAATCCACCGCCACGTCCCAGACTTCACCGCGCAGGCAGGTGATCAACTTGGCCTCCGGCGCACTGGCGTTCTGATAATGCAGACCGCGCACAGTGCCGCGTTCACGCGTGCAGGAATGATTGATCTGACGAATATGAAACGGCTCGCCGAACGCGCTCAGGCTGCCCTCGCAAAACAGCCGGGCAAAGTGTCCGCGCTCGTCTTCGAAGCGTTTGTGCTGCACGCTGAACAGTCCGCCCAAGGGCAATGGCTTCAACACAAACTCACTCACAGCGCGCCTCGGTACAGGTTCAACTGAGCCTGGGAGATTGCGCGCATGTCGTCGCCGTTTTGCCAGGCCAGGTGCCAATCGAGGGTCTGGGTCAGGCACTGCTGCAACGACCAGCGCGGTTGCCAGCCCAGCAACTGACGGGCGCGGCTGCTGTCCAGGCGCAACAGGCCCGCCTCGTGCAGTTCACTCGGTTCGATGCGCAAGCCACGCGCTTGCGGCCAGCGGCTGGAGAGCAACTTGACCACCTCGCCAACGCTGCACATGTCGGCTTCGCTCGGGCCGAAGTTCCATGCACCGGCAAATTCGGGGCCTTTTTCATAAAGGCTGGCGGCCAGTTGCAGGTAACCCGCCAGCGGCTCCAGCGCGTGTTGCCACGGGCGTACGGCGTGCGGGTAGCGCAAGGTCACCGGTTCGTCGGCGGTCCAGGCCCTGAGCACATCGGGGATCAAACGCTCCGGTGCAAAATCACCGCCACCCAGAACGTTGCCGGCGCGCGCGGTGGCCAGGGCCAGACCGTGTTCTGCGTATTTGTGCGCAGGGAAGAAAGAAGCGGCATAGGACTGCGCCAACAATTCACAGCAAGCCTTGCTGCTGCTGTAAGGGTCGTGCCCGCCCAGCGCTTCGTTTTCGCGATACGGCCACGCCCATTCCTGGTTGGCGTACACCTTGTCGGTAGTTACCAGCACGCACGCGCGCACGCCGCCGACCTGACGGATCGCCTCAAGCAGATTGAGTGTGCCCATGACGTTGCTGGAGTAAGTCCCCAGCGGGTCGCGATAGCCTTCACGCACCAGCGGTTGAGCCGCCAGGTGCAGGACGATTTGCGGTCGGGTCTCGGCGATCAGCTCCAGCAACGCGCCCAGGTCACGCAGGTCGCCGCGCTGATCGTTGATGCCCTCGTGCACCCGCGCCAGTTCGAACAGGCTCGGTTCGGTCGACGGATCGAGCGAGAACCCGCTGACCTCGGCTCCGAGGCTTTGCAGCCACAGCGTCAACCAACTGCCCTTGAAGCCGGTATGGCCAGTCAGCAGAACCCGCTTGCCGCGCCAGAACTCCGGGCTCAGTCCCATTGCTTCCATGGGGCCTCCCCGCTCTGCCACAGGTGCTCAAGGTGGTTTTTGTCCCGCAGGGTATCCATCGGGTGCCAGAAACCATCGTGCTGGAACGCTTGCAGCTGTTGCTCGTTGGCCAGTGCGGCCAAAGGTTCGGATTCCCACGAAGTCTGATCATCGGCGATATACGGCAGCACCTTGGGCGACAGCACAAAGAAGCCGCCATTGATCCAGCCACCGTCGCCGCGCGGCTTCTCGACGAAGCCTTTGACGCTGTCACCGTCACGCTCCAGCGCGCCGTAACGCCCCGGTGGCTGTACGGCGGTCACGGTCGCGAGCTTGCCGTGGGTCAGGTGGAAGTCCACCAGGGCGCCAATGTTCAGGTCCGAGACACCGTCACCGTAGGTGAAGCAGAACGCCTGCTCGCCCTCCAGATAGCGCGCGGCACGACGCAGGCGGCCACCGGTCATGGTGTCCTCGCCGGTATCGATCAGGGTCACGCGCCACGGCTCGCTGTAGTTCTGGTGAACGTCCATGCGGTTGTTGGACATGTCGAACGTGACGTCAGAGGTGTGCAGGAAGTAATTGGCGAAGAAGTCCTTGATCGCGTAACCCTTGTAGCCAAGGCAAATCACGAAGTCGTGAATTCCATGAGCGGAATATTGCTTCATGATGTGCCAGAGAATTGGCTTGCCACCGATCTCGATCATTGGCTTGGGCTTGAGGTGCGACTCTTCGCTGATACGCGTGCCCAGACCACCCGCCAGAATAACTGCCTTCATCTGTTCCCCTCTTGTTCTTCACAGCGCCAGCCCAAGCCTGAAAAGGCTTTTCGAGCATCTGGATAAATCGCACAAGGCCGCATCCATAGCTTCTGACTGCGTCGCACATGCTAGATTTATGGCGATTTTCAGGGGACTTGCAGGAAACGCGCCAGCTCGAACGGCGGCGCCGTGTAGCCGCTACCGTTGGGCAGCGACTACATCAGGGATGGATCAATCGGCCAGCCAGCCATTCTCCCAATAGCGCACGTTGTCGCCACGCAGCATGAAGTCACGCAGTACCGCCTCGCGCAATTCATCGCCCATGCGGTAGCTGGCATCCGGGTCTGCCAGGTGCATGCGGATGGCTTGCAACCACTCATCGGTAGTGTTGCTGATCACCCGCGTACAAGGCAGATAACCGCGATATGCCTCGGTATCGGTACAGACCACCGGGTAGCCGCACGCGCCGTACTCCAGCAAACGCAGGTTGCTCTTGCAGTCGTTGAAGATATGGAACTCCAGCGGCGCCAAAGCCAGGTCCAGGTTCAGGCTGGCCAGCTTCGCCGGGTAGATGCTCAGGTCGATCACCCCATGGAACTCATAGACGTAGGGCAGTAACTCTTCGGGGCACATGCCGAAGAATACCCAATCCACCTCGTTGGCCAGTTCACGAACCACATCGGCAATGATCGCCAGGTCGCCTGAGTGACTGGTGCCGCCACCCCAGCCAACCCGCGGTTTTTTCGAGGTGCGACGCTGACTGCGCAGATCACTCCAAAGGTCAGTGGCGAGCATGTTCGGCACCACCCGAATGTCGTGATGCATGGATGACAACGCTTCGGCCAGCGGCTGCGTCGATACCACCACCCGATCACACAGGCCGATGGCGCGACGAACCAGACGCTCCATTTCGACATTGTCCGGCATGTTGCGAATGTGCAGGTTCTTCTTCGGCGCCTTGATGACGTAGTCATCGAGCTCATAAATCATTCGGGCATTGGTGTGGGGCCGAATGGCGGCGATGTCGCTGATTGGTCCTTCGCTGTAGCGCCCCTGCAGGATGATGACGTCAGGTAATTCGCGCTCGATCTCGATAATCGATGGCAGATCGTAGTAGACGCGCCCGGTTGCCCGGCCCGCTTTCTCCAGTTCGATCAGTGGCTGGAGCGCCCGGTAGTGTCCAACCGCCGAGGAGTTGACCGGCAACGCCATGACTTTCGGTACTTGGCGCGCGGAAAACGGGCTCCAGCCTGCGCATAAGCCTGGCTCCAGACTGAAGCTGGAGCCCCCCGGCGTATTCAGCGTCAGGTTAGGGTTGTAAGCCGGGTCGCGGGCAATGACGGGCAGCCAGCGCCGGTAAAACGTTTGCTGCTCCTGACTGCGAAGTGCCGCCTCGGCCGCGCTTGCCTCGACCGCAGGCGATGTCCCGAGGACCAGTTGGGCATACGGCGTCCAGACCACCAGATAGTCGTTTTGCCGGATCCGCAGACACAGATCCACCTCGTTGAGGGTCAAGGCAAAGTCCTGGGCCTGGAACCCCCCTACACTGTCGAACAGCGCTTTGCGCACCATCAGGCAATCGGCACCGACTGCGCTCATGTCCTGAACCACCTGCAAACGCTGCATATAACCCTGTGAATTCAGCGGGTCGCCGACAAATGGCGAGCCTGCCGGCCCCTGCAACCCGAGGATCAAGCCCGCATGCTGCACACGGCCGTCCGCGTTGAACAGCTTGGCCCCGACCACACCGACCTCAGGACGCTGGGCATGGTTGAGCATCTCATCCAGCCAGTCACCCCGGGTGATCACCGCGTACGGGTCGAGCATCAGCAAGTATTCGCCACGGGCCTGCTGCGCCGCAAAATTGCGCGTTGCCGCGATATTTCCCTGCGGCGCAAACGACTTCACCCGCAACCGCTCACTGCCCATTTCGGCCATGCCACTGAGCCACTCACGTGTATGCGGTGACTCACTGCCATTGTCGATCAGCAGCAACTCGTACTCGCTGTAAGTGGTTTTTTCCAGGAGCGTTTCGACGCAACGCTGCACGGCAGCCAACTGGTCTTTACAGACAATGATGATCGACACCAGCGGCCGGGTCGCGTGCAAGTAATCGACACGATTGAGCGAGGTGAAACTGCCCTCGCGAATCTCATGATCAATGCCCAGTCGTTGCAGATGCGCCTCCAGCACCAGCGGATTGAGTTCGATGACATCGGGCAACACCAACCACTGCGCCAGGCCTAATGCCGACTCAAGCATGACCTCGGCGATATGCTCGACAACCTTGATGCCGTCATTTTCAACCATGCGCCATAGCACATCGTGGGGCGCCAATTCGCCGTAGTTCGAATTGAAGCCGCCAAGCTTGAGGAAACTCTCGCGCTGAAATGCCAGGGAGCGCCCGACATAAGGGTAACTGCGCATCAGGTCCAGATTGAAATCCGGCTTGAAGACCGGGTCTTGCGACTCACCGTCACATAATCTGCCTTCATCGGCGTAGATACACAAAGCATCCGACGAGACACTGATGCGCTCGGCCAGCAGCAATAGCGCCGGTTCTACCAGACGATCGCCGGCACGCAGCATGTAAAACCAGTCAGCCCCGTCGAGTTGTGCCAGCAACCCGTTGATCTGCTCAAACCCGTCGTCCTGCAACGGTAAATTGAACACCCGCTCGTCAAGATAGGCTTCAGTGCAGGCGCTGGATAACACCAGGGTCAGTTCCGGCGCATAGAGCTGCTGGGCGAGGCTCTGAAGGGTGAGATCCAGAGCGGCACGACTTGCCTGGTCATCGATGATGATCGGGACGATTTTCGGTTGCCGCGCCCAACCGGCCAGGGTTTCCGGCAAGTGACGGCGCGCGGTTTCGCTGAGCGTGCGACACGCCAGCCACTGAGTGTAAAGCTGGGGAAAACTCTCGCTGGCCACCCCCACCCGAAACTCTTGGTGGGCCTGGCTGGCACCCAGGTTTCGACTCACAGCCACCTCATCCCAGACCCGCGGCTCTTCCTTGCTGCGGCTCAATGGCAAGTAACGAACCCAGCCCCCGGCAGGCGCATCTTCGCCGCCGCGAACCTTGAGCATCTGCACCAGCCAGTCCTTTTCCACCTCGGCCGCGTCCTTGATCGGTTGTTGGCGGCTCAATCGCTCCGGATGCAGGCGTTCGACGCTCAGCACGTAGTTTAGCTGCGCCATATTGCCCCGACGCATCAGGCAGATGTACAGGGCCAGATCGAGAGAGGCGACAAAGCAATGGCCGGGTTGAGTCAGGGCCGGCAGCAACTCCAGGACATCCTCGCGGCGAAACAGTGCATTACTGAAGCCACCGAGGAAGTTGATGGGAAACCTTTCAAAAATCGCCAGCAGGTCATCGCCCTTGTAGATCCCGCAAGCCGGCGACAACGTGCTGTTCTCCAGCCGGGACGGCAACGGATGGTTGTCGGCATCCCAGAAGGTGCGCTGAGCCAGTACCAGATTGATGTCCGCATTCTCGACCAGCACCTGCGCCTGGTACTCGATGCACGCAGGAGACAGCTGATCATCGTCGCAGAGGAACTTGATGTAATCGCCTTTTGCTTCGTCGAGACACGCCAGCAGGTTGCCGACAAACCCCAATGTCTGCGGGTTTCGTACATAACGCACGCGCAGCGCTGCATCACCCGTCAGCGACTCGACAACCTGCGCAATCTCATCGCCGCGGCTGTCGTCGCACACAATGATCTCAAGGTTGGCGTATTGCTGGATCAAGGCACTGTGCAGGGCCCGGGAAAAAAAGCGCGGGTTGAAGGCGGGAATGACGAGGCTGACTAACGAGACTGGATTCACGGCGGGACTCTCAAGCGATAGACGCTCACCCGTGCGGGTGAGCACCTGAAACCGCTGAAAAAAGACGATAGATATTCGGCGATTTGTGGCCGGGTGCTTTCGCGCCCGACACCTTTAGATCTTGTTGAACAGACCCAACTGACTGATTTTGCTGAACGCCAGTTGCGAGGCCTGCAACATGGTTTGCTGCAGGGTCAGACGCGTCATCACTTCCGCCGGATCGGAATCGCGGATGGCCGACTGGGTCTGCTTGTTGGCCATGGTCAGGCTCTGGTTGATCGCCGATTGAGTATCCAGAGCCGAACCACGCCCACCCACCGAACTCAGTGCACTGGACAATTGATCGTTGCCACTGGCGAGGTTGGCGATGCCTGAGGACACGGCGGCCAACTGCTTCTGGATCAGGACCTGGTTGCCGTTGGTGGGCGTGTTCAACGCGCTCTTCAATTGGCTCACGGTATCCAGGATGTTCTGGGTCTGGTGAGCATTGACGGCAATACTGAACTGATCATTGGCAGACGGGCCCGGCGGGCCTGTCAGGGTGAAACTCACACCCGATGCGGTGGCGACGTTGCCCGCCATGGTCCCGGTGGAAACCGGCTTGCTGCTGGCGGTCAAGGGCGCCGCGTACAGTTCGAAGGCGGTGGCACTGGTAAACTTCAGGACGGCCGAGCCAGACGGGAAACTGGCGTGATAATCGGTCGGGTTGCTGATGGTGGCCGCAGTAACCTGCGCTGTCGATGCGTTGCCAGGGCTGCGGGTTGTCGTGAACGTATCGGGCTTGGAACCTAGTGTGAAGCTGTGGCCAGGCAGCACTGCCGCGGCGCTATCACCGCTTTGCAGATTGATGTTGAGGTTAAGTTCGACACCGCGAAAACTGACAGCCTGCCCAGCGGTGGTGCTCGGATCGAAAACGCCCACCCGAGAGGCTTCGGCAGTGACGTCGGTACCGCTGGCATCGGTGATTTTCAGCTGGGTACCGCTAACGAAAGACACGGTATACGGCTCGCCGCTGCGGAACTTGCTGTCGTAGGCGACGTTCGACGATACCTGTCCGTTGGACAGTGTCACGCGACCATCATCAATGGCCGGCGCGGTCATGGTGACCTGGCTGCGGCTGGTATTGATCGCCTGCTGGAACACCTCCCAGCCGGTGCTGTTGGTGGCCATGGACATGGTGTCGCCAACCTGCAGGTCGAGGGTCACCTGATCGCCGTTATAGCTGTAGGTGCCGTCGTTATTGCGCGAGAACGGTGGGGTATCGCCCTTGGAACCGGCGAAAATGTAGGTACCGTTTTCGTCCTTGGCGTTCATCAGGCTCAACAGTTGTTCTTCGATCTGGCCCAGCTCCGAGGCATTGGCCTGGCGGTCGGCGTCGGTGAGGTTGCCGTTACCGGAACCAATAGCCAGTTCCTTGGCGCGCTGCAGCACGTTGTTGATACTGGTCATTACCGACTCGGTCTGCCCCAGGGAGGCCTTGATCGTGTTGGTGTTGGCGTTGAACTGATCGAGCATCGACGCTTGCTGACCCAGTTGCAGCAGACGCGAAGCGCCGACCGGATCATCGGCGGCGGTATTGACGCGAACCAGGCTGCTGGCCTCTTCGCTGCTCTTGACCGCATTAGCGAAGTTCTTCTGATAATTCGCCGCGGTGGACTCGTAAAACTGGCCAGTGGAAATGCGCATGGGCTACGACTCCTTAGAGACTGTTGATCAGTGTGCTGAAAGTTTCCTGCGCAGCCTTGATGATCTGCGAAGAGGCGGTGTAGTACTGCTGATACTTGACCAGATTGCCGGTTTCCTCATCGAGGTCGACACCCGAGAGCGAGTCGCGAGCACCCTTGGCGTTGGCCAGGATGGCGCCGGTTGCGGCGCTGTCGAGCTTGCCCTGGGCGGTTTTGGCACCCACGCCTTCGACCAGTTTGCCGTAGGCGTCGGTCAGGGAAATGCCCTTGTTGGCCGTACCGGTTTCCACCACCTGCCTGGTTTGCAAGCCCGCCAGTGCGGTGCCGTTACGGTTGTCCAGGGTGCCCGGCTGCGCGATGCTGATGTCGATCGCTGTGCCCTTGCCCGGCGAACCGGCCACGGTCATCTCGAAGGTCGCGGTACGCTGCACGGCAGGCGGCCCCGGATCCATGATCGGCGCACCCGAGGCGTCCTTGAGCGGCACACTCAGGCTCAGGGTGTTGTTCGCGTTTGGCTTGATCGTGCCATTGCTGATTTCGACACCTTTGGCGTCGAGCAACTGATAGGTCTGGGTGCTGCCGTCGGCAGACGGTGAGCCGAACACGAGCTTGACCGGCGTCGAATTCTTGAGGCCGTTCTGCATGGCCGTGGCGGTGGCCGCGTCGTAAATGTCGAACCTGGTGGTCAGGGCCGGCTGGCCGCTGGACGGGATCGTCAGGGTGCCGCTGCCGCCCGGTGCAATGGCCGCGCTCAGGGGTGCGGCGATGGCCAGGCGCTTGGGGTCGGTCATCTCGGTCTGGATGGTTGCGGCCGCGTTGCGGGTCGGGGTGATCCTGAACGTATCGCCGGTGGCAGCACCACCGCTGAACGACATCGCGAAGCCGTCGATGACTGGCGCAGGCGTGGTCGCGGTGCTGAAGCTACCCATCGACGTATTGTCTGGCAGGCGCTGGACCGTGTAGTTGGTGGCGCTGGTGAAGGTGACCTTGTAATCGTTGATCGTCAGCTTGCCAGTGTCCTTGACCGCCACATTGAAATTGCCTGAACCGGCACTGTTGCCAGTCGAGGCAATACTGCGCTGAGACATCTGCGCGGCGCTATTAAGACCGTTGAACAGGTTCGAACCGAAACTGCCGTTCTTGTCGATACCCTGAGCCTGAAGGCTGTTCATCTGATCGGCGACGACCAGGGCGACACGGCCCAATTCATTCAAGGCGGGGTCGAGGACTTCGCTGCGATAGCGCAACAGGCCGCCGATTTCGCCCCCGGTCATGATCGAGGTGATTTCGATAGTGCTCGCACCACGATTGAGCTGCAGCGCCAGACGACCCGGGTCATCCTTGCCCGGCACCGCCTCCAGCTTGTTGACGGTGTCGCCAATCACCAAGGGCTGCCCGCTGCCCAGGTAAATGTCTATGTTGCCGTCACGCTCGATATACTGCGCCCCGGTGAAAGAGGACAGCTGGCGCATGGTCTCGTTGCGCGCGTCGAGCAGCTCGTTCGGCGTACCGCCGGCGCTGGTCACTTCGCCGATTTTCCTGTTCAACTGCGCCATGGTACTGGCCAGGTTGTTGACCTGGCCAACCATGTCCGTCAGGTTGCCGTTGATGGTCGAGTTCTGCGAGTTCAACTGCCCGGCCACCGAGTTGAAGCGATTGCTCAGGGCCTGCGCATCGCTGAGCAACAACTGCCGGGAAGCGTCGTCACCGGGTTTGGCATTGACGTTCTGTACCGAGGCGAAGAACTTGGTCAGCGCACCGCTGAGGCCGGTGGCACTGTCTGACAAAAGCGTGTCGAGCGGCGTGATCTGCCCCTGGTAGGCGGCCGCATCACTGTTGAGCGAAGTCGTCGTCTGCAATTGTGCATCGAGGTAGCTGTTGTACACCCGGCGCACATCGGCCAGGGTCGTGCCGGTGCCGATGTACACATTGCCGTACTGAATGGAGTTTTTGCTGCTCTGTACCGTCTGCTGGCGCGAGTAGCCGGCGGTGTCGGCGTTGGCAATGTTATTGCCGGTGGTCGCCAAGGCGTTATGGCTGGCACTCAGCCCCGACATCCCGATGTTTAGCAAACTCATGGTTCAGACCCTTATGCCTATAAAGGCGTGGTGGAAGCGCCCGCCGCAGCGTAGTTCTGGTAACTGGTCATCTGCTTGGCTATCTGCGAAATCTTGCTTGCGTAGTCCGGGTCGGTTGCGTAACCGGCCTTCTGCAACTCGCGTACAAACTGTTCTGGGTTATCGGCCGACTTGACGACTTCTTGATAGCGATTGTTGCTCTGCAGCAAGGTGACAAGGTCATGGAAACTGTCTTTGTAGGAGTCGTAGGAACGGAACTCGGCCGTCTCCTTGACCATCGCGCCGTTGCGGAACTCGCTGGTGATCGCCCGCGCCGAACCGCCGTTCCAGCTGCTGCCGGCCTTGATGCCGAACAGGTTATGGCTGCTACTGCCATCCTGGGCGCGCATGACCGATTTGCCCCAACCGGTTTCCAGTGCGGCCTGGGCCACCAGGTAACGTGGGTCGACGCCGATGCGATCGGCAGCTTCCTTGGCCATTGGCAGCATGGTGTTGACGAAATCGTCGGCGGAATTGAAGGCTTTCTTCGCCGGCGCCAGGGGAATCTGCACCATCGCGCGACCATAAATCTGCAAGCGAGCGCCCGACGCCTGCTGCTGCGCAGTCGCCAGCCAGTCGCCGTTGTACAACGGCCCCGAGCCGGTCGTGCCGATACGTTCCGGCAATGGCGTCTTGCTGACTGTCGCCGCGGGCGTCGCTGAGGGCACCAAGCCTGCCAGCAGACGATCCGCCAGCTTGGGCGGCAGAGCCAGGCGTCGCTGATTGATCAGCGCCATGTCATTGCGATGGGCACCCTCGCCCGCCTCTTGCGGCGCATGCACCGAGCGCGAAGCCCACAATGGACGCTGACCATTGATCCGCGACAGCGGCCCGTTGAGCGCCACCGTACCGGCAGCCACCGGCGTCTGCACGGCAGCTTTGGCCGCCTCCTGTTTGGCCAGCGATGCAGCGGCCGCTTCACCCGGCGCCAGCGGTTTGTCCTTCGACATCTGCCGCATCAGGACGTCCGCCAGGCCAATGCCACCGCCTTCGCGGGACATGGAAACGGCCAACTGCTGGTCGTACATTTCCTGATACTGCTTGGCCGCCGGCGTATTGAGCGGATTGTCCTGGCCCAGCGCGTCGGTGGCCGAACGCATGGACTTGAGCATTTCCCCCAGGAACAGCGACTCGAATTCCTGCGCGACCTTGCGCAGGTTGCCGTCGCTGTTCTTGTCACCGACCTTGAGCTGATTCAGACGATTGAGGTCCGAATAGGAACCCGAATCGCTACTGCTGACCAGACCGCTCTTGCGCATATCCACGATGGCCGTCCTCAGATCACGATCAGGTCGGCTTGCAACGCACCGGCCTGCTTCAGAGCTTCGAGGATCGCCATCAAGTCACCCGGTGCCGCGCCGACCTGGTTCACCGCACGGACGATTTCGTCGAGGGTGGTACCCGGGCCGAACTTGAACATCGGCTTGGCTTCCTGCTGGGCGTTAACCCGCGAGCGGGGCACGACGGCCGTCTGACCGTTGGACAGAGGGCCGGGCTGGCTGACGATCGGGTCTTCGGTGATGGTCACGGTCAGGCTGCCGTGGGTCACGGCGGCCGGGGATACCTTGACGTTCTGGCCGATCACGATGGTACCGGTGCGGGAGTTGATGATGACTTTCGCCACCGCCTGGCCCGGATCGACTTCAAGGTTCTCGAGAATCGACAGATAGTCGACCCGCTGGCTAGGATCGAGCGGCGCGCTGACGCGAATCGAGCCACCGTCGATGGCCTGGGCCACGCCTGGGCCGAGCATGTTGTTGATCTTGTCGACAATGCGCTTGGCCGTGGTGAAATCGGAGCGGTTGAGGTTCAGGGTCAGGCTATTGCCCTGGTTGAACCCGCTCGGTACCGCCCGTTCGACCGAGGCACCGCCAGGGATGCGACCGGCCGACGGAACGTTGACGGTGATCTTCGATCCGTCGCGGCCTTCGGCGTCGAAACCGCCGACCACCAGGTTACCCTGGGCCACCGCATAGACGTTGCCGTCGATACCCTTGAGCGGCGTCAACAGCAAGGTACCGCCGCGAAGGCTCTTGGAGTTGCCGATGGAGGAAACCGTGATGTCGACCTGCTGCCCAGGCTTGGCGAACGGCGGCAAGTCGGCGCTGATCGACACCGCCGCGACGTTCTTCAACTGTACGTTGCCCGAACCCGGCGGCACCTTGATGCCGAACTGCGAAAGCATGTTGTTGAATGTCTGCAGGGTGAACGGGGTTTGCGTCGTCTGGTCTCCGGTGCCGTTAAGCCCGACCACCAGGCCATAACCGATCAATTGGTTGGAACGCACGCCGGAAATGCTGGCGATGTCCTTCAGGCGCTCGGCTTGAGCACTGAAGGCGACCGGCAACATCAGGGCGGCAACGATGAGACTTCTGAAGTTCAACATGCTCAACTGGAAAGCCACCTAGAAAGGAAACAGCGGGCTGAGGAAGAAACGGTCGAACCAGCCTGGCTGACTCGCATCGGCAAAGGAACCTGTACCCGAGTAGGTGATGCGCGCATCGGCGACACGGGTCGACGACACGGTATTGTCGGTGGCGATGTCATCGGCGCGAACCAGTCCGGCGATCCGCACCAGCTCGTCGCCGGTGTTGAGGGTCATCCACTTCTCGCCACGAACCGCGATGATGCCGTTGGGCAATACATCGGCAACAGTCACCGTGATCGAACCGGTCAGGGTATTGCCCTGTGCGGCCTTGCTGTCACCCTTGGTCGCGCGATCGCCTTCGTAGCTGGCATCCAGACTCAGGTCACCACTGCCAAACGGGTTGTTGGTGCTGGGCGTGGCGCCGAACAACGAAGTCAAGCCTATGCTCGCCTGGCTGTTCTTGCCGATTTGCGAGTTGGCATTTTTGCTGGCCTGGGTCCTCTCGTTCAAGGTGATGGTGATGATGTCGCCCACCCGGAACGCCTTGCGGTCGCTGTAAAGGTTCTGTTCAAACCCGGCCTGATAAATCGAGCCATTGTTCGCTGCAGCCGGCAACGGCGTACGCGGCAACACCGGCGCGTAATAAGGGTCGTTGGGCTTGGGCGTCGAAGGAACGCAGCCGGCGAGCACAACAGCCCCACTCAGTGCCAGAACAGATACAAAGCGATTCATGACCCTACCTCACGGTGTTGCAGGCGGCCTCATGACCGCCTCATAGACTTGATTACAGATTCTGCGTTACGAACGAGAGCATCTGGTCGGCGGTGGAGATCACCTTGGAGTTCATCTCGTAGGCGCGCTGAGTGGTGATCATGTTGACCATCTCCTCAACGGTGCTGACGTTGGAAGTTTCCAGGGTGTTCTGCAGCGTGGTGCCGAAGCCAGCCAGGCCCGGAGTGCCGACTTGCGGCGCGCCACTGGCAGCGGTTTCCAGGAACAGGTTGTTGCCCACTGCCTGCAGACCGGCCGGGTTGATGAAGTCGGCGGTTTGCAGGTTGCCGATCACCTGGGAAGCCGGGTTGCCGGCAACGGTGATGGACACGGTGCCGTCACGACCGACGGTGAAGGTTTGCGCGTCGTTCGGAATGACAATGGCCGGTTCCAGGGCGAAGCCGCTGGCGTTGACGATCTGGCCGTTGGAGTCCAGGTGGAACGTACCGTCACGGGTGTAGGACGTGGTGCCGTCCGGTTGCAGGATCTGGAAGAAACCGCGACCGTCGATGGCCATGTCCAGCGGCTGCTCGGTGGTTTGCAAGCTGCCGGCGGTGAAGTTTTTCTGGGTGCCGACGATGCGCACACCGGTACCCAATTGCAGACCCGACGGCAGTTCGCTGTCCTGGGTCGACTGGGCGCCTGGCTGACGCTTGATCTGATAGAGCAGGTCCTGGAACTCGGCGCGATCACGTTTGAAGCCCGTGGTCGATACGTTGGCCAGGTTGTTGGAAATGGTGGTGAGGTTGGTGTCCTGGGCGGACAGACCTGTTTTGGCAACCCATAGAGCCGGAAGCATTCGATTCTCCTCGTGCGCCTGTTTTACGGCGCGACGTTCTGATAATTAGCTGATCTGCAAGACCCGAGCCATGGCCTGGTCATCGTCTTTGGCGGTGTTCATCATCTTGATGTGCAGTTCGAATTGCTTGGCCAGGGCCAGTACCGAGGTCATCTCGTCCACGGCATTGACGTTGCTCGACTCAAGGAACCCGGACACCAGCTTGACGTTGGCATCGGCTTGCGCCGGCTGGCCGTCCCGGGTGTGAATCGAACCGTCCAGGCCTTTGGTCATGTTCTTGATGTCCGGGTTGACCAGCTTGATGCGGTCGACCTCCGCCATGACGCGAGGGCCTTCGCCCATCGCGCGAATGCTGATGGTGCCGTCCTCGCCCACTTCGATTTGTTGCTCGGGCGGCACGGCAATCGGCCCGCCATTGCCGATCACCGGCATGCCATTGCCAGCGCGCAGCACGCCCAGGGCGTCGACCACCAGGCTGCCGGTACGCACGTAGCTTTCGCCGCCATCGGGGTTCTGCACCGCCAGCCAGCCATTGCCTTGCACGGCAACATCGAGGTCGCGGCCGGTTTCCACCAGGCTGCCAGGGGAGAAGTCGGTGGCCGGGCGTTCAGACATGGCAAACGCACGCGCCGGAAAGCTGTCACCGAACACCGGCATCGAACGCGCCTGTTCCAGGTCCTTCTGGAAGCCGTTGGTGGAGATGTTCGCGAGGTTGTTGGCATGAGCCTTTTGCGCCAGTGCATTCTGGCTGGCGCCGGTCATTGCCACATAAAGGTACTTGTCCACAATCTTTCCTCTGCATGCCGGACGGTTGCCGCCCACCGCTGTGTTGCGCAGGTTGTAGCAATTTGCAGACCAACTTGCGCGCAGCGGCGCCAACCCCCTTTAAACAGGGGGCTGGGGCTGATCGGAAGGTAATTGAACGATGTATCGAAGACGAAAAACCGGCGCGCTGATGCCGCTTGGCGGCAACGCCGTGAAAAGCCGGCTACCAGCCTTTCACGCCGCTCATGTCGGGCAACTTGTGAGCAATGCCTTTATGGCAGTCGATACAGGTTGCCTGGCCGCTGGCCAGCGAGGTGGAGTGCATGTTGGCGGCGCGCTTGCCCTGGCGTGTGAAGTCCATGAACTCGAAGTTATGGCAGTTGCGACACTCCCGCGAATCGTTGGCCTTGAGCCGTGCCCACTCGTGTTCGGCCAGCTCCCGGCGCATGTCCAGGAACTTGTCCCGGGTGCTGATAGTGCCGAACAGCTTGCCCCAGACCTCCTTGGAAGCCTGCATCTTGCGGGCGATCTTGTGCGTCCACTCGTGAGGGACGTGACAGTCCGGGCACGTGGCGCGCACGCCCGAACGGTTGGTGTAGTGGATGGTTTCCTGCAACTCGACGAAAACGTTGTCGCGCATTTCATGGCAGGACGTGCAGAACTGCTCGGTGTTGGTCGCTTCCAGCGCGGTGTTGAATCCACCCCAGAAAATCACCCCGGCGATGAACCCGCCGAGGGTCAGAAAACCCAGGCTGTAATGCACGCTGGGCCGACGCAGCACACCCCAATAATCCTTGAACAAGGCAAGCAAAGATTTCATGGCCTCTCCTCAAGGTTTCGGCTGCTGGTGTATTTCATCTTGCAAGACCTGGTCGATGTTCTTGAAGCTGTTGTTCACCAGTGGCTTCACATCCTTTTGCGGCACGTGACACTGGTTGCAGAAGTAGCGGCGCGGCGACACCGCCGCCAGAGCCTGGCCGTCACGGTCCATGTAGTGAGTGATGCTGATCATCGGCGCCTGGGTACGCGCACTGTTGGCGCGACTGTGGCAGGTCAGGCACTTATTGCTGTTCATGTCGATGGCATACCCGCGAATACTGTGGGGTATGGTGGGCGGTTGCTCGGGGTAATTGCGCTCACGCTTGAGGTCCTTGTTCTCGTCTTCTGCGATAGGCGGTGCCGGCAGCTCCTGGGTCAGGGTCCCGCCGGCTCTGCGACCATCCGGTGCCGGTGCATCCAGGGGGTAAGCGGGCTCTGCTGCAAATGTCGTGGGCAGCCACGTCAGCAGCACGACAAGCAAGGACAGCGAACGATAATTCATGAAAGCTCTCCTTATGCCGTCGCGATCAACTCAATCCTGATCGCGCATTTCTTGTAATCGGTCTGTTTTGAGATCGGGTCCGTTGCATCAAGCGTGACTTTGTTGATCAGCTTGTTGGCATCGAAAAACGGCACGAACACCAGGCCTTGGGGCGGCTTGTTGCGCCCCCGGGTTTCAATCCGCGCACGCATCTCGCCGCGCCGACTGATCAGCTTCACTTCGCTGCCACGCCGGGCATTCAAGGCCCTGGCATCGGCCGGGTGCATGTAGACCAGCGCATCGGGGATCGCTTTATGGAGCTCCTCGACACGCTGGGTCATGGTCCCGGTGTGCCAATGTTCAAGCACCCGACCGGTGCTCAGCCAGAACGGGAAGTCCGCGTCCGGGGCTTCTGCAGGAGGCTCGTAAGGCAGTGCGAAGATGATCGCTCTCTTGTCGGGGTAGCCGTAGAACTGCACGCCACTGCCCTTCTCGACATACGGGTCGTAGCCTTCGCGGAAGCGCCAGAGCGTTTCCTTGCCTTCGACGACGGGCCAGCGCAAGCCGCGCTCGGAGTGATAACGATCAAAAGGCGCCAGGTCATGACCATGTCCACGGCCGAACTGGGCATATTCTTCGAACAGGCCTTTTTGCAGGTAGAAACCGAAATCCCGGGCCTCGTCGTTCTGGTAGCCCTGCGCCATTTGTTCCACCGGGAACTGATCGACCTGGCCATTCTTGAACAGCACCTCATACAGGGTCTTGCCCTGGTATTGCGGTGAACTGGCCAACAGCTCCTGCGGCCAGACTTCGTCGGTTTTAAAGCGTTTGGAAAACTCGACCAATTGCCAGAGGTCCGACTTGGCGTCACCCGGCGCCGAGACCAGTTGATGCCAGAACTGCGTACGCCGCTCTGCGTTGCCGTACGCGCCCTCTTTCTCCACCCACATTGCCGTTGGCAAAATCAGATCGGCCGCCTGTGCCGAGACGGTGGGATACACATCCGACACCACCACGAAGTTCTCCGGGTTGCGCCAACCCGGCAATACTTCCTGCATGATGTTGGGCCCGGCCTGCATGTTATTGCTGGCCATGGTCCAGTACACATTGAGCACGCCGTCCTTGAGCATGCGACTTTGCTGCACGGCGTGGAACCCGACCTTTTCCTTGATGGTGCCCGCCGGGAGTTTCCAGATTTTTTCCGCGGTGGCGCGGTGCGCCGGGTTGGTGACCACCAGGTCGGCCGGCAAGCGATGGGAGAACGTGCCCACTTCACGTGCCGTCCCGCAGGCCGAAGGCTGGCCCGTCAGGGAGAACGGACTGTTGCCAGGCTCGCTGATTTTCCCGGTCAGCAGGTGGATGTTGTAGATCAGGTTGTTGGCCCAAACACCCCGGGTGTGCTGGTTGAAACCCATGGTCCAGAACGAAACCACCTTGCGCTTGGGGTCGGCGTACAGTTCGGCCAATGCCTTGAGGCGCTCGGCTGGTACGCCGGTTTCCTTCGCGGTGCGCTCAAGGGTGTAGGGCTTTACGAAAGCAGCGAACTGCTCGAAGTCGATGTCGGTCCAGGTGTTCGCCTTGTCGGCATTCTTGGCTTTCATCTCCAGCGGATTATCGGCACGCAATCCGTAGCCGATGTCATCGGTGCCTTTGGCGAACTTGGTGTGTTTGCTGACGAAGTCTTTGTTGACCGAACCGCTTTCAATGATGTGATTGGCGATGTAATTGAGGATGAGCAGGTCCGTCTGCGGCTTGAACACCATCGGAATGTCGGCCAGTTCAAAACTGCGGTGTTCGAAGGTGGAAAGCACGGCCACTTTCACATTCGGCTGGCTCAACCGCCGATCGGTCACCCGACTCCAAAGAATCGGATGCATCTCCGCCATGTTTGAGCCCCACAAGACGAATGCATCAGTGACTTCGATGTCGTCATAACAGCCCATCGGCTCATCCATACCGAAAGTGCGCATGAACCCCATGACCGCCGAGGCCATGCAATGGCGTGCATTGGGGTCGATGTTGTTGGAGCGAAAGCCCGCCTTCATCAACTTGTTAGCCGCGTAGCCTTCCCAGACCGTCCACTGTCCGGAACCGAACATGGCGACAGATTCCCCGCCCTTGTTCTTCAGCGCCTCCTTGTACTTCAACTCCATTACATCGAACGCCTGTTCCCAGGACACCGGGTGAAACTCGCCTTGTTTGTCATATTGCCCATTGGTCATGCGCAACAGCGGCTGGGTCAGCCGATCCACGCCGTACATGATCTTGGATAAAAAGTAGCCTTTGACGCAGTTCAACCCGCGATTGACCTCGGCTTTTACGTCACCGTGGGTTGCAACAACCTTATTGTCCTTGGTCGCCACCATGACGCTGCAACCGGTGCCGCAAAATCGACAGGGCGCTTTGTTCCAGTCCAGGGTCGCCATGTCTTGTTCGGTGATCAGGTTGCTGGCAGAGGTAAACACCGGGAGGCCCGCAGCCGCAGCCGCGATCCCGGCCGCCTGGACTTTGACAAACTCTCGCCGCGTCATAGGCATGTGCTTTCTCCCGTTATATCGAGAATCTCGTGATAAACCAGGGCCGCATTGAGCACGCCTGGCAAGCGATTGATCTGGTCGATTCGCTGAAGAATCTGGCTTTCGTGTTCGGTTTCCAGCACTACCACCAATTTGCCGGCGGGGCTTTCCTGGTGAAGCTCGACGCCCGTGAGCAAACGCAGGTTGGCTTTCACTGCTTCGAACAGGGCCGGACGGGCATGTACTACCAGACTGGCAATGTGCAGCGTCTTTTCCATGACCCGGACTCCCTGCTGAATTAGAGATAGATGACGATCAGTTTCAGTTTGGGGGGCCTGGCGGACCGAGGAGCATTTGCAGAAACCAGACGAAAAAGCCGTAACCACCGACTATCGCCACCGATAACAGTGGAAACAGGACAATGATCAGGAAATAGAACAGGCGAGTTTCTTTGCGAACTCGCCGGGTAGAGTCATCCATTGATGACATGGTCAGCGCTCCTGCCAAACGTTGAGAAGAGCGTAGATGGCCTATTGGGTAACTTCCATGATTTGGATCAATGGCAGGGGGTAACTGCTTAAATAGGAACTTGAATCACTAGTGAATCACTAGCATCTAGTAACGGCTCTTAATTAAATATTTCCTCAACGCTCAAGTTTGCCTATTTCATATTCGCGCAACTTGTTGGCAATCGTTGTATGAGAGACGCCCAGTCGCTTGCCGAGCAAGCGGCTACTGGCATGTTCCGAATACAGCCGTTCCAGCACCGCCTTCTCGAAACGCCCGACGATCTCGTCCAGCCCACCCTCCAGCGAAAAATCGCCAAGGGGCTGGCGCACACCATAATCCGGCAAACGAATGTGCTCGGCCTTGACCGTGCCGCCGTCGCACAGGGAAACCGCCTGGAACAACACGTTCTCCAGCTGCCGCACGTTACCTGGCCAGTGGTAGTGACTGAGCCGCTCCATGGCCGCCGGGGCGAGCTTGGGCAGCGGGCAGCCAATCTGCCGGCTGGCCTGGTCGAGGAAGTGCTCGACCAGAGGTGGCAAACCGTCGAGGCACTCGCGCAACGGTGGGATGTGCAGCGACAACACGTTCAAACGGTGATACAGGTCCTGACGAAATTCGCCCCGGGCGCACAATTCGGACAGGTCGACCTGGGTCGCGCAGATCACGCGCACATCGAGGTAGACCTCTTCATCACTGCCCACCCGACGGAAGCAACCGTCCTGCAGGAAGCGCAGCAGTTTCACCTGCAGGCGCGGGCTCATTTCCCCCACGCCATCGAGAAACAGTGTGCCGCCCGCCGTCAGCTCCAGCAGCCCGAGCTTGCCTTCGGCACGCGCGCCCTCGAAGGCACCAGGCCCGTATCCGAACAGCTCGGTCTCGGCCATGGACTCCGGCAGTCCGGCGCAATTGAGCGCCATCAAGGGTGACTGTCCGCGCGGGCTGGCCAGATGACAGGCACGCGCGAGCAATTCCTTGCCGGTGCCGGTTTCGCCTTCTATCAATAGCGGCGCATCCAGCGGTGCCATCCGCCGCGCCTCGCGCACCACTGCGGCCATGACTTTCGAACTCTGAAAAATACTGTCGAAGCCGCGCAGCTCCTGCTTGCGCACGTTATAAATACGCTCGCCGACGCGGTCGGCACGGTGCAAGGTCAGCACCGCACCCGCCATGGCTTCGCTGTCGTCATGCTCTGACTGCAGTGGCGCGATATCGGCGAGAAACACATCGCCCCTGACCTTGACCCGCAGCCCGTTGATCCGCGATTTATTGGCGCGCACCAGCTCCGGCAAATCGAAGTCTTCGGCATAGCGCGACAGGGGAATCCCCGGCACTTCGTCGACCCGCACCCCGAGCAGTTGCGCCGCCGCACGGTTGGCCGCAACGATGGAGCCGCCCATGTCGATCGACAGCACCGGAAACTCCAGGGCGCCGAGCAGCGCATTGAGCTCCATGTGTCGGCGTTCGCTGGGCATCAGGCCTACGCGCTTGACGCCGAAGACCCCGGCGATCGCTTCGAACTTGGGGCGCAACGCCTGAAACTGGATGTTGATCAGGTTCGGGCAATGCAGATAGATGGCGTTGCCATGCTCTCCGCCCACCTCGCCGCGAGCGACGTTGATGCCGTATTCCACCAGCAGGTTGAGAATGTCGCGCAGGATGCCGATGCGGTTCTGGCAGTGGACTTTGATACGCATATAAAAGGCCCGAAAAAGCGGTGATGGAGTTGATGCCTGGCGCAGCCCCCTGTGGGAGCGGCGGCGCCTTTGAGGCGGAGATTTCTGCAGAAGCACCCAAATAGTCGTCAAGATTATGTGACAGACAAAGCGTTTTTCAAACTAGAAACACTCAATAGCTGCGCGACCCCGGCTGATTCGTAACGAAAACTTTACAAATATCAGCGAATTTTCCTACGCACACCACGAATCACCTGCTGCAACAACGCAATCCTTGGGGTATTCCTAGGTCCATAGCAGCACATAACAAGAACGAAATCCCCTAGCAGGAGAGCAGCATGAAGCAGACGCAATACGTGGCTCGCGAGCCCGATGCGCATGGTTTTATCGACTACCCCGCCGAAGAACACGCGGTGTGGAACACGCTGATCACTCGTCAACTGAAAGTGATCGAAGGGCGTGCGTGCCAGGAATACCTGGACGGTATCGAAAAACTCGGTCTGCCCCACGACCGCATTCCTCAACTCGGCGAAATCAACAAAGTCCTCGGTGAAACCACCGGCTGGCAGGTTGCCCGGGTACCGGCACTGATTCCCTTCCAGACTTTCTTCGAATTGCTGGCCAGCAAGCAGTTTCCAGTGGCGACCTTTATTCGTACCCGCCAAGAGCTGGATTACCTGCAGGAACCGGATATTTTCCACGAGATTTTTGGCCACTGCCCGCTGCTGACCAACCCGTGGTTCGCCGAGTTCACCCACACCTACGGCAAACTGGGTCTGAAGGCCTCCAAAGAGGAGCGCGTCTACCTGGCGCGCCTGTACTGGATGACCATCGAGTTCGGCCTGGTCGACACCCCGCAAGGCCAGCGCATCTACGGCGGCGGCATTCTGTCTTCACCGAAAGAAACCGTGTACTGCCTCTCGGACGAGCCTGAGCATCAGGCGTTCAATCCGCTGGAATGCATGCGCACGCCCTATCGCATCGACATCCTGCAGCCGTTGTATTTCGTTCTGCCGAACCTCAAGCGCCTGTTCGACCTGGCCCACGAAGACATCATGGGCATGGTCAAGCAAGCGATGCAGATGGGTCTGCACGCACCTAAATTTCCGCCAAAACCAAAAGCGGCGTGATCCGCTGCTTTTAAAATCAAGTGAACCTGTCAGGAACCGACGCTTTGCTTTAGCGTGGTGTTACTGATGGCCGATTTCCCATTATTCGATTTCAGGAAAACATCATGTCCACATTGAACCAAGCCCATTGCGAAGCCTGCCGCGCCGACGCCCCACAAGTCAGCGACGAAGAACTGCCGGTACTGATCAAACAGATCCCGGACTGGAACATCGAAGTACGCGATGGCGTGATGCAGCTCGAAAAGGTTTTTCTGTTCAAGAATTTCAAGCACGCGCTGGCGTTCACCAACGCCGTCGGTGAAATCTCCGAGGCCGAAGGTCACCACCCGGGCCTGCTGACCGAGTGGGGCAAAGTCACCGTCACCTGGTGGAGCCACTCGATCAAGGGCCTGCACCGCAACGACTTCATCATGGCCGCGCGCACCGACGAAGTGGCCAAGGACGCCGAGGGCCGCAAATAATGCATTTCGACGCCATCGGTCGAGTACCTGGCGACCCGATTCTGGGGTTGATGGAGGCGTATGCGCAGGACACAAACCCGCGCAAGTTTGACCTTGGCGTGGGCGTCTACAAAGACGCCCTGGGCCTGACGCCGATTCCCCAGGCGGTGAAGATTGCCGAACAGCGTCTGGTTGATCGTCAGGCCACCAAGACCTACATCGGCGGTCACGGAGAGCCGGCGTTTGGCAAAGTCATCAATGAGTTGGTGCTTGGCGCCGACTCTGCGCTGATCGCCGAACAACGGGCCGGCGCCACCCAGACGCCGGGCGGTACCGGTGCGCTGCGCCTGAGCGCGGATTTCATCGCCCAGTGCCTGCCGGGGCGTGGTGTGTGGCTGAGCAATCCGACCTGGCCGATTCACGAAACCATTTTCGCCACGGCCGGGCTCAAGGTTAACCACTACCCCTATGTCGGCAGTGACAACCGCCTCGACGTTGAAGCCATGCTGGCAGCGCTCAACGAAGCGCCCAAAGGCGATGTGGTGTTGCTGCACGCCTGCTGCCACAACCCGACCGGTTTCGATTTGTCCCATGACGACTGGCGCCGGGTGCTGGAAGTGGTGCGCCATCGGGATCTGGTGCCGCTGATCGACTTCGCGTACCAGGGTTTCGGCGATGGCCTGGAACAGGACGCCTGGTCGACCCGGTTGTTCGCCGCCGAACTACCGGAAGTGCTGATCACCAGTTCCTGCTCGAAGAACTTCGGGCTCTACCGTGATCGCACCGGCGCATTGATTGTCTGCGCGAAAACCGCCGAGAAACTGCTGGATATCCGCAGCCAACTGGCCAACATCGCCCGCAACCTGTGGTCGACGCCGCCGGATCACGGGGCTGCGGTAGTCGCAACCATCCTCGGCGACCCGGAGCTGAAAAGTCTCTGGGCTGACGAAGTGGAAGCCATGCGCTTGCGTATCGCCCAATTGCGCAGCGGTCTGGTCGAAGCACTGAAACCTCACGGCTTGCGCGAGCGCTTTGCGCATATTGGTGTGCAGCGCGGAATGTTCTCCTACACCGGTTTGTCGCCGGAGCAGGTCAAACAGCTGCGCGATCATCACAGCGTGTACATGGTCGGCACTGGCCGTGCAAACGTGGCCGGGATAGATGCGACGCGCCTGGATCTGCTGGCCGAAGCAATCGCCGAAGTCTGCAAGTAATTTGAAGCACTGGCCGGCCCCCTCTGTGGCGAGGGGGCTTGCCCCCGTTGGGCTGCGCAGCAGCCCCACCTCCAGCAGCCGATACCTGTCGGGTAAAACGGCGGCCGCTTCGCGACCGAACGGGGGCAAGCCCCCTCGCCACAGTGGGTGAGCGTTGCTCCTGCTGACCTGTCTAGACAATCCCATCCGTCGAAACTAATGGATATAAAAGTCCGTTTGTCATTTTTACTGCTGTATCCTGCCCATGCTTTTTTCAAAGCGCGGATCTACCAGATCTATCAACAGACTTAGCGAGGAGCGCGACTATGCACGAGATCCCTAATCTCCCCTTCCCAAGCCTGCACGAAACTGAGCAGACAACCACGCAACAAGCCGGCGCCCAACAGCCCGAGCCGAAACAAGCCACTGACAGTCGCCAGGCTGACAGCGAAGACTGAGTAACGCGCCGTACAGACCGTGTGGAAAGCGCTAACATGCGCTTTCCACACTGCCTGAACCATGAGCCCCACCATGACCGAAGACTTCAGCGAAGCTCAAGCCAGCGTTCTGATCGGCACCGCCGAGAAAATGATCGAGATCTGGAATCGCCTCTCCCCTGAGAAACAGGCCGCATTGCTCGCACGTTTCGGCACTGAAGAAAATGCCCTGGCCGCCCTGGTCACCACGCAACTGGTCGCTCCCGCCAAACCCGACTGATGCCATCCGGTAAATAGTTATACTTTTGCAGGACCGGTAAGCGTTCACGCCGTTATCATAAGCAGCCTATCTATCCTGCTGTCCCGTGGACCTTTACCCATGTCAGAAACCCGGCGCCCCCTGGCGGTCACGCTGCAAGTCGTCTCCATCGTCCTGTTCACCTTTATCGGTTACCTGAATATCGGCATTCCCCTGGCTGTACTGCCAGGCTACGTCCACAGCGACCTGGGTTTCGGTGCGGTGATCGCTGGCCTTGTGATCAGCGTGCAATACCTGGCCACCCTGCTCAGCCGCCCGTATGCCGGGAAAATCATCGACAACAAGGGCAGCAAGCTGGCGGTGATGTATGGCCTGGCCGGTTGCGGCCTGAGCGGTGTGTTCATGCTGCTGTCAGCCTGGACCCAAAGCTTGCCGACCCTGAGCCTGATCAGCCTGCTGATTGGCCGCCTGGTATTGGGCAGCGCGGAAAGCCTGGTGGGCTCGGGCTCGATCGGCTGGGGCATCGGCAGGGTCGGCGCGGCGAATACCGCCAAGGTGATTTCCTGGAACGGCATCGCCAGCTATGGCGCACTGGCCGTGGGCGCGCCTTTGGGCGTGCTGATCGTCCATCAACTGGGCTTGTGGAGCATGGGCGTGAGCATTGTCTTGCTGGCCGTGCTCGGCCTGCTGCTGGCCTGGCCGAAAACCGCCGCACCGATCGTGGCCGGTGAACGCCTGCCGTTCATGCACGTGCTCGGGCGGGTCTTCCCCCACGGTTGCGGCCTGGCCCTGGGTTCCATCGGATTTGGCACCATCGCCACTTTCATCACCCTGTATTACGCCACGCAACACTGGGACAACGCGGTGCTGTGCCTGAGCCTGTTCGGCGCCAGTTTTATCGGCGCGCGCCTGCTGTTCGGCAGCTTGATCAACCGCCTCGGCGGCTTTCGCGTCGCCATTGCCTGCCTGTCAGTGGAAACCCTGGGACTGCTGTTGCTGTGGCTGGCACCGGACGCGCATTGGGCGCTGGCGGGCGCGGCGCTGAGCGGTTTCGGCTTTTCGCTGGTGTTTCCGGCGCTGGGGGTGGAAGCCGTCAACCTGGTCCCGGCCTCCAGCCGTGGTGCCGCCGTCGGCGCGTACTCGCTGTTCATCGACTTGTCGCTGGGGATCACCGGGCCACTGGCCGGGGCCATTGCAGCCGGGTTCGGTTTCGCTTCGATCTTCCTGTTCGCCGCCCTCGCCGCGTTTTGCGGCTTGATGCTGAGCGTATATCTGTACCGACAGGCGCCAAGCCAGCGTGAAGCGCGCGCGTCGCGCTAGAAGTCGACCTTGCCGCGCCCGGCCTTGATGTTGCCGCGCTTGCTCTTGGATTCGAGCCTGCGGGTCTTCGAGCCGAGGGTCGGCTTGGTCGGACGGCGTTTTTTCTCGACCTTGGTGGCGCTGAGAATCAGCTCGGTCAGCCGCTCCAGGGCATCGGCCCGGTTCTGCTCCTGGGTCCGATACTGCTGGGCCTTGATGATCAGCACCCCTTCGCTGGTGATGCGACTGTCACGCAGCGCCAGCAGGCGCTCCTTGTAGAACTCGGGCAAGGACGAGGCCGGAATATCGAAACGCAGGTGTACGGCGCTGGAGACCTTGTTGACGTTCTGCCCACCGGCACCTTGGGCGCGAATGGCGGTCAACTCGATCTCGGCATCGGGCAGATGCACGTTGTTGGAAATCACCAGCATGGAAAAGCGTCCGTATTCAGAGCGTGCAGGATACCGCGAATGGCCTAACGTTGATGCAGACCGATGTGGGAGCGGGCTTGCTCGCGAATGCAGAGTGTCAGTCGACTTGAACGCTGGGGGTTAAACCGCTTTCGCGAGCAAGCCCGCTGCCACAGGGTTATGCATGTATCCCATAAATGACAAACCCGGCACATGGCCGGGTTTGTCGTTTATGCATCAAGCGTTACTTGGCGATGGCAGCCGAAGTCTGCAACGCACGCTCTGCACTGCGCTTGTTCTTGAACCAGTAGCAGACCCACATGAATACCAGCCACACCGGAATCGCGTACACCGATGTCTGGATCCCCGGAATCAGCAGCATCACGCCAAGGATGAACAACACGAACACCAGGCAGACGTAGTTGCCGTACGGGTACCACAGGGCCTTGAACAGCGGCGTCTGTTTGGTCTTGTTCATGTGCTGGCGGAACTTGAAGTGCGAGTAGCTGATCATCGCCCAGTTGATCACCAGGGTAGCCACCACCAGCGACATCAACAGTTCCAGCGCGCTGTGCGGGATCAGATAGTTCAGCAACACCGCGATCAGGGTCACGGCAGCCGAAGCCAGGATCGAACGCACCGGCACGCCGCGCTTGTCGATCTTCGCCAACGCTTTCGGCGCGTCGCCCTGCTCGGCCATGCCCAGGAGCATCCGGCTGTTGCAGTAGGTGCCGCTGTTGTACACCGACAAGGCAGCGGTCAGGACCACGAAGTTGAGGATGTGCGCGGCGGTGTTGCTGCCCAGCATCGAGAACACTTGCACGAACGGGCTGCCGCTATAGGAATCACCGGAGGCGTTCAGGGTGGCCAGCAAGCTGTCCCACGGGGTCAACGACAGCAGGATGACCAGGGCACCGATGTAGAAAATCAGAATCCGGTAGATCACCTGGTTGATGGCTTTGGGGATCACGGTTTTCGGCTTGTCAGCTTCGGCAGCGGTGAAACCGAGCATTTCCAGGCCACCAAAGGAAAACATGATGAAAGCCATGGCCATCACCAGCCCCGAGACACCGTTGGGGAAGAAACCACCGTGGGACCACAGGTTGCTGACCGCTGCCTGCGGGCCGCCATTGCCGCTGACCAGCAGGTAGCTACCCAGTGCAATCATGCCGACGATCGCCACGACCTTGATGATCGCGAACCAGAACTCGGCCTCGCCAAAGACTTTGACGTTCGCCAGGTTGACCAAGTTGATCAGCACGAAGAAAGCCGCTGCGGAGGCCCAGGTCGGGATATCCGGCGCCCAGTAATGGATGTATTTGCCGACCGCGGTCAGTTCGGACATGCCCACCAGAATGTACAGAATCCAGCAGTTCCAGCCCGACAGGAAGCCGGCGAAACCGCCCCAGTACTTGTGCGCGAAGTGGCTGAAGGAACCGGCCACCGGATCTTCGACGATCATTTCGCCCAGCTGGCGCATGATCAGGAAGGCGATGAAGCCGCAGATGGCGTAGCCGAGGATCATCGACGGGCCGGCGGATTTCAGTACCCCGGCCGAGCCGAGGAACAGGCCGGTACCGATCGCGCCACCGAGGGCGATCAATTGAATGTGGCGATTTTTCAGGCCGCGTTTCAGCTCACCTGATTGCGAGTTTTGGCCAGTCATTAAAGGGGCCTCACGTTCAACGTATTTACAACGGTCATGCGTCACCTGTTTGTTTTTATCTGTGACGAAATCGAACCCGACGCGCTCGTGACGCGACGGAGTGAAAAAGGCGGATAGCCTCGATGTTTGCGCAGGTGCGCAGGAGGTCACAGGTAAAACGCGGCGCATTGTACACCGGTAACCCCCTGCTGCCAGAGCCGCTGGATCAGCGTATCTGTTACCGGGATTGCCTGTGTCCGCCACGAGAGGCTCGGGCGGCTGCAAAAACTGAGTCTGACCCTTGCGGATCATGGACGGCGACGCCAGAAAACACGCGCCCCGAAGAGAGATTTAGATAGGTTACGGCGTTCATTGCGCCTCCTTTTTGTTATGCACCTGCACGACAGGCATGACGCGCATGACACCTTGCATGGAGCGGGGAAACAAGCGGGTTAGAGCGGCGGGAGATGGACGCAAGACAATGAAGCGTAAGAGTTTTCTTACAGTATTGAGTGGTCGGCGAATTCATGGGGTTAATCAGTGAATTTCGTCATGAATTATTTACAGTATGTAATTTTGGCTTTCCACTTCGGGATCTCTGGTGCTGCGACTGGCGCTTTCGCGAGCAAGCCCGCTCCCACAGGAGCCCTGGTCGGCACGGATAAATGCGATCCACTGTGGGAGCGGGCTTGCTCGCGAAGGCGCCCTCAAAAACACTACCGGACTAAAACCAGCCCAAAAAAAACGCCAACCCGAAGGTTGGCGTTTTTCATCAAGCGCTTACCGATTACTCTGGCTTGCGACGACCAAAGCCCGGACGCTGGCCGGAACCTGCCGGTGCGCCACGACGGCTGCCCGACGGCTTGTCACCGTCGACCAGCTTGATCCCCGGGCGCTTCGGCGCAGGCTTGGCCGGACGCTTGGTGTCGGCTGGACGATCCGCCACTGGCGTGCCACGACCTTCACCACGCTCGGTACGGCCATTGGCCGGACGCGGCGTACGCGGGCCGCGCTCACCGTCCTGACGGGCCGCTGGCTTGCGACCCGGGCGCTCGCCTTCGATCTGCGGCTCACGGTTTGCACGTGGCGCGGCAGGAGCGCCGGCAGCCGGACGCAGGGTGCGCACGCGCTCGGTCTTGGCCATTGGACGCGACGACTTGCGCTGCATCCGGTCAAGCTTGTCTTTGCTCTTGGCGTTCATCTGCGGCATCGCGACCGGCGTCAGGCCGACCTCGGCACTCAGAATGTCGACTTCGTACTGGCTCATTTCGCGCCAGCGGCCCATTGGCAGGTCGGAGTTGAGGAACACCGGGCCGAAACGCACGCGCTTCAGGCGGCTGACCACCAGGCCCTGGGATTCCCACAGGCGACGAACTTCGCGGTTACGACCTTCCATCACCACGCAGTGATACCAGTGGTTGAAACCTTCACCACCTGGCGCCTGCTTGATGTCGGTGAACTTGGCCGGGCCGTCTTCGAGGACCACGCCGGCTTTGAGGCGCTCGATCATCTCGTCATCGACTTCGCCACGCACACGTACCGCGTATTCACGGTCCATTTCGTAGGAAGGGTGCATCAGGCGGTTGGCCAGCTCACCGTCGGTGGTGAACATCAGCAGACCGGTGGTGTTGATGTCGAGGCGGCCGATGTTGATCCAGCGGCCTTCTTTCGGCTTTGGCATCTTGTCGAACACGGTCGGACGACCTTCCGGGTCGACACGGGTGCAGATCTCGCCATCGGGCTTGTTGTACATGATCACGCGGCGCACCGACTCGGCGGCCTCTTCGCGCTTGATCACCTTGCCATCGATGGTGATGGCGTCGTGCATGTCGACGCGCTGGCCAAGGGTGGCGTCTTTGCCATTGACCTTGATGCGGCCGTGGCTGATCCAGGCTTCCACGTCACGGCGCGAGCCGACGCCGATACGGGCGAGGACTTTCTGCAGCTTTTCGCCTGCTGGGCCGATTTCCTGGTCGTCTTTCTGGTCGTTGATACTCATCTGGGCACCTCCCGGTGTGGTCTGAAAACTGGGTACTTGGGCGAAGGGATCGCCGAAGGGTCGCGAATCATACGCTCATGCGGGCGTTTGCGCATCAGAGACTAGTTGATCAAACGGGACTTAACGGTTTTTCCGCCGACCGGTGATCGTGATGGCCAATCACACCCCCTGTGTGCGGGCTTGCTCGCGAAGAGGCCGTGCCAGTCGCCATCGTCGCTGTCTGACCCACCGCCTTCGCGAGCAAGCCCGCTCCCACAGGGATCTTCTAAGCCGCAAACTTTGCAATCAGTCTTCGAACTGGCGGCGTTCGGCTTCGATGGCTTCGGCGAGTGCCAGGGCTTCAGCCTCTTCATCGCTTAGCTCTGGTTTGGGCTGTTCAAGAGCAGCAACAGCAGCGAGCAGTTTTTCTCGGGCCTCGGCCACGCCAAGGATGTCGTCTTCTGGCTCTGGCTCTGGCTCTGGCTCTGGCTCTGGCTCGTTTTCAAGTTCCGGCTCGGCCTCGATTGGCGCAACCCCGGTTTCCGGCTGAATATCAGCACGCTCCGAATCCGCTCCGGACTCCACCCCATCACGCAACAAATCATCGAAATCGGTCTTGATCCCCTCCTCCATGCTGTCCAGTTCCAGCAACAGCGTATGGAAACTGGTTTCTTCCTTGGGCTCTTCCGGTTCGGCGCTGGCGTCCGCCAATTCTTGCAGCGCTGCCGGCACCGGCGCGTCGTCGAAATCGAGCACCGGATCAGGCTCCAACTCGCGCAGTTCGGCCAGCGGCGGCAGATCGTCGAGGTTTTTCAGGTTGAAGTGATCGAGAAACGCCTTGGTGGTGGCAAACATCGCCGGTTTGCCGGGCACATCGCGGTAGCCGACGATGCGGATCCATTCGCGCTCCATCAGGGTTTTGACGATGTTGCTGTTGACCGCCACACCGCGCACGTCTTCGATCTCGCCCCGGGTGATCGGCTGGCGATAGGCAATCAGGGCCATGGTTTCGAGCATGGCGCGCGAATATCGCTGCGGGCGCTCCTCCCACAGGCGTCCGACCCAGGGTGAAAACTTCTCGCGAATCTGCAGGCGATAACCCGAGGCCACCTCCTTGAGTTCAAAAGCGCGGCCATCGCAGGACTTGGCCAGAATCGTCAGGGCCTTCTTGAAAACCGGCGGCTCCGGCCGTTCGCCTTCTTCGAAGAGTTCGAACAGGCTTTCCAGGGATTGCGGCTTTCCCGAGGCCAACAGAAAGGCTTCAAGCAATGGCGCCAGCTCGCGGGGTTCAGTCAGGTTCATGATTCAACTCGTTATTCGGCTCGGGCTCGCACATGGATCGCCGCGAACGGCTCATTCTGCACCAGTTCGACCAGGGATTCCTTGACCAGCTCGAGGACCGCCATGAAGGTGACCACCACCCCCAGCCGCCCCTCTTCAGCGGTGAACAGCTCGACGAAGGGCACAAAACCGCCGCCCTTGAGCCGCTCCAGCACGTCACTCATGCGTTCGCGCGTCGACAGTGCCTCGCGGCTGACCTGATGGCTTTCAAACATGTCGCCACGGCGCAGTACCTCGGCCATGGACAGCAACAGTTCGGACAGACGTACATCCGGCAACAGCTTGCGCACCCGGGCTTCGGGGGCATCGAGCTTGGGCACCACCACGTCGCGACCAACCCGGCTCAGGCCATCAATGCCTTCGGCAGCGGCCTTGAAGCGCTCGTATTCCTGCAAGCGGCGGATCAATTCGGCGCGCGGGTCGTCCTCTTCTTCCTCGACGGTTTCGGCCCGGGGCAGCAGCATGCGCGACTTGATCTCGGCCAGCATCGCGGCCATCACCAGGTACTCGGCGGCCAGCTCCAGGCGCACCGACTGCATCAGCTCGACATAGCCCATGTACTGACGGGTGATTTCCGCCACCGGGATGTCGAGGATATTGATGTTCTGTTTGCGGATCAGATACAGCAGCAAGTCCAGCGGGCCTTCGAAGGCTTCGAGGAAAACCTCCAGCGCATCCGGCGGGATGTACAGGTCCAGCGGCATTTCCAGGACTGCCTGGCCATAGACCATGGCGAAGGGCAGCTCTTGCTGGGCTCCGGCCTGACTGTCGACGGGTTCTACTGCGGACATCTAGGCCTCGGCCATGAACGGCGCAGGGTCGCCGCAACCGACGCGAATCACTTGCGGCTCGCCATCGGCGAGGTTGATCACGGTGGACGCCTTGATCCCGCCGTAACCGCCGTCGATGATCAGGTCGACCTGATGCTCGAGCAACTGACGCATCTCGTACGGGTCCGTCAGCGGCTCGCTATCACCGGGCAGGATCAGGGTCACGCTCATCAGCGGTTCGCCGAGCTGTTCGAGCAGCGCCAGGGCAATTGGATGGCTTGGCACCCGCAGGCCGATGGTACGTTTTTTCGGGTGCAGCAACAGCCGCGGGACTTCGCGGGTGGCGTTGAGAATGAAGGTGTAGGGGCCAGGCAGGTGAGCCTTGAGCAAGCGAAAGGTGCCGGTGTCGATCTTGGCGAACAACCCCAGTTGCGACAGGTCGCTGCAAATCAGCGTGAAGTTGTGCTTTTCATCCAGCCCGCGCAAACGGCGCACGCGATCCACGGCGTTCTTGTCGCCGATCTGGCAACCAATGGCGTAGGAAGAGTCGGTGGGATAAATCACCACCCCGCCGTTGCGGATGATCTCAACCGCCTGTTTGATCAGGCGCGCTTGCGGGTTTTCCGGATGAATCTGGAAAAATTGACTCACATTCTCTACCTGTTCAGACGGCGGCAATAATTGGGTCATGTTTGAATCGACACCACAAAGGTGGCAGATCCTCCGGGAGCGGGCGGTATTCACCGATCTCCGACCAGCCCCCTGGGCCATGAAAATCACTGCCGGCGCTGACCAGCAGACCGAACTCGCGAGCAAGAATGGCCAGGCTGCCCACTTGCTCGGCGGGCTGATGACCATTGACCACTTCGATCGCGTGGCCCCCTGCTTGAATATAGTCGGCAATCAGGCGGCGACGCTTGCTGCGAGTGAAATCGTAATGCCACGGGTGCGCCAGGCTGACCCAGGCTTTCGCCGCGCGCAGGGTTTCGACGGTTTCCTCCAGGGTCGGCCAGTGCTGCTTGACGTCGCCCAGTTTGCCGGCACCCAGCCATTTGCGGAACGCTTCGGCGCGATCCTTGACGAAACCTTCACGCACCATCCAGTCGGCGAAGTGCGGGCGCGCCGGTGCATTTCCACTGTCGCCCAGCGCCTGCTGGATCTGTCGGGCGCCGTCGAGCGCACCCGGCATGCCCTTGAGCGCCAGTTTGCGGCTTATCTCTTCCGACCGTAGCCAGCGGCCATCGTGCAATTTGCCGATTGCCTCGACCAACGGTTCGGCGTTGACGTCAAAACCGTAACCCAGCACATGGATGGTCGCGCCGCCCCAGGTGCAGGACAGTTCGACGCCGTTGACCAGTTGCATCCCCAGCCCGATCGCGGCGCAGCGCGCCTCGGCAAGGCCTTCCAGGGTGTCGTGATCGGTCAAGGCCAGGACTCGCACGCCTTTCTCGAACGCACGCGCAACCAGTACCGCAGGCGCCAAGGCGCCGTCGGAGGCCGTGCTATGGCAGTGCAAATCAACATTCACGGGGCTTTGTAACCTCAAATCAGCTGGCGCTATCGCGCGCCCATATGTTTGTTATTATGCCGACACATCCTGCTTCTGGCTGCCACTGTGAAACAATTCATCGATTTCATCCCGCTCCTGCTGTTTTTCATCGTTTTCAAAACCGATCCACGCGTCGTCGACATTGCCGGTCACGAGGTCACTGTAGGCGGTATCTACAGTGCCACGGCGATGCTCATCATCAGCTCACTGGTGGTCTACGGCGCCCTGTTCTTCAAGCAGCGCAAGCTGGAGAAGAGCCAGTGGCTGACCCTCATCGCCTGCCTGGTCTTCGGTAGCCTGACCCTGGCGTTCCACAGCGAGACTTTCCTGAAATGGAAAGCCCCGGTGGTCAACTGGCTGTTTGCCCTGGGCTTCATCGGCAGTCACTTCATCGGTGATCAACTGCTGATCAAGCGCATCATGGGCCACGCCCTGACCCTGCCGGAGCCGGTGTGGACGCGCCTGAACATCGCCTGGATCGTGTTTTTCCTGTTTTGCGGTGCCGCCAATCTGTTCGTCGCGTTCACCTTCCAGAGCTACTGGGTCGACTTCAAGGTCTTCGGCAGCCTGGGCATGACCCTGCTGTTCCTGATCGGCCAGGGCATCTACCTGTCCCGTCATCTGCACGATAGCGAAACCACCACGCCAAAAACCGAGGACTGACATGCTTTACGCAATTATTGCCACAGACGTCGCCAACTCCCTGGAAGCCCGCCTGGCCGCACGACCTGCGCACCTTGAGCGTCTGCAGGTTCTCAAGGGCGAAGGCCGCATTGTACTGGCCGGCCCGCACCCGGCGGTCGACAGCAATGATCCAGGCGCAGCGGGTTTCACCGGCAGCCTGATCGTTGCCGAGTTCGATTCCCTGAGCGCCGCAAAGGACTGGGCCGACGCCGACCCGTATATCGCTGCAGGCGTCTACGCCAATGTTCTGGTCAAGCCGTTCAAGCAAGTCCTGCCGTAATTTTTCCCCTCGCGATGAACCTTATGGGTTCATCGCGCTCTCAATCGCTCATCATTCCCGTTTGCCGGCCGACAAACTGCCCAATACTTGTATTGGAACCAGGAGTCGCGATGCGCAAAGGTCCGTTGTGTCTGATGTTGGTCACGTTGTCGGTCGTGGCGCCCGCCCACGGTGAAGAAAGCGACGAAGGCGGCAATTCAACGCCGCTGTCTCTGAGCGCTGGCAGCCAGATCAACGAGTTGCAACAGCGCTTGAAAGAAAGCGAACGGCAACGAGAAGATCTGAGCAAACAATTGCAAACTGCCGATGGTGAACGTGAAAGCGCCCTGCTGGCCCGGTTGCGCCAGGACAATCAGCGCCTGAAACTGCAACTCAAGGAAATCCAGGCCAGCAACCCGCTGCCACGCTTGTTGACCGACCAGCAACAATGGTTCGTCATCGGCGCCGCAGTAGCACTGACAGCTCTGCTGTGCGGTATTTTCGCCAGTGGGGCCAATCGAAGACGTCGACAATGGCTAAATTGAGTGAGTCATGAGCGAGCTGTTACTTATTGATGATGACCAGGAGCTGTGCGAGCTTCTGGTCAGTTGGCTGAGCCAGGAAGGTTTTCAGGTACGCGCCTGCCATGACGGCCAGAGCGCCCGTCGGGCGCTGGCCGAAACCTCCCCGGCGGCAGTGGTGCTGGACGTGATGCTGCCCGACGGCAGCGGCCTGGAACTGCTCAAGCAACTGCGCAGCGATCACCCGGACTTGCCGGTGTTGATGCTTTCCGCCCGGGGCGAACCCCTGGACCGTATCCTCGGCCTGGAACTTGGTGCCGACGATTACCTGGCAAAACCCTGCGACCCGCGGGAACTGACTGCTCGCTTGCGTGCGGTGCTGCGCCGCAGTCACCCCGCGGCGGTGTCCAGCCAGATCGAACTGGGCGACTTGTGCTTCAGCCCGGTGCGCGGCGTAGTCAGTATCGACAACCAGGAATTCACCCTCACCGTCTCCGAAAGCCGTATTCTGGAAGCTTTGCTCAAGCAGCCCGGCGAGCCCCTGGACAAACAGGAACTGGCGCAAATCGCCCTCGGCCGCAAGCTGACCCTGTACGACCGCAGCCTGGACATGCACGTCAGCAACCTGCGCAAAAAGATCGGCCCGCACCCTGACGGGCGTGCGCGTATCGTCGCCTTGCGTAGCCGTGGTTACTACTACAGCCTCTAAAACCTGACTCTGACACTACGCGGTCCCTACAGGATTCGTCAGTTTTGTCAGCTCGATGGAAAGCCGTCTTTACCTAAGCTTTACGCTTCGCTGACCGCGGCTGACCTTGATCTGCGTAATCTGAACTCATCCGGAACGTACCGGGAATGAGACAAGGAGATACACCATGCGCAAGACTCTTATCGCTCTGATGTTCGCTGCTGCCCTGCCGACCGTTGCCATGGCCATGCCTGAAGGCGCGGGCCCGATGGATGGTGCGCACCACGGCGGTCAGATGCACGGCATGCACGGTAAAGGCCCGTACAGCCAACTGGACCTGAGCCGCGAACAGCGCGAGCAGATCCGCAAGATCATGGGCGAGCAGATGCATGAGCGTAAGCAACTGGTCGACAAGTACCTGGAAAAACTCTCGCCGGCCGACCAGAAAGCCCTGAAAGACGAGATGGCGGCCAAGCACCAGAAAGCCGAAGCCGACGTCCGTGCCCTGTTGAAACCGGATCAACAGAAGAAATTCGACGAAATCCAGAAAAAACGGGCTGAACGTCGCGCAGAATGGGCCGAATTCAAAGCGTGGAAAGCGCAACAGCCGCAAAAAGCGCAATAATGCATTAACACCGGACCCGACGGTTCACACCTTGGGGTCTGACGCCATTTAAAATGTCCAAGCAAGCCAGTGTGGCGAGGGGGCTTGCCCCCGTTCGATTGCGCAGCAATCGCAAAAATCTGCCAACATTTTGCGATTCAAGGCTGACGACTTTTGTGGGGGGGCTACGCCCCCCAACGGGGGCAAGCCCCCTCGCCACACAAGCTCGCTCCACACTGGTCTCCAACATAGATCCGGTTTTTTCGAGGATTTTCTGTGCGTTCACTGTTCTGGCGAATCCTGGCCAGCTTCTGGCTGGCCATCGCTCTGGTCGCAGGGCTTTCCATACTGCTCGGGCACATGCTCAACCAGGACGCGTGGATCCTCAGTCGCCACCCCGGCCTCAACACCCTGGCCGAACAATGGACGCAAACCTATGAATCCCAGGGCGAGGAAGCCGCCCAGGCCATTCTTGAGCAGCGCAAGCGCGATTATCACTTCGACGTTCAGGTGCTCAACGAAAGCGGCGACCCGGTGGTGCGCGGCACCTTCCCACGGCGCGCTGCGGCATTTGAAGCCAGGCAGAACAGCGACGACCGGCGCCTGCCCTGGCGGCGTCTGACCGATGAGTACACCAGCGAAAAAACCGGTGACACCTACCTGCTGATCTATCGCATCCGCCATCCGGAACTGGATGCATGGCACCGTGAAAGCCTGCTGTGGCCGCTCAGTGCACTGGGGATCGCCTTGGTGGTACTGACCCTGTTCAGTCTGCTGGTGACCTTTTCCATCACCCGCCCGCTCAGCCGCCTGCGCGGTGCGGTGCACGACCTCGGGCAAACCACCTATCAACAGAACAGTCTGGTCAAACTGGCCAGTCGCCGGGACGAGTTCGGCGTCCTGGCCAACGACTTCAACCGCATGGGCGCACGCCTGCAAAGTCTGATCGGCAGCCAGCGGCAATTGCTGCGCGATGTGTCCCATGAACTGCGCTCGCCCCTCGCCCGTCTGCGCATTGCCCTGGCCCTGGCGGAACGGGCCGGTCCGCAGGAACGGGAACAACTCTGGCCGCGCCTGACCCGCGAATGCGACCGGCTGGAGGCGCTGATCAGCGAAATCCTGGTGCTGGCACGGGTCGATTCCGATAATGCCAGTGCTGAACCGGTCGACCTCAATGCGCTGCTGGGCAACCTGCAAAAGGATTCACAACTGGGTTCGCCGGAGCAAAGCGTCGAACTGAAGGCCGAGCCGCAGCTGAATCTCACCGGCTGGCCGACCATGATTGAGCGGGCGGTCGACAACCTGCTGCGCAACGCCCAGCGCTTCAACCCGGTGGGGCAGGCAATTGAGATGCAGGCTTCGCGGCAGGGCGAGCGAATTGTGGTCAGCGTGCGCGACCATGGGCCTGGCGTCGGGAAAGAGTATTTGAATCAGCTAGGGGAGCCGTTCTATCGAGCCCCCGGCCAGACAACCGCAGGGCATGGCCTGGGCCTGGCCATCGCCCGGCGGGCGGCGGAGCGCCATGGCGGCAGCCTGGTGCTGGCCAATCATCCGGAAGGCGGCTTCATCGCCAGCCTGGAATTGCCATTGGTACCTGGCACTATCGTTTAACCCTGATCCCTTGTGGGAGCGGGCTTGCTCGCGAATGCGGTGTGTCAGCCGCATTCATCGTTATCTGACACACCGCATTCGCGAGCAAGCCCGCTCTCACAGGGAATTGTGGGCTTAGCGACTACCTGGCCAGGCGCTGACAAACTCGGCCAGATCAACCTTCTCCGCCACCCGCGGTTCTTTCTGCGGCGTGCCAAGGTACAGAAACGCAATCACCTCTTCCCCTTCGGCCAGTCCCAACCCCTTGGCCACGTGCGGCGAATAGGCCAGATCACCGGTACGCCACACCGCGCCGATACCCTGCGCATAGGCGGCCAGCAAAATCCCGTGGGCCGCACAGCCGGCTGCCAACAGTTGCTCGGACTTCGGATACTTGACGTGCTCCTGCACCCGCGCGATCACGACCACCACCAGCGGTGCCCGCAGAGGGCCGTTTCGCGCCTTGTCGATCGCCGCTTCAGTGACTTCGCCGTCCTGCAACTTCGCCGCTTGGGCGAGCAACTCGCCCATTTGCTCGCGCGCTGCGCCTTCTACAGTGAGGAAACGCCAGGGCTGCAAGTGGCCGTGATCCGGTGCACGCATGGCAGCGGCAAACAGCACTTCGCGCTGCTCGGCGGTGGGGGCCGGATCGAGCAGTCGGGGAACGGAAACACGGTTGAGCAAAGCGTCGAGAGCCTGCATCGGCCACCTCCAGAAAAAATTGTGCAGCTATTCTAGCTGTAACTACCGTTGCAGTGCGGTTTACATGGCCTGCCTCGCGGGTAGAATGGCGCCCTTCCCTATTTCAGCCCGAGCGGACTTCATGGCGTTGCCGACCTTACGGATCATTGGTTTCATCATCGGCATCTTCCTGATCACCCTGGCGATCGCCATGGTCGTGCCCATGGCCACGCTGGTCGTTTTTGACCGCACCAGCGACCTGCCTTCGTTCCTCTGGGCGAGCATGTTTACCTTTGTTGCCGGGCTTGCGCTGGTCATACCGGGGCGTCCCGACCATGTGCACCTGCGTCCGCGGGACATGTACCTGCTGACCGTCAGCAGTTGGCTGGTGGTGTGTATCTTCGCCGCGCTGCCGTTCCTGTTGACCCAGCACATCAGCTACACCGACTCTTTCTTTGAAAGCATGTCCGGCATCACCGCCACGGGGGCGACCGTGCTCACGGGCCTGGACAATATGTCCCCGGGCATTCTGATGTGGCGCTCATTGTTGCACTGGATCGGCGGCATCGGCTTTATCGGCATGGCGGTCGCGATCCTGCCACTGCTGCGCATCGGCGGCATGCGGCTGTTTCAGACCGAGTCGTCGGACCGCTCGGAAAAGGTCATGCCCCGCTCACACATGGTGGCGCGCCTGATCGTGGTGGCCTACGTCGGCATCACCATTCTCGGCAGCCTGGCGCTCTGGTGGGCCGGGATGAGCCCCTTCGATGCCATCAACCACGCGATGTCAGCCATTTCCACCGGCGGCTTTTCCACCTCCGACCAGTCCATGGCCAAGTGGACTCAACCCGCCGTGCACTGGGTGGCGATCGTCATCATGATTCTTGGCAGCCTGCCGTTCACCCTGTACGTGGCGACCATGCGTGGCAACCGGCGTGCTCTGATCAAGGACCAGCAGGTACAAGGCTTGCTCGGCATGCTGCTGGTCACCTGGCTGGTGCTCGGCACCTGGTACTGGTGGACCACCCAGCTGCACTGGCTGGAGGCTCTGCGGCACGTGGCGTTCAACGTGACTTCGGTGGTCACCACCACCGGCTTCGCCCTGGGGGACTACAGCCTGTGGGGTAACTTCTCGCTGATGTTGTTCTTTTATCTGGGTTTTGTCGGTGGTTGTTCCGGTTCGACAGCCGGTGGTATCAAGATTTTCCGTTTCCAGGTCGCTTATATCCTGCTCAAGGCCAACCTTAACCAGCTGATTCACCCCCGCGCGGTGATCAAGCAGAAGTACAACGGGCACCGCCTCGATGAAGAGATCGTGCGCTCGATCCTGACCTTTTCATTTTTCTTCGCCATCACCATCTGCGTGATCGCATTGTTGCTTTCGCTGCTTGGCGTCGACTGGATGACCGCACTCACGGGCGCGGCCAGTACCGTTTCCGGTGTCGGCCCCGGGCTGGGCGAGACGATAGGCCCGGCGGGCAATTTCGCCACTCTGCCGGATGCCGCCAAGTGGATTCTCTCGTTCGGCATGCTGCTCGGCCGACTGGAGATCATTACGGTGTTCGTGCTGTGTATTCCGGCGTTTTGGCGTCACTGACAACCGCTGGCGCCTGCATCAGCCGCATCCGGAACTCACCGGGTGTGGCGTCGAACCAGCGCCGGAATGCACGAAAGAAATTGCTCGGATCGGCAAACCCCAGCAAATAGGCGATCTCCAGCAGGGTCATACTCGGCTGTGCGAGGTATTGCTCGGCCAGTTCACGTCGGGTGTCGTCGAGCAGGATCTGAAAACTCGTGCCCTCTTCCTGCAAGCGGCGCTGCAAGGTGCGCTGGGACAGGTGCAACGTCTGTGCCACGGTGTCGCGCTTGGGCTCGCCCTGGGGCAACAGTCGACACAGCACCTGTCGCGCCTTGTGGGTCACCCGGCTTTCGGAAAAGCGTGCCAGGTATTCACCGGCAAACCGGTCATGCAGCAACGCCATGGCCTCGTTTGCAGTCGGTAGCGGTGCTTCCATGTCCGCACGTTCGAAAATCAGCGCATCGTAAGGCGCACTGAACACCAGCGGCGCATGGAAGGCAAGTTTGTACGGTTCCGGATTGGCCGGTTCGCTGCCCTGAAACATGACTTTTCGCGGTTGCAGCGTACGCCCCGTCAACCAGCCGCACAGCGCCAAGGCACAGGCCAGCGACGCTTCGGCGCTTTGTCGGGTGGGCGGCAGGTGATCGCCGTGGACCGTCAGAATCAGCGCGTAACCCTCATCCACCAGGCGAAAACTCAAATCGGCGCTTTCAGCAATGATCCGCTGATAGCGCACCAGCCGCTCGAAACCTGCGGCCAGGGTCTGGCTGGACATCAATGCATAACCGGCCACATGGAAAGAGGCCGGGCGCACTACCTTGCCCATGTTCAGGCCAATGGCCGGGTTGCCGGACAACTCGACCGCACGTTGCCACAGCCGCGTCATGGAATCTTGCGTGAAGCGCGCATCCGGATCGTCCAGTGCCGCGTAGTCGAGCCCTAGCTGTCTAAACAGAACCCGGCAGTCCAGGCCCTCCATCTCCAGCGCTTTTACAATCCCCATCGCCCAGCTTGCAGAAGTCGTTCGTTCGCTCATGGCGGTTACTGTCTGGTTGTGCCGTCTGACGCGGCTGATTTGCGAAGGATACTAAAGTGGCGCCTATTGTCACTGGCTGGCACCAATGATCACTCTAGACTCAAATAAGCTTCCCGCAGAACAACTTGCCGTCAGAACAATAACCACAGAGATCGCAGTCGTGGAAAACATCAAACGATTCAACAGCTTCGCTGAGTTCTACCCGTACTACCTCAGCGAACACAGCAACAGTACCTGCCGACGATTGCACTTTATCGGCACCACCCTGGTCATATTTATTCTGGCGCTGACCATTGGCCGTGGTGCATGGACGCTGTTGTGGATCTTGCCAGTGGCAGGCTACAGCTTTGCCTGGGTCGGACATTTCTTCTTCGAGAAAAACCGCCCGGCAACCTTTCAACATCCCCTCTACAGCCTGCTCGGTGATTTCGTCATGTACCGGGACATGATTCTGGGGCGTGTTCCGTTCTAGTCACCCTGCGTCACAAGAGAACTGCCGATGAATGCCACCGCCGGTTTCACCCACATGAAGGATGGCACGCAGGAAGACTGGGCGATCATCGCCGCAGACTTCAGTGCCTACGCCCGACAATTGCCGACGCGGATTGTCGCGCACCTGAAGCTGCTGGAGGGTGATTTTGGCGGTTTCCCGGTCGATCGTCTGACCCACTCCCTGCAAACAGCCACCCGTGCCTGGCGCGATGGCCGCGACGAGGAATATGTGGTCTGCGCCCTGCTCCACGACATTGGCGATACCCTGGGTTCCTACAACCATCCGGACATTGCGGCGGCGATCCTCAAGCCGTTCGTCAGTGCCGAGAACCTATGGATGGTGGAGAAACACGGGATTTTCCAGGGCTACTACTTCTTTCATCACCTGGGCATGGACCGGCATCTGCGTGAGCAATTCAAGGATCACCCGCAGTATCAGGCGACCGTCGAGTTTTGTGCGAAGTACGATGCGGCGGCGTTTGATCCGGCGTACGACACACTGGCGTTGAGTTTCTTCGAGCCGATGATGGAACGCGTGTTTGCGCAGCCGAAGAATTCGATCTACAAGGCGGCGATGGAAGAACACGCGCCGGCGTGATTCGTTCAAACGGTCCGACAGGTTTTGCGATGTCGACTGTGCTGCCGTCTTCGCGGGCAAGCCCGCTCCCACAGTGATTTGTGTCGTATGCAGATTTTGAGTTCAACACGCAACCCTGTGGGAGCGGGCTTGCTCGCGAAGAGGCCCGCCGAAACACAACACCCCTCAAACCGGTTCTGCAACGTTCCCTGTTTTCAACTGCACCTCCCGCGCCTGGGCATCCGCCAACCGATACAACTCGATCGATCCATCCCAGTGCTCGATCAACGCCGTGCAGGACTCCACCCAATCCCCGCAGTTGAGGTAGTCCACCTCGCCGACCTTGCGGATCTCGGCATGGTGAATATGCCCGCACACTACCCCGTGCAGTTCGCGCTTGACGCATTCGTGGGCGATGGCTTCCTCGAAGTCGCTGATAAAGCTCACCGCCGTTTTCACCTTGTGCTTGAGGTACGCCGACAGCGACCAGTAGCCGTAGCCATACCGGGCGCGCCAATGGTTCAGCCAGCGATTGAGGGTCAGGGTGAATTCGTAGGCTGAGTCGCCGAGAAAGGCCAGCCAGCGATGGTAGCGGGTGATTACATCAAACTGGTCGCCGTGGATGACCAGGAGATGACGACCATCGGCGGTGACGTGCACGGCTTCGTCCACCAACTGGATATTGCCCAGAATCAGCTTCGAATAACGGCGCAGGAATTCGTCGTGGTTGCCGGTGACGTAGATCACCTCGGTGCCGCGCTTGCTCATGGTCAACAGGCGGCGGATCACGTTGGTGTGAGCCTGGGGCCAGTACATGCCGCCACGCAGTTTCCAGCCGTCGATGATGTCGCCGACCAGATAGATCCTGTCGGCGTGATAACCCTTGAGAAACTGCGACAGGTGTTCCGCCTGACAATCCCGGGTGCCCAGGTGCACGTCGGAAATCCATAAGGTCCGCACACGTTGCTTACGGGTGGGTTTGGCGAGCTCGGCGCTGGTCATGGGCAACCCTCTGGGCAAGTTTCGCCAATTTTGCTGCGACCCGGTTAATGCGCCATGACAGCGTCAAGTCAGTCTTGTGACAGCGATTTCGGCCGAGCCCGGTGTAGACTGGCAACCTGATCCGGGAGAGCTTCGATGAGACCGATCCTCACGCTACGCCAATACAGCCAGGACCTGATCGTCCACAGCCACGACCACGCGCAATTGGTGTTCGGGTTGTCGGGTGCGCTGGATTTCGAGGTCGACGGCCGGGGCAGTCAGGTGGTCCAGCAGAGTTTTTTGGTGGTGCCGTCCGGTGCTCACCATGCGTGCGGCAGCGCCAATGGCAGCCGTTGCCTGGTGCTGGATGTGCCCGATGATCAATGGGTTGCCGAGTCATTGGGCGATCACGCTGAATCGAGCCGCCGCTTGCTCGACACCGCCGGCCGGCTGGCCCTGGATGCCGGGCAAAATCAATTGGTCAATTGGCTGGCGAGCAGCCCGGTCGATGATCCGCTGATTGCGCAACAAGGTGCGGTGCTGCTGCTGGCCAGCCTCAACCATGCCAGGCCCGACGCCATCGGCGGTCGACGCTTGCCCTATGCGGCATTGAATGCGCACATCGACCAGTACGCGGCGTATCCATTGCAAGTGGCTGACCTGGCCCGTGTCGCAGGCCTCTCCAGCGCTCGTCTGCATGCACGATTCATGGCCGAATGCGGGCAGACACCGATGGATTACATCCGCAGTCGGCGCCTGCACCGGGCCGTGGAAATGTTGCGTGACTCAGCGCTGCCCATCGGCGAGATCGCCGTTCGCGTCGGATACAGCTCGCAAAGTGCCTTTGCAGCGGCTGTGCTTCGCGAATTCGGGGCATCGCCGGGCAAACTGCGACGCGAGGCTGGCGACAAAAAGCGCTAGTTTGCCGACAGACTTGGTGATTGGTTACGCGCTTCAATGATGCATCTGTTCGTTTGTCATCAAGGAATGCAATGACTCCCCGTACCGCCCTCGGCGCCCTGCACATCGGCGCACTCATGTTCGGCCTGACCGGAGTGTTCGGCAAGCTCGCCGCCGCTTCGCCGGCGATCATCGTTTTCGGCCGTGCCGCCTTCGCGGTGCTGGCGCTGGCGTTTTTCGCCCGGTTCGCCAGCCAGACTCGCTGGCAGCCCCTTGCCGCCGTGGACAGGCGCCGCCTGTTGCTCAGCGGTTTGTTGCTGGCCGGGCACTGGGTGAGCTTCTTCATAGCCGTGAAGGTTGCGGGCGTGGCGATTGCGACCCTGGGCTTTGCCAGCTTCCCGGCGTTCACGGTGATCCTCGAAGGCTTGATCTTCCGCGAGCGGATTCGCGCCAACGAAATACTGCTGGTAGTACTGGTGAGCGTCGGGCTGGTGCTGGTCACACCTGACTTTGACCTGGCCAGCGGTGCCACCACCGGCCTGCTATGGGCGATAGCCTCCGGCCTGCTGTTCGCCTTGCTGTCGCTGACCAACCGCGCCAGCTCCGGGAGAATCCCGCCGGTGCAGGCAGCCCTGTGCCAGAACGTGGTAGTCGCCCTGTGCCTGCTGCCGGTCGCGGCCCCCCAATTGAGCGAAGTGCGCGCCCTCGACTGGCTGTGGATCGGCCTTCTCGGCGTGTTCTGCACCGGGGTTGCCCATAGTTTATTCGTCGCCAGCCTCGCCGTGATCAAGGCGCGCACCGCCGCCGTGGTGTTTGCCCTGGAGCCGGTTTACGGCATCACCGTGGCTTGGCTGCTGTTCGATGAAAACCCGACCGTACGCATGTTGATCGGCGGTGCATTGATCATTGTGGCGATCGTGGTCTCCAGCAGGCTCGCCGGCAGCTCCAGCAAAAAGGCCGTTGCCGCGGAAGCAGCTTCTCACTGAGTACGGTCGTTGTGCCCCAGGTCGCGGTCCGGATCGATTTGATCGCGGACCCGCTGCTTGAGCACCTTGGCTTCAGGAAAACCGCCGTCGGCCTTGCGCTCCCAGATCTGCACACCGTCACAGAAAACATGAAAAACCCCGCCAGTGCCCGGCACGAGGGAGACTTTACCCAGATCGTCAGTGAAGGTACTGAGCAGTTCCTGGGCCAGCCAGGCCGCGCGCAATAACCATTGGCATTGCGAGCAATAGGTGATGACGATTTCCGGTTTGCTTGCAGTCATGATGAGGTCAGATTCCAGAATCCCAGGACGCGACCATGATAGCCCGGCCAGCAGCGCTTGAGCGGTTCACCTGCGGGCATCGCCTGCTGCGCCCGGTTCAAGGTTCAGTGAGTCCAGGCTTAAAGGTTCAAGGCTCAGCGACAGGCCGGCAATGTCGACTCGGCCAACCTTGGGTGACTGCTGGGCAGATTCAGGGCTCTGACTGGTATGCATGGACAGGTCATCCAGGTTCAATTGATATTCTTCGTCCGGGCACGTATCGGGTATTGCCACCGGGGTCGCAGCGACCACCGTCGTAACCACCGGGCTGCAAAGGCCCTGCTTCGCAATGCTGCTGCGAATGTCCTGCAGGCTCTGCTCGTTGAACGCCGTTTCGGTAAAACCCCGGTCATTGTCTGCATGGTTTGAAGCATCCCCCCATAGCAATGGTGCCGCTGGTTCAGGGTGAGTTCGTTGGCGCTGACGACGAATCAACCAGGCCAGCATCAGCAACGCCACAATTGCCGGCATGCCGACCATCAGCCGCCAGTCCGTCGAGGGGGGTTGAGCGATGACAGTAGCGGCTCCCGCCGCCTCCCTGAGTTCCAGCCATTGGGTGTGCAGTTCGGCCAGCTGCTTTTTCTGCTCGACGATTTGCTCGTCCTGACCCTCAAGCCTGGCATTGAGCTTATCGATGGAGGCTTGCAGCTGCCGGTTGTGCAGATCAATTTCGGCCAGTTGTCCGGCAGAGGAGTCGGCCATGGAGGCTTGCGTCGATGGAACGGGGCCCGCACTCGTGGTCGCAGTCTTTGTCCTCGCCGGCGGGACAGTGGCAGGTTGCACGCTCGGGAAGGCGGACGACGGGGTAACCGGTTCCTCATCGGCCGGAACAATGTCCGCAGAGCCCGGCGGATCAATCAGGACCGTGTATTCACGCAGCAACCGCCCGTTGGGTTGGTTGAGCTGCACAAGGAAATTCAGGAAAGGTTCATTGACCGGTTTGCTCGATGTCACCTGGATCAGGCGGCGATTGCCCCTCAGGATCGGGGTGAACTTCAGGCTGCTGAGGAAGGCCGCCCGCTCGACGCCCGCGCGGCTGAACTCCTCTGCGGACGCGAGACTGACCGTCAGCTCACTCTGCTCAAGGCCGGCGGCATCCACCAGGGCAATATCGGCGCGAAATGGCTGGTTCAGCGCCGAATGCAGGGTGATCTCACCCAGGCCCAGCGCGGGCGCCAACGCCGAATAAGTGACAACGCCTCCAGCCAGAAAAAACCGCGCACAACTGCGCAATACCAACTGCCAACTCTTGAGCATGAGCATCCCTTGGAGAACCAGAACCAACCGGCACGTGTTTGTGCATCCGGTACGAACACGTTTTTGCCGAGTAGTTCTTATAGTCCGCCCAACAGACCTTCTCAAAAGCCTGGCGGTTGGTTATGCCTCAAGGTTTTTCAAGGTTGCCCAGGATGTGCCCGTGAACTCGCATGCAGACCGCCAGATCCGCCTCGTCGACGCCGGCGAACAGTTCGAGGCGCAACTGCGTGGCAATGGTTTCAATTTGTTCGATCAGGGGGCGCGCCGGAGCACAGAGGACGATTTTCTTCGCCCGGCGATCTTCCAGCACCGATTGGCGTTGCACCAGGCCCTGGCCTTCAAGGCTATCGAGCAAACGAGCCAGGGTCGGCCCTTCGACGCCCACGCTTTGTGCCAGCTCGCGTTGGGTCGGTGCTTCGTCGAAGCGCGCCAGGTGCAACAGCACCAGCCAGCGCGCCTGGGACAGCCCGAGGCCGGCCAGACGACGGTCCAGTTCGGCACGCCAGCCGCGCGACATCTGGGCCAGTTGCATGCCAAAGCGGTGTTGATCGGTTAACGGCATAAAACACTCATGGTTAGACTGAAAATAGAGAAATACTAATTATTAGTCAGCTAAGCATGAGCCTTGCCTGTAGGCAAGGCTTGATCTGTACTGAATCGTTACATCATCAGCACAGTTTTCTCAAATCTCGAACTCCGACTGCAAGGCAGCCCGCACGCAATACAAAACCCCTTCCGGCACCCGGCCCGCGAACTGCGCGGCGATCTCGGAAACCGGAGGCAATTCGCCTTCGCCGTCGAGGAAGGCGTCCTGGACTTCGCCCAGCAAGTCTTCGGGCAGATCCAGGGCCTGTTCGAGCGACAATTGCTGCTTGCCGATCGCCTCCGCAAGCATGGTGTAGACGTTCTTTTCCGAGCATTGCAACTGCCCGGCGATCTGCAGCGGAGTCATGCCGGCCCGAGCCAGGGTGATCATCTCGTGGCGCACATCGGCCACCACTTTCGGCGCTTCGACCTGACCACCGAGGACTTCGAGGAAGGCCTGGCCATAACGTTCCAGCTTGCGTGCGCCGACGCCACTGACCCGGGCCATTTCCGCCAGCGAGGTCGGCTGGCTGCGCAACATTTCAAGCAGGGTCGAGTCGGGAAAAATGACGTACGGCGGCACGCCATGTTCCTCGGCGAGTTTGCGCCGCAGGGCGCGCAAGGCTTCCCACTGTTCGCGCTCTTCGCCACGGACCAGTTGGCTGGCCTGGCTCTTGCTGCTTTTCACCGAGGTCTGCGCCTTGAGGTCGCGTCGCAGTTCCAGGGTAACTTCGCCTTTGAGCAGCGGCCGGCAGCTGTCGCTCAAGCGCAAGCCGCCGTAGCCTTCCAGATCGATGTCGGCCAGGCCACGCGCCACCAACTGACGGAACAATGAGCGCCATTCGCCCTCGGCCATGGCCTTGCCAACACCAAAGACCGACAGGTGCTGATGGCCGATGCCGCGCACCTTCTCGTTGTCCTTGCCCAGCAATACATCCACCAGATGGCCGACGCCATAGCGCTGGCCGGTGCGGTAGATCGCCGAAAGCGCCTGGCGCGCAGGCTCGGTGGCGTCCCAGGTCTGCACGCCATCGACGCAGTTGTCGCAGTGGCCGCAGGGCTCGGGCATGTCTTCGTCGAAATAGGCCAGCAGGGTCTGACGGCGGCAGCGTGTCTCTTCGCACAGCGAGAGCATGGCATCGAGCTTGTGCTGCTCCAGACGTTTGTGGCGCTCATCGCCTTCGGAGTTCTGCAACATTTGCTTGAGCATCACCACGTCCTGAAGGCCATAGGCCATCCAGGCATCCGCCGGCAGGCCGTCACGGCCACCACGCCCGGTTTCCTGGTAATAGGCTTCCAGGGATTTGGGCAGGTCGAGGTGGGCGACGAAGCGTACGTTGGGCTTGTCGATGCCCATGCCGAACGCCACGGTGGCGACCATGATCAGGCCTTCCTCGTTGAGGAAGCGCTTCTGGTGGTAGGCACGCAGATCATTAGGCAGCCCGGCGTGGTACGGCAGCGCCGGGAAACCCTGCTCGCTGAGGAATGCTGCGACCTCCTCGACTTTTTTGCGCGACAGGCAATAAACAATGCCGGCATCGCTGCGCCGTTCGGCGAGGAAAGCCAGCAACTGCTTGCGTGGCTGTTCCTTGGGCACGATGCGATAAAAGATGTTCGGCCGGTCAAAGCTCGACAGGAAACGCTCGGCATCCTGCAGGTGCAGACGGGTGACGATTTCCTCGCGGGTGCGCTTGTCGGCGGTGGCGGTCAGGGCGATGCGCGGCACGTCGGGGAACATTTCCGCCAACTGGCCCAACTGCAGGTATTCCGGGCGGAAATCATGCCCCCATTGCGACACGCAGTGCGCTTCATCGATGGCGAACAAGGCAATATTCAGCCCCTGCAGGAAGGCCAGCATGCGTGGCTGAACCAGGCGCTCGGGGGCGAGGTAAAGCATTTTGACTTCGCCGCGCTTGATGCGGGCCGCAAGGTCGCGCTGTTGCTCGGCGCTGAGGGTGGAGTTCAATGCAGCGGCAGCCACCCCCAGCTCTTCGAGGGTGGCGACCTGGTCGTCCATCAACGCGATCAACGGCGACACCACCACCGCCAGGCCATCGCGCAGCAGCGCCGGGACCTGGAAGCACAGGGACTTGCCGCCGCCGGTAGGCATCAGCACCAGGGCATCGCCGCCACTGGCCACGCGCTCAATGATTGCACCCTGGCGGCCACGGAAACTGTCGTAGCCGAAGATGTCCTTGAGGACGCGTTGAGCCTGTTCGAGCATAAAAACTCCAAAAATCACCGAAACATCCCTGCAAGGCTGGTTCAGAACCCGCAACACTGCACCGACAAATCGTAAGTGCACATTGCATGACGCTTCACATTTCAGCCGTGAAGCCAGCAGGGCATCACAAAACGCGCGAGTATACCCGAGGCCTCCCTTGCGCAGGGCACCGCTGATAAGACACAGCCCATGGAACACCAAAACTGTGGGAACGAGCCTGCTCGCGATGGACGGCAACGATGACGCGGGCTGTCTGAAGGCCCGCGGTGTCTGGACGTTTTTCGCGAGCAGGCTCGCTGCTACAGGGAATACGCTGCAAATATGCCGCGCGGCTGGCCTGAGCGCTCAAGAAGGCCTAGAATTCCCGCATCGAACATTCCCCAAGGTAGTCCTTTAATGTCCTTCGCTGAGCAACTAACCCGCCTGCAAGTCTTCCTCGACGCCGACGAACTGCATGACGAGGCGCTGGACTACGTGGCCGCCCACGGTTACCTCACCGCCCTGTCGATCTGTTCCGAAGTCGTTCCGGACCGTGAATGGATCGATGCGCTCTTCGCCGAAGAGCCGCACTACAGCAGCGAAGCCCAGCGCGAAGAAATCGAAGCCACGCTGATCGGCCTCAAGGCTCACATCGCCCGCCAACTGGCCTCCGATGAAGAGTTCGAGCTGCCGTGCGACCTGGACCTGGGCGAAGACCCGGATGATTCGGAACTGCGCGGCTGGTGCATCGGTTTCATGGAAGGCGTGTTCCTGCGCGAAGAAGCCTGGTTCGAAACCGCCGAAGACGAAGTCAGCGAAATGCTGCTGCCGATCATGGTCGGCTCGGGTCTGTTCGACGAGCAGCCAGAGTTCTCCGACATCGCCGCAGACGCCAATCTGATGGACGACATGATCGTGCAGATCCCGGAAGCCCTGACCGCGCTGTACCTGCTGTGCAATGCGCCAGACGAAAAACCGGCGATCCTCAAGCCACGTCACCACTAAGGTTCTGCCTATGGACAACCCCATAGGCAACCGCTCCCTGATGTTGCGCTACGTGCTGCTGGCCATCGGCTGGCTGAGCGTGGCATTGGGGGTGATCGGAATTTTCCTGCCGGTGCTGCCCACCACCCCCTTCCTGCTGCTGGCGGCCGCTTGTTTCGCCCGCAGTTCGCCACGTTTCTATCAATGGCTGGTGGGTCATCCACGACTTGGCCCGTGGATACGCGACTATCTCGACGGTCATGGCATTCCGCTCAAAGGCAAGGTCTACGCCATTGGCCTGATGTGGCTGAGCATTCTGTTTTCCTGCTATCTGGTGCCGTTGCCATGGGCACGGGGCTTCATGCTGACCAGTGCGGTGCTGGTAACCCTCTACATCCTGCGGCAGAAAACCCTGCGTTAGGAGCTTCCGCTGGAGGCGATCTTTTGCCTTGTTGCCGACGATCTGCCCTGCCCCGCTTCAAACACCACCTAGACTTCACCAATCCGCACTCGAGCAGCCAGGCATGTTCCGCAGTCCGCGTAGTCCAGGAAGGTCAACGCCCCGACTTCGGCTCGGCGGATCGCTGTTGCTGGCGGGATTGCTGTTGTTCGGGCTTGGCACTGTCCGGGCCAACTGGGACTTTGCGCAGATTCTGCTATCGGCCGAAAAACGCTACGGCTCCCTGGGTCCGGCGCGCGCGCGGATCGAAGCCTGGAGTCATATGCTCAATGAAGAACGCAGCGCGGATGAGCGCGAACAACTCAATGCGGTCAATCGCTTCTTCAATCAGCAACTGAATTTTCAGGACGATACTCGCATCTGGCGCCAGACCGACTACTGGGCCACCCCAGTGGAAGCCCTGGTCCGGGGTGCCGCCGACTGCGAGGATTATGCGCTGGCGAAATACTTCAGCCTGCGCCAGCTCGGTATCCCCAGTGAAAAACTGCGTATCACCTACGTCAAGGCGCTGGCTCAGAACCAGGCGCACATGGTGCTGACCTTCTACAGCAGCCCCACGGCCGACCCTCTGGTTTTGGATAACCTGATCGGCGACATCCGCCCCGCCTCCCAACGTAAAGACCTGCTGCCGGTATATGCCTTCAACGCCGAAGGCTTGTACCTGCCAGGCAAGAACGGCGGTCAACGCAGCAGCGACTCGAAAAAACTGTCGCGCTGGCAGGACGTGCTGAAAAAAATGCAAGCCGAAGGGTTCGATGTAGGCGACGGTTAGTCGCACCTGCAAGGAGCGTTTCATGACTTTGCGCAATCAACTGTTTCTGGCCATCTGCCTGTTTTTGCTGGTGGCCTTCAGCGGCAGCTTTTTTGTCAGCCTGGAAAGCTCTCGCGAGCAGACGCTCAGCCAATTGCGTGCCCACGCCCAGGATGCCGCTACCGCGCTGGGCCTGTCATTGTCCGCGCAGCCCGATGATCCGGCCAGGATGGAATCGATGGTCAGCGCGTTCTTCGACAGTGGCTACTTCAGCAGCATCCGCATCATCGACATCGCGAATGAGCAAACGCTGCTGGAGCGCAGTGCACCGGCGAAATCGGCCCATGTGCCGCGCTGGTTTATCCGCCTGGTCAAGCTGCGCCCCGAAGGTGGTGATGCCCTGATCATGCGCGGCTGGCAACAGGCTGCACGCATCGAGGTGGTGAGCAATCCGCAATTTGCCCTGGACAAACTCTGGGACAGCACCGTCGGCAGCCTGATTTGGTTGCTGTTGTGCGGTCTGCTCAGCGCGGTGATCGGCGGCTGGATGTTGCGCCGACAATTTCGCCCGCTCGACAAAATGGTCCGTCAGGCCGAAGCCATCAGCAAACGCGAGTTCCTCAGCCAGTCCAAGCTGCCGCGCACTCCGGAGTTGAAACGGGTGGTGCTGGCCATGAATCAGATGGTGGAAAAGCTCAAGGGGCTGTTTGCCGAAGAGGCCGTTCGCAGTGAACAACTGCGCGCCGAATCCTACCTGGACAGCCTGACCCAACTGGCTAACCGGCGCTTGCTGGATGAGCAACTTGCCGACCAATTGCAGGTATGCGAACAGAGCCGCGACGGTCATTTGCTGATGCTGCGGATCAACGATTTGGCCGGCCTGAACCAGCGTCTGGGTGGCCAAGGCACCGACGAGTTGATCGGCGCAGTCGCAGAGTTGCTCAAGCGTCTAACCCAGTTGCCTGAGCGCCGTACCTGGCTGGCGGCGCGAAACCGGGGGGGTGAGTTCAGCCTGCTGGCGCCGGGCCTGGACATCCCGGGCGCCGCTCGCCTAGTGGCCGAGATCAGCGTCACCCTGGAAAACATGCGCCTGACCGGTGCCAGCGACTGCATGCCGGTCGCCCATCTGGGCATCGTTGCCTACCATCCAGGTGAAGCTGCCGGCGATGTATTGCTGCGCCTCGACCAGTCGCTGACCGAGGCCGCGCAGCACCCCGAGCGGCCCTGGGTTCAACTGCGCCACAGCGACAGTATGGTCAACCATTCACAGCACGAATGGCGGACCTGGATCGATGACGCGCTGACCCAAGGCAAACTGCAGCTGTATTTCCAACCGGTGGTGCAATGCTCGGATACCCGCCAGGTACTGCATCACAAAGTACTCGCGCGCCTGCTCGATCCCGAGGGCGAGGCAATTGCAGCCGGACATTTCCTGCCCTGGATCGAGCGCCTCGGCTGGTCAGCGCGTTTCGATCTGGCGATGCTCGAGGCGACACTGGATTACCTGGTGATCAACCGCTGGCCGCTGGCTTTGAGCCTGTCCGGCAGCACGCTGCGCGATCAGGCGCAAGTACGGCAAATCGTCGACCTGCTGCAATCGCTTCCGGAACTGGCGCCGTTGCTGACGCTGGAAATCGACGAGCGCCAACTGCCGTCCCCACAAGAGCTGCAACGTCTGACCCATAGCGTGCTCGACACGGGTTACAGCATTGGTCTGCAACACTTCGGTGGGCGTTTCAGCCAGATCGGCAACATCACCCAACTGGGACTGGCTTACCTGAAAATCGATGGTGCCTACGTTCGCAGCATTGACCAGCAACCGGACAAGCGATTGTTTATCGATGCCATCTTTCGCGCGACCCACAGTATCGATCTACCGCTGATTGCGGAGATGGTCGAGACCCAGGGCGAATTGGAGGTCATTCGGGAACTGGGCATATTCGGCGCGATGGGACGCCTGATCGGAGCGCCGGAGCCGATGTGATTCTTGCAGGTTAATCGCGTCAGCGCTCATCGAAGGCAAGCCACACTCCTGCAGATCTACGCCATCTTGTGTGCGTGGCTGGCCCGCGAAAGCGATTTGATATTCAACGGCGACAGTGACTGCCCCCAGCTTTCGCGAGCAAGCCGGCACACTGATGAACTGCGTACACCAGCAGGAGATGGGTTGGCTGTCAGGCCGCCTTCGCTAGCAAGCCAGCTCCCACCATTGGATCCTGGTGTATCCGAGAGAGATTGGTCGGCTGGCAGGCCGCCATCGCAGGCAAGCCAGCTCCTACAATTTGAACTGTGTGCATCAGCAAGAGATTGGTCGGCTCGTAGGCCGCCTTCGCTGGCAGGCCAGCTCCCACAGGGATTGGGGGCAACCTGGAGCTTAGGTCGGCTGTCAGGCCGCCATCACTGTCAGGCCAGTTCTCACAGAAGAGCAAAAGCAAAGTTGCGCACACCCGCCGCCGCTCTTCACCACTCAACAGGCCGAGCGTTAGCTCGCCTGCAGCTTTTGATCTTGATCCACCCGCCCCTTCGGGAGGCTGAGTGGAGGTGTTCATCCGGGGGGTAGGCGCGCAGCGCCGTTCGACGAAGTCGAACACATCGAGAGGAGGTCGAAGCGAAGCCGACCGGAGGCGATGCCCCCGAATGGACACCGGAGCGAAGGAACGCCGAGCCTAAGCGAGGGGCCGGACGCTGGGGCAAGCATTTTTGGTTACTTTTAAGGCGTTTGTTAAAAGTGACTCGCCGTAAGGGCGAAACCATAAGCCGCCGTTACCGCAGCAACGGATATGTACTCAGTCAGTTGAGGGATTGCCCTCAACCATAGAATCTCCCACAGTTGAACCGGGCACAACTGGAAGGGATTGGTTGGCTGAGTCCCACAGTTGAGATCGCAACCTGCCGCAACGTTGCAACAGGCTGCGATTCTTTGCGCTTAGCCCCCCTTATTCACACCGTATCCACCTTCAACGAATGATCATTGAGCATGCCGTTGATGATGGTCGCGGTATCCGCCCCGGCCACCACTCCACCTGCCCCCGGCGTCACGCCGTAGTAGCTGGCCAGGTTGACGCCGGTCAGGTCGATGGTCTGGTTCGACGCGGCGCCGGCCATGGCGCTGACATCGATACTGGTGGTCACGGCTGCGCCGCTGCCAGTGACCGTGAAGTGCAGATAGTCATCCAGCGAGGCCGATGTGCCGTTCTCCCCTTGCAGCAGTTGCGACAGGTCGAGCTTATCGGTGCCAGGGGTGAAGTCGGAGATGACGTCATGGCCGCTGTTGCCCTTGAGCCACTGGAAGGTATCTGCCCCGGCCCCACCGGACAGGCTATTGTTGCCCAGACCACCAATCAGCAGGTCATCGCCACCGCCGCCACTGAGCACATCGTTGCCCAGGCCTCCGGTAATCACGTTGTTACTGTTATTGCCGGTCAGGGTGTCATTGAAGTTGGAACCGGCAAGGTTTTCGATACCCGTCAGGATGTCTGTACCCGCGCCGAGCGTATTTTGCGCAACAAGCGTACCGAGGTTCACCGTCACGGCGGCGGTGGCATGGGCATAGCTGGCAGTGTCGCTGCCGGTTCCGCCGTCGAGTACGTCGTTGCCCGGGCCGCTGTAGAGCAAGTCGTTGCCGGCATCGCCGTGCATTTCATTGTTGCCCGAGCCGCCGGTCAGCACATCGTTGCCGTCCCCGGCATTGATGATATTGGTGCCAGTGCCCGCCACCAGCACGTCATCTCCACCGGTGCCAGTGAGCGTCTGGCCTTCCTGATAGCTGATGGTCACAGCCGCACTGTCACTGCCGCCGTGGCTGTCGTTGGCGGTGTAAGTGCCGTGATAATCCGGCGTGGTCTGGGCTCCGGCGTAGTTGACTGTCATGGTCAATACATAGTCTTCGGCATCGTTGACACCACTACCACTCGAGCCATTGGGCGTATTGATGAGATGGATCTGGTAGATCCCATCCGCAGCCGCGGTAATGGTCTGGCCGTCGGCGATGCCAATGTAGCTCCCGCCGTCGATCGAATACTCCATGCCGATCTGCCCGGTCGCCTGGTCGTGATTCAGGTTGAGAGTTTCGCCCTTCTTCAGGTGGACGGTGATGCGGTCTTCATCGTTGGCATTAGAGCCGGAGATCTGGCCAAGGTAACCGGTGACCAACAATACCGCCGTCATGGTCGAGCCATTGACCTTGAAAGAATTGCGGACATTGGCGAGGTTCTGGTTGAGCGGGTTATTGGCGTTGCTGCCAGTGAAAGAGACAGCACCGGAGCCCGTGAAGTCCGCGCCTTTGGCTTTCCATCCGGTGTCGAAGCTGGTTGGTGATGCATTGAGCGGGTCGCCATTGGCGTCGGTGTCGTTGGCCAGCAGCAGTTCACCCGGCACCACGATGTTGCCCGACAGCACGTTGGTGATGATGTTATCGTCCATCGCCACAGGTGGTGCGTTAGGAATCACTTTGATGGTCAGGTTCGAGCTGGCGAGATCGCCGTCATTGTCGCTGACGGTGTAGCCGATGTTCTCGGTGAGCACTACCGATGTGGTTTTCTGCGAGATGTAGGTGTAGTCGCCGGTGTCGAGGTTGATCAGCAAGGTGCCGCTGTTGTTGGTAGCGATACTGAGGGAGTTGCTGGCGGTAATGAAGGTGCCGTTGTTGGCGCCGCCGCTGAAACTCAGGGAGCCCTGATTGCTGTTGCCGTGCGGGTCATAGGTGTACGTGGTGCCGTCCACCGTGATGGTCTTGATGAAACCACCGTCGGCACCGAATGTACCGCCCTGGCCCAGCAGCGAACCGGTGACCGGCGCGCCGACCACGGTACCGGACAGTACCGAGTTGAGCTGATTGAGGTCGGTGACCACCACGCCATTGGTATTGGTGTGGCTGATGCCGTCATAGGACAGCGGATCAAGGTTGGCGTTGCTCACGCCGCTGCCCAGGCCGATCGCGTAGTTCTTGATGTTGTTGGCATCGAGGAAGGTTTTGAGCGAGGCCTCGTCAGTGGTGCCAATCTCCTGTCCGCTGGTGGGTTTGCCGTCGGAGAAGAAGTAGCCGACGTTCTGCGCTCCGGTGAGTTTGCCCGAGGTGTTGAACGCCGTTTTCATCATCGCCACGGCCGCGTCGTAGTTGGTACCGCCGTCCGCTATGAGGCCGGCGAGCAGCGATTTGGCGGTTGCCACATCGGTCCACACCGAAGTCCTGTCAGTGGCGCTGCTGCTGAAGGTGACGAGCTGCACTTTCACATCGCCGAGGTCGTCGTACTTGTCGAGCAAGGCGCTGATCGCCTGCTTGGCCAGGGCCAGCCGCGACAGGCCCGGTACGCCGGAAGGGTCGACCATACTGCCGGAGACATCGAGCACGATCAGCAGATTGGAGTCGATCTCCACCGCCGTCACCGAACGATCCGAAGCCACTGCCTTGGGCACGTCGTCGACGATGTTGACCACTATGGTGCTGGTGGTGCTGTTGCCTGCCGCATCGGTGGCTTTGTAGGTGAAACTTTCGCTGAGGGTGTTTGGGCCGTCGTTGGCGTTTGGCGAAGTGCTCGCTGGTTTGGTCAGGGTGTAGGTGTAGCTGCCGTCGGCGTTGAGCAGGATTTGCCCGTAACTGCCGGTTGCGCTGCCGACCAGGGTATAGGTGATCGCCCCGCTGGCACCGGTGACCGAGCCAACCAGCGTGCCGGACGCGGTTTCTCCGGTGTTGCCCGGATCGCTGCCGATGACTGTGCCGGCCGCCAGGTCCAGGCCGCCCTTGCTCAGGTCCAGGGCTTTTTCGTAAACGGTCACGTCAGTGTCCACAACGGCTTTGATATTGCTGTTGGCCACATCGATGGTGATGGTGGTGGTGCTTTCGTCGCCGTCACCGTCACGAATGGTGTACGTGAAGGTATCCGTAGCCCCCGCAGCCCCGACCGAGTTCGGGTTGCTGTGATAGACCGCGTTACCCGCCGCATCCAGCGTCAAGTAACCGTAAGTACCGTTGATGTTGCTGTTGAGTCCGCCTATGGCTGATGTCGAGGTGTTGGCGCCGGCACGCACGCCGACCACCGCTCCACTGGCAGCAGCGCCGTCTGCACCGGTGGCGTCGTTGAGCAACACGTTGCTGCTGACGATATTACCTTCGATTACCGAGCTCGTGTCGGCTTTGGCCAGCGGCAAGTCGTCGACGATGTTGACGTTGATCTGCCCGGTCGCACTGTCGCCGTCGGTGTCGGTAGCGACGACGCTGAAGTTCTCTACGACGCTGTTGGCGCCATTGGCGTTCGGGTGGGTTTCGTTATCGACCAGGGTGTAGCTGTAGCTGATCACGCCCGT
>NZ_JBWKOF010000018.1:76025-116143 GCF_059415945.1 Pseudomonas sp. GW821-FHT09H03 | reverse complement strand
ACCGAGTGGTGGGGCAAGAGCCTTTTGGTTACTTTTGGGCTCTTCCAAAAGTGACTCGCTGTAAGAGCGAAACCATAGGTGGCCGTTACCGCAGCAATGGATATCCCCCCAATCCAGTTCTTAACAACACCATGCTTAAGTGAACAGCATTACCGCAATACCGGGGCTTTTTGTTGCGCGTTGGATTATTGCGCGACGGGCAAACCGCGATCGCGCGCCACACGTATGCGGTAGAACAGGTAGATGATCACCACCCACACCGGGATGGCGATGACCGAGGCCCGAATGCCCGGAATCATCCACATCACGCAAATGATCATGGCCATGAACGCCAGGCACAGGTAGTTGCTGTAGGGAAACCAGAACGACTTGAAGCCCGGAACGATGCCTTGCTGGCCCATGCTTTTGCGAAACTTCAGATGGGTCAGGCTGATCAGCGTCCAGTTGATCATCAACGAGGCGACCACCAGGGCGAACAGCAACTCCAGCGCTTCATGGGGCGCCAGGTAGTTGACCAGCACCGACAGCATGGTGATCAGCGCCGAGATGCCCAGCGCCCGCAGTGGCACGCCCTGTTTGTTCAGTTTCATCAGCGACTTTGGTGCGTCGCCCTGTTCGGCCAGGCCGTAGAGCATGCGGCTGTTGCAGTAGACGCCGCTGTTGTAGACCGAGAGCGCCGCGGTGAGCACCACGAAGTTGAGGATGTGCGCGGCGGTGTCGCTGCCGATCAGCGAGAAGATCTGTACGAACGGGCTGCCACCGTAGGCATCGCCGGACGCGCCGAGGGTCTGCAGCAGTTGATCCCAGGGGTACAGCGACAGCAGCACGGTGAGGGCGCCGACGTAGAAGATCAACACGCGATACACCACCTGGTTGATCGCCTTGGGAATCACCTTCCTCGGTTCGCTGGCTTCAGCTGCCGTGATGCCGACCAGTTCCAGGCCGCCGAAGGAAAACATGATGAACGCCATCGACATCAGCAAGCCGGTGGTGCCGTTGGGGAAGAATCCGCCGTGGCTCCACAGGTTACTGACCGACGCCTGCGGCCCGCCGGTGCCGCTGAACAGCATGTAGCAGCCCAGGACGATCATGCCGATGATTGCCACGACCTTGATGATCGCGAACCAGAACTCCATCTCGCCGAAGACTTTGACGTTCATCGTGTTGATCAGGTTGACCAGCACGAAGAACACCGCGGCGCTGACCCAGGTCGGGATCTCGGGCCACCAGAACTGCACGTACTTGCCCACGGCCGTCAGCTCGGCCATGCCCACCAGAACGTACAGCACCCAGTAATTCCAGCCGGACAGGAAGCCGGCATAACCGCTCCAGTACTTGTGGGCGAAGTGACTGAAGGAACCGGCCACCGGCTCTTCGACAATCATCTCGCCCAACTGGCGCATGATCAGGAAGGCGATGAACCCGGCAATCGCATAACCGAGGATCATCGACGGCCCGGCCGACTTGAGTACGCCCGCAGAGCCGAGGAACAGCCCGGTGCCAATCGCCCCGCCCAGGGCGATCAGTTGAATATGCCGATTCTTCAACCCCCGCTTGAGCGTTCCCTGTTGCAAGATTTCATCCGCCATCTCGATCCCTTCTGGTTATTGTTGTCAGGCCTGATTTGAAAGATCAGATATTACTCTCGGTGAACTTTTCGTAATACAGGTGAACGCTGTCCAGTGCCTGGGTCTGCAACCAGTCCTTGATCGACTCGACCATCGGCGGTGGCCCGCAGACGTACATGTCGACCGGCGCGTCGCGCAATTCGCTGAGGTCGAAATGCTCGGCAATGTAGCCGCGCTTGCCCGTCCACTGCGGCGAAGGGTCGCTGACCACTTCGGTGTAGCGAAACCCCGGAAGGCGTTCGGCGTAGGCCTCGATCCGTGCGCGTTCGCACAGGTCGGCAGCGTCGCGCACGCCGTAGTACAGGTGCACCGGCTGCGCGCAAGCGCGTTCGGCGAGGTCGTCGAGCATGCCCAGCAGTGCCGACAGCCCGGTTCCGCCCGCCACCAGGATCAGCGGTTTGGCCACATGCCGCAGATAGAAGGCACCCAGAGGGGCCTCCAGCATGATTTCGTCGCCCACCTGACAGCGTTCACGGATGTAGTTGCTCATGACGCCGTCGGGCAACAGGCGAATCAGAAATTGCAGTTGATTGTGTTCACTTGGCCGATTGGCAAACGAATAGGAACGCTTGCTGTCGGTCCCGGGAATCGACAAACGGGCGTACTGCCCCGGCAGAAAATCCAGCGGGGTGGTCGTACCGAGGTCCAGGTGCAGGATCGCGGTGCTGGCAGAAATCTGCCTGACGTCGGTCACCTTCGCGCTCAGTTGTGCCGGACCCGAGGCGTTGCACAGGCTGGAAGCGAAGTCGAAATAGAACGCCGCATCGGATTTGACCCGGGTCTGGCAGGTGAGCATCTTGCGCTGCTGCAGGTCCAGGCTCGAGAGCGCTTCCTCGTCGACGTAATCCTGGCTGTAGTCACCCGACTCACAGCGCCCCTGGCAGGTGCCGCAGACGCCTTCGCGGCAATCCAGGGGAATATTGATGCCGTTGCGCAGGGCGGCGTCGAGCAGGATTTCGTTGGGTTGTACGGGAAAGAACAGGGTTTTTCCGTCGGCAAAGCTGAACGCTACTTTGTGATTCATGCCTCGGTCTCCAGGGGCTCAGAGGTGGTAGAAGTCGAGTACCGAGTTGATGGTGTCGTTAAGCAGCAGCACATGCTTGCGGCTGATCAGCCAGCTGTCGGCGTGAGGCTTGAGCCGGTAGGTCGCGCGGCCATAGAACTGCTCGGAGGTAGCCAGGCGATAGAACAGCGTGTGCCAGTTCAGGCGCACCTCCAGTTCACCGCCCTCGAGTTCGCTGATCCGCACGTTGTTGATCAAATGCAGGGTGCGCGGCATCGGCGTCGAGGACGCGGACTTGCCGGTGCGCAGGCGGAACACGCGATCTTCCAGGCCGGAACGGTTGGGGTAGTAGATCAGCGACATTTCGCGTTTGGGGTCGCGGGTGTAGACGTGTTCCGAGTCCCATTGCGGCAGGTGGAATTCACTCTGCTCGTCGAACAACTTGATGTAGGCGTCCCAGTCCTGGGCATCGCACAGTTCGGATTTTCGGTAGAAGAACTGTTCGATCTGGTACTGCAATTGCGCATTCATCATTGCACCTCACGGAGTTTCAGGGATTTCGCGTCCAGGCCGTCGAGCAGGAATTTCTGCCAGTTGCCGTGCTGGTTGACGTAAAGCCCTTCGTGGGTGAATTCGGTGCCGGTCATGGCCGGGGCAATGCCGATCGCCTCGCTGTTGGGCGTGGCGCCGGTGGCCCATTGATGATTGCCACGGGAAATGTCGCTCCAGCGCTCCAGGCGCGCCTGGAAACCGCGCTGGGCTTCACGAAATTCCACCAAGTCGTCCGGAGTGCCCAGGCCCGACACGTTGAAGAAATCCTCGAACTGGCGAATGCGGTTTTCGCGGTCGGCGTCCGACTCGTTTTTAACCCCGATGCACTGGCTGATGATCTCGGTCTTGTTCCAGGCCACCGGGCGAATGATGCGCAGTTGCGAGCTGATCTGGTCGAGGAAAAACAGGCTCGGATAGATGTTCAGGTTGCGCAGGCGATGCATCATCCATTCGGCCTTTTCCTGGCCGTGTTCTTCGACCAGTCGCGGCATGATGGTGGCATAGCCCGAGCGTACCGTCGGGTTCGGCATGTCACTGAACAACACACTGTGACCGTTGTTGAAGGCGAACCAGCCGTCATCGGTATTGGCATCGCCGGCACCGAGCTTGCTGTAGTCGAGGGTACTGCCGTTGCCGGTGCCGTTCTCGCTGTTGACCTGCTGGCGATGCTGCACCGTGGCCACATAGTTGTAGTGCACGGTGCTGACGTGATAGCCGTCGAGACCGTTTTCGTTCTGCAGTTTCCAGTTGCCATCGTAGGTGTAGGCCGACTTGCCGGGCAGCACTTCCAGCTCACCGGTGGGCGATTGGGCGACCATCATGTCGAAGAACACCTTGGCGTCGCCGAGGAAGTCTTCCAGGCTGTTGTCGGCGTGGACATCGAGGCTGATGAACACGAAACCCTTATAGCTCTGGATGCGGGCTTTTTTCAGGCCGCGTGTCGCCTTGTCGAAGCCTTCCGGATATTCGCCAGGCGCCTTGACCTTCACCAGGCGCCCGTCGCTCTTGTAGCACCAGGCATGGAACGGGCAGGTGAAGGTCGACTGGTTGCCCTTGCCGACGCGGGTCAGGGTTGTGCCCCGATGCTGGCAGGCGTTGATCAGTGCGTTGAGCTGACCCTCGCCGTCGCGGGTGATGATCATCGGCTGACGGCCGGCGCGCATGGTGACAAAGTCGTGGTTATTGGCCAGCTCGCTTTCATGACAGGCGTAGATCCAGTTCTTCTCGAAGATCAGTTCCATCTCCAGGTCGAACAACTGCGGCTCGGTGAACATGTCACGGGCAATGCGGAACACACCATCTACCGGACGGAAGTCCAGGCAGCCTTCAATAAACGCTTTCCACTGCTCGACGTTTTTTTCGCCACTCATGGGGGGTGTACCTGTTTTTGTATTGGGGCTAATCGGTGTGCGCATTAGAGGGAGTGGGGCGGGTGGGGGTCTATCCGGTTTGTCGGCGAAGGCAGTCCGTATAATTTGTGGGGTAACACGCGCGGGGTATCACGCTGTGCAGCGACTACCCAAACCGCGCATCAAACGATGAACGGCTGCCCCTGTTTGCAACAATGAGGTACTGTTTCGCACAACCTCGAGTGCCTGTTGGGGGGCGTTCATCGGCTGCTTTATCCGCATAGTCGAGGATTGCTATCCACTTGGTTGGCGCCGGGGTTTCATGGCTTGGAACTTGCCTTCTCCACGCCTGAGACGCGCCGTCAGAGCGCGCTGAAAAATAGCCTGTGGGTGCACCGTGATGAACAGCAAAACCGATCCGCAGTGTCGCGACATTCGTGTCGACAGCGATGATCTTGAGGCCGCGAGAAACTGGATGTCCGGTATTTGCGGGCCGCATCGACTCGTGAGCACGACGCCCGAGCGAATCCGCTTCCATCACAGCGCCAACATGTTCAAGTCGATGGCCACGACCCTGGGCACCATCGAGTACGGCACCGATGTCACCATCGATATCGAAGACGCCGAGCACTTCAGCAGTTACAGCCTGAGCTTGCCCCTGGTGGGCGAGCAGGAGTTGAGCAAGAACGGCAGTGTGCTGAGATCTGACCGCGACCAAGGCGTGATTATTTCCCCGAATGAAAACCAGCTGCTGGCGATCTCCGGCGACTGCCGCAAGGTCCAGGTGGTGATCACCCGCGTCGCCATGAGCGAGTCCCTGCAAGGCCTGCTGCAGCGGCCGCTGGACGCGCCGCTGCGCTTCGAGCCGGTGATGGATGCGGTCGATGGTGCGTCGGCCTCGTGGTGGCGTATGGCGCGTTATTTCATCACCGAGCTGGAACGCAGCAGCGAGCTGTACGAGCAAGTGGCGTTCACCCGGGATATTGAGAGCTCGCTCATCAAAGGCCTGATCCTCGCTCAGCCGAATAATTATTCAGAGGAGTTGCGGGAGGTGCTGGGCGTGAAGTTGCCCCATTACCTGATCCGGGCTCGGCAATACATTCACGACAATGCTCGCGAGGCCTTGCATCTGGAGGACATCGAGCTCGCTGCCGGGGTTTCGCGCTTCAAGCTGTTCGAGGCGTTCAAGAAGTACTTCGCTCTGTCGCCAATGGTCTACCTGAAAAAATACCGCTTGAACGGCGTGCGCCAGGAGATCCTCGAGCACGGCTCGGTGCGCAATATTTCCGAAATCGCCATGGGCTGGGGCTTCACCCATCTGGGGCGTTTTTCCGCCGAGTACCGCAAGCTGTTCGACGAATCCCCAAGCATGACCTTGCAGCGCAATGAAGCCCGGCGCATGCGGGGCTTCTGAGCGAACCCTGTGGGAGCGGCCTTGCTCGCGAATGCGCAGGTCCAGTGAACATTGGTGTCAACTGACACTCCCTCTTCGCGAGCAAGCCCGCTCCCACAGGTTTGGCAGTGCGTTGCTCCCTTACTTGCGCACCACCAGGTCCAGCAACTCGTCGCGCTCCTTGATTTTCTGCAGGACTATTTCCGAGCGGATATCAGTGACCCCCGCCGTGCGGTTCAAGTGATTGACGATGAAATCGGAGAAGTGTTTGAGGTTGCGCGCCTGGACCCGCAACACATAGTTGCTCGCGCCCGTAATCACGTACGCGGTGATCACTTCCGGCCACGACTGGACCTTCTTGATAAAGGTCTCGTGCCAGTCCTCGATGTCCTGTCGCAATGACACATGGACGATGGCTTCCAGCTCGATTCCCAGCCGCTCGGCATTCAGCACGGCGCGATAGCCACAGATGATTCCCTCGCTTTCCAGCAGGCGCAATCGGCGTAGACAGGCCGACGGCGACAGGGCGACTTTCTCTGCCAGTTCCTGGTTGCTGATACGGCCATCCTGTTGCAGTTGATGGAGGATTCGCAGGTCTGTCGAGTCGAGATTCATGGCTGGTGTAAATCCGCGTTTATAGGAGTTGTATTCGAATTTTATGCGAAACAACTACCCTATGGCCGCTTACTTTGCACGAAAATTCTGCAAGTCATCGTTCATTATCTCTCCACGGAAAAGGGCCGGAAACGCCCGTAAAAACGCTACGACCTTCAAAGAACAGGACACCCGATGACAACAAGAAACGATTGCCTGGAGCTTGATGCCCAGGACACTCTCGCGCCGCTACGCCAGCAGTTTGCGCTACCCGACGGTGTGATTTATCTCGATGGCAATTCGCTGGGCGCACGCCCCGTCGCGGCGTTGGCGCGTGCTCAGGAGGTGATCGCCCAGGAGTGGGGAAATGGCCTGATCCGCAGCTGGAACAGTGCCGGTTGGCGCGATCTTTCCGAGCGTCTGGGTAACCGATTGGCCGGGCTTATTGGTGCCCGCGACGGCGAAGTGGTGGTGACCGATACCACCTCGATCAACCTGTTCAAGGTGCTCAGCGCTGCGTTGCGCGTGCAGGCCACACGTTCGCCAACTCGACGGGTGATCGTGACCGAAGCCAGTAACTTCCCCACAGACCTGTACATCGCCGAAGGTCTGGCCGACATGCTTCAGCAGGGCTACACCTTGCGCCTGGTCGACAGCCCGCAAGAGTTGCCGCAAGCGATTGACCAGGACACGGCGGTGGTGATGCTCACCCACGTCAATTACAAGACGGGCTACATGCACGACATGCAGGCCCTCACGGCTCTGACCCACGAGTGTGGGGCGCTGGCCATCTGGGACCTGGCGCATTCCGCTGGCGCGGTGCCTGTCGACCTGCATCAGGCGGGCGCCGACTACGCCATCGGCTGCACCTACAAGTACCTCAATGGCGGTCCGGGTTCGCAGGCGTTTGTCTGGGTGTCGCCGCAGTTATGCGATCTGGTGCCGCAGCCGCTGTCGGGCTGGTTCGGCCATTCGCGACAGTTTGCAATGGAGTCTCGCTACGAGCCGAGCAGCGGCATTGCCCGTTATCTGTGCGGCACCCAGCCGATCACTTCATTGGCAATGGTCGAGTGCGGGCTGGACGTGTTCGCCCAGACTGACATGGCCAGCCTGCGCCGCAAATCCCTGGCCCTGACGGACCTGTTCATCGAATTGGTCGAACAGCGCTGCGCAGCTCACGAATTGAAGCTGATCACTCCGCGCGAGCACGCCAAGCGTGGCAGCCACGTCAGCTTCGAACACCCTGAAGGTTATGCGGTGATCCAGGCCCTGATCGAGCGGGGTGTGATTGGTGACTACCGCGAGCCGCGGATCATGCGTTTCGGCTTTACCCCGCTATACACGACCTTCACCGAGGTTTGGGATGCGGTGCAGATCCTTGGCGAGATTCTCGATGAGAAAACCTGGGCGCAAGCGCGATTCCAGGTCCGCCACAGCGTCACCTGATACTTGCGATGTCGACGTCCGGCTGCCGTTTTTTGCGCGCAGCAGGGCTTCGGCCGCCGTCCAACAAGAGTTCTGTGCAATCACAATAATAAGGAGCACGCAGAATGAGACTTTCCCTCTGGCCCGCCTTGCCGTTGGCCATCAGCAGTTGCCTCGGGCAAATGGCCTATGCCGACGCAGGCAACGGATTCGTCGAAGACAGCAGCCTGACCCTGACCAACCGTAACTTCTATTTTTATCGCAACAACCTCAACAACCCTGGCGGGCAGAATTATCGGGATGAATGGGCTCACGGGATCATGCTCGATTACCGCTCCGGGTACACCCAGGGAACCGTAGGGTTCGGGGTCGATGCCTACGCGCAATTGGGCATCAAGCTCGACAGTGGCAAGGGACGCACGGGCACGGGCTTGCTGCCCGTCGATTCCGATGGTAACCCCGAGGACGAGTATTCCGAAGCGGGTGGCGCGGTGAAGGCGCGGATATCCCGGACCGAGCTCAAGTACGGCAACCTGACCCCACTCAACCCTGTGTTCGGTACTGGTAATGCACGACTGTTCACCAGCGTGGCCACCGGTTTTCAGCTGACCAGCAATGAACTCAAGGCCTTGCAACTGGACATCGGTCATTTCACCGCCGGCAACGACAGCAATTCGACCAACGCCGATGGCGCACTCAAAGCGCTGTACGCTGGCGTGGAAACCCGCAGCGTCGATTATCTGGGCGGCAGTTACGCCCTGAACGATCAACTGAGCGTCAGCCTGTACGGTTCGCAGTTCACCGATATCTGGCGGCAGTACTACGCCAACAGCAATTACACCTTTATCCTCAGCGAAGGCCAGTCGCTGAACCTGGATTTCAATATTTACCGCACCCTCGACGATGGCCAGCGCCTTGCCGGCAAGATCGACAACACCACCTGGTCGCTGGCCAGCGCGTACAAGTTCGGCGCCCATCGATTGACCCTGGCGTATCAACAGGTCGATGGCAATGAACCGTTCGATTACCTGGGTTTCGACCAGCAGCCGGGCACGTCGATTTTCCTCGCCAACTCGGTTCAGGTGCTCGACTTCAACGCCCCCAACGAACGCTCATGGCAACTGCGTTATGACCTGGACATGGCGCCGTTCGGCGTGCCGGGCCTGAGCTTCATGTCGCGCTACGTCAGCGGTGACCATATCGACGACCGCCATTACGACGGCGGTCCCAACGGCGCCTATGGGCGCTACGGCGATGACGGCAAGCGCTGGGAACGCGACATCGAAGCGCGCTACGTCGTGCAGTCGGGCAAGGCCAGGGACCTCTCGGTGCGGGTACGCCAGGCCAGTGTGCGTTCGACCGCCCAAGTGGCCCGGGCTGATACCACGGACAACAACGAAGTGCGCGTCATCATCGAGTATCCACTGAGTATTTTCTGATCCGTGTGCTGCTGTGCGTGGCTGATCCCCACCGTAAAAACCAAGACGTGCTCTTCAAGAAAGACAATATTCAGAGGACATAAAAATGACCGATAACGCCGGTTTTGAAACGATATCCAACCGTGAACAGGGTCTGCGGCGTCAGCTGACGTCCGGGCAGATGAGCATGATCGCCATTGGCGGTGCGATTGGCACCGGACTGTTCATGGGCAGTGCCTACGCGATTGGCTATGCCGGGCCGAGCGTGCTGCTCAGCTACGCCATCGGCGCGATCATCACCTTGCTGCTGATGGGTTGCCTGGCGGAAATGACCGTGGCCCATTCGACCTCCGGTTCGTTCGGTGCCTACGCCGAATTTTATGTCAGCCCCCTGGCCGGGTTCCTGGTGCGTTATGCCTATTGGGCAGCGATCGTGCTGGCGGTCGGTACGGAAGTGACGGCGGTGGCGATGTACATGAAGTACTGGTTTGCCAACGTGCCGGAGTGGGTGTGGATCATCTCGTTCTCCAGTGTGCTGATTGTGCTCAATGCCATCAGCGTGAAGACGTTTGGCACTTTCGAATACTGGTTCTCGACCATCAAGATCGGCGCGATTGTCGGCTTCATCATTCTCGCTGTGTATGTGGTGTTCGGTTCCGGCAACCCGGAATACGGCGTGCACAACTACACCGCCCACGGCGGCTTTTTCCCCAATGGCCTGCAAGGCATGTGGATCGCGGTCATCGTGTCGATCTTCAGCTACCTGAGCGTGGAGATGATCGCGGTGGCCGCCGGTGAGGCGCAGGACCCGGAACAAGCGGTGAAGAAAGCCTTTCGCGCGACCATCGTGCGGCTGGTGGTGTTCTACCTGCTGACCCTCGCGCTGATGCTGGCGATCGTGCCTTGGGTGCAGGCCGGTCACGCGCAGAGCCCGTTCGTCACGGTGATGCAGGCCATCGGCATTCCCGGCGCTACCGGGGTGATGAATTTCGTGATCCTGATCGCCGCGCTGTCGGCGATGAACAGCCAGTTGTACATCACCACGCGCATGATGTTCAGCCTGTCCCGTGGCGGTTACGCACCCAAGTCCATGGGCAAGTTGAGCAAGACCGGGATTCCGCTCAATGCCCTGTTGTTGTCGAGCTCGGGCATTGCCCTGGCGACGTTGCTCAACATCCTGTACCCGGAAAGCTCGTTCACCTTGATGATGGCGATCTCCATGTTCGGCGCCATCTTCACCTGGTTCATGATCTTCCTGACCCACTACTGTTTCCGCCGTTATCACCAGCGCCACGGCGAACGCAAACTGTCGTTCCGCATGCGCCTGTTTCCTTACACGACATTGCTGGGGTTGGTGCTGATGGGCGCGGTGATGATCACCACCTACTTCACCGAGGCCTTCAAGATGACCCTGGTGTTCGGCGTGCCGTTCCTGGTTCTGCTGACGGTGGTCTATGGTCTGTTTTTCAGAAAGCCAAAGCCGGCCTCACTCAGTGCGCAAGGCTTCGAACAGCGCTCTGGCATAGCCGGGCAGACCAGTGAATGAACGGGCGCACAGCAGTAGTTTTCGCTGTGCCCAGTCCTCCTTCAACGCGAAGCTTTTGAGCGGTTGATCCAGCGCCCGGCGCTGGATCGCCGCCAGCGGCACGATGGCCAGCCCGGCACCGCGAGCGACCATGCGAATCACCCCGTCGAAGCCTTCCGCACGGATGCGGATCTGCATGCGCATACCTGCGTGCAACGCCTGTTCTTCGAGGTACACCGCCAGTGCGCTATTGGCGGCCAGTCCCACGTAATCGTGCTGCAAGGTATCGCTGAAACCCGGCGGTTTGCCGGCGGCCAGGGGATGCCCGGGCGGCATGATCAGCACCAGCGGATCGTCGCGAAAGGGCAAGGTCTGGAGGCTCTGGGCGTCCACCGCGTCGGAGACGATACCGAGGTCTGCTGCACCCTGGCGCAAGGCGTGGGTGATGCGCGTGCTGGGCAATTCCTGCAGGTCGATGTCGAGGTTGGGGTGCTCGCGCAGGAAATCGCCGAGCAATTCCGGCAGGTATTCGGTGATCGCCGTGGTGTTGCACAGCAACCGTACCTGGCCTTTGACGCCTTTTGCATATTCGGCGAGGTCCTGCTGCATGCTTTCGGCTTGTTGCAGCAGGCCCCGGGCGTGCTGTGCCAGGGCTTTGCCGGCAGGCGTCGGCGTTACCCCGCGACGGCCGCGTTGCAGGAAATCAGTACCAAGTGACGCTTCCATCGCGCGGATTCGCGCACTCGCCGCTGCCAGTGATAGATGACTGCGCGCGGCGCCGGCGGTGATGTTGCCGGTGTCGAGGATGTGCAGGTAGAGGCGCAGGTCGGTCAGGTCGAAGTGCATTGGTACAGCCTCAAGAGGTGTGTTGTCTGCACGGACGCCTTCGCGAGCAAGCCCGCTCCCACAGTGGATCTGTGAACGACACAAATTCCATGTGGGAGCGGGCTCGCTCGCGAAGGGACCAGCAGCAACAACGAATATGCAAGCCTCTGTATAAACAAGAGGCAGCCTAAGTATATGGCAGATTTTCAATCAATCCCCGCGGGCTCACCATAGCCCCATGAATACACTCTCGGCGTTTTATCAGAATCTCGGATTGGCCCTTTCGCTGTTGGTTGTCGGCACCTTTGTACTGGCCGGCATGATCAAGGGCGTGATCGGTCTCGGCCTGCCGACCATCGCCATGGGCCTGCTCGGTCTGGCTATGGCTCCATCGCAGGCTGCCGCCTTGTTGATCATTCCGGCGACCCTGACCAACGTTTGGCAACTGGCCTTCGGCGGGCATCTGCGCGGGTTGCTCAAGCGACTGTGGCCGATGCTGCTGGCGATTTTCATTGGCACGGGGGCGGGGACACTTTGGATCGGCATGGCGGGCGGGCACTGGGTGGTGCGGGGATTGGGGGCAGCGCTGCTGCTCTATGCGCTGAGCGGTTTGTTCCTGCCGACCCTGCGTGTTGACGCTCGCCATGAGCGCTGGCTCGGGCCTGTGTGCGGTGTGGTGACGGGCGTCATCACCTCGGCCACCGGCGTGTTCGTGATTCCGGCGGTGCCCTATCTGCAAGCACTGGGGTTGAGCAAGGACGAACTGGTGCAGGCGCTGGGCCTGTCGTTCACCGTCTCGACACTCGCCCTGGCCGCCGGGCTGTTATGGCGCGGCGCCCTCGGTGGCGGCGAGTTGAGTGCGTCGCTGCTGGCGCTGATTCCGGCGGTGCTCGGGATGTGGCTGGGGCAATGGCTGCGCCAGCGGATCAGCGCCGTGCTGTTCAAACGGGTGTTCTTCATTGGCCTGGGCTTGCTCGGCGGCCATTTGTTGATCAGCGGCTAGCGGACGACGGGCTGATCATCTCGATGGCACGAATGTCGAAATCCCGTTCCAGGTATTGATCACGCTGTTCGAGGAACTGCTTCATGTGCGGCAGGTTGGAGTGCACATCCAGGTGCGCCTGGGATTGCCAGATCTCATAGAAGATAAACAACGTCGGGTCCTGTTTGTCGCGCAGCATGTGGTATTCGATGCAACCGGGCTCGGCGCGGCTCGCTTCCACGTGTCCGCTGAAAAACGCTTCGAAGGCGTCGGATTTTTCCGGGCGGGTCTTGGCGTGCAGGATGAAGCCTTGGATTTCACTCATCAAAATGTCCTCAACGTCAGAATGGAGGCGATTGTAATGCAACAATCGCCGGTTGATTCGTGCGTTTTGGTCAAATGAATTTTGCTTGTTCCTGTCTTATTCCGCGCGAGTCGGATCGATACTCTGCCGCCATCGAATTCCAGACCTTGTGAGACCTTCCATGAAAAAAGTCCTGTTGCTCAATGGTGGCAAGAAATTCGCCCATTCCGATGGTCGCTACAACGCTACCCTGCATGAAGCCGCGCTGAGCGTGCTGGACCGCGGTGGTATGGACGTTAAAACCACCTTTATTGACGAGGGTTACGACGTCGCCGAAGAAGTGGCCAAATTCCTCTGGGCCGACGTGATCATTTATCAGATGCCGGGCTGGTGGATGGGCGCGCCGTGGACCGTGAAGAAGTACGTGGACGAAGTCTTCACCGAAGGCCATGGCAGCCTGTATGCCAGCGATGGCCGCACCCGTTCCGACGCATCGCAGAAGTACGGCAGCGGCGGCTTGATCCAGGGCAAGCAGTACATGCTGTCGTTGACCTGGAACGCACCGCAGCAAGCCTTCGACGATCCGACCGACTTCTTCGAAGCCAAGGGCGTGGACGCGGTGTACTTCCCGTTTCACAAGGCCAACGAGTTCCTTGGCATGAGCGGTTTGCCGACGTTCCTGTGCGTGGACGTGATGAAACGCCCGAACATCGAAGCGGATGTGGCGCGGTATGAGCAGCATTTGACCGAGGTGTTTGGCCTGTCCGCCTAAGCGTTTCAGGCTACTATCGACTTCTATTGCTCCTGTCGCATGGGGCGTTTTGTGACGAGGGGGCTTGTCGGACCGCCGCACCGCCCCGTTCGGCGGTGAAGCCGTCGTAGATTCGGTGAACGCGGTTCATATGAAACACCGCTTTTAACGGTTTTGGGTCCGCTTCGCGCACCAACGGGGGCAAGCCCCCTCGCCACAGGGCTATCGATAAGGGACACACGTGAAAGCCAGATCCGATGAGTTGCAGATATTCGTCTGTGTGATTGAATGCGGGTCGATTTCTGCGGCGGCCGAGCAGGTCGGGCAAACGCCTTCGGCGATCAGCCGCACGCTGTCGCGGCTGGAAGCCAAGCTCGAAACCACGTTGATCAACCGCACCACGCGGCGCATGGACCTGACCGAGGAGGGCAGGTATTTCTTCGAACACGCCAAGCTGATTCTCGATCAGATGGATGAACTCGAAGAACGCCTGTCCTCCCGCCAGCAAACGCCGTCCGGCCGTCTGCGGATCAACGCCGCTTCCCCCTTCATGCTGCATGCCATCGTGCCCTACATTGATGAGTTCCGCAGGCTCTACCCGGACATCCAGCTCGAACTCAACAGCAACGACCTGATTATCGATCTGCTGGAACAGAGCACCGACATAGCCATCCGCATCGGCACCCTGACCGACTCCACCCTGCATGCCCGCTCCCTGGGGTGCAGCCCGCTGCATATCGTTGCCAGCCCGGCTTACCTGGAGGCCCACGGTACGCCGACTGCCGTGGCCGATCTGGCCAACCATACGCTGCTCGGGTTCACTCAGAACGAAGGCCTCAACCAATGGCCCCTGCGTTATGTTCATGGTGACCGCTGGCCGATCCAGGCTTCGATCAGCGCGTCCAGCGGCGAGACCATTCGCCATCTGGCGCTGGAAGGCCAGGGCATCGCCAGTCTGTCGCACTACATGACCATTGGAGACATTCGTGCCGGGCGTCTGAAAGTGCTGCTGGCCGGGTTCAACAGTGGTTATCGCCAGCCAATCAACGCGGTGTACTACCGCAACTCGCAACTGGCCCTGCGCATTCAGTGCTTCCTGGACTTTATCCAGGGCAAGTTGGCGGAATATGCCAACGCCGATTTCCAGGGCGTGCTTTGAGTTCGCTTTAGACTGCGTCATTGTTCATCGCGAGCAGGCTCGCTCCCACAATTGATCATCGCAGGCCACATATTTTGTGTGAGACGAAAAACCACTGTGGGAGCCTGCTCGCGATGGCATTTGTGCAGGCGCATGAACTGGCCGGGCCATCCGCAATTCCGTAACATCCGCACAATCTTTTCTCGCTACTCCTGCGTGCGGTTCCCCACATGAAAGCAAAACGTCTACGCGCCGATGTACTGGCCGGACTCACCACTTCGTTCGCCCTGCTGCCCGAATGCATCGCGTTTGCCCTGGTGGCTCACCTCAATCCGCTGATGGGGCTCTACGGCGCATTCATCATTTGCACCCTCACCGCGCTGTTCGGCGGGCGGCCGGGCATGATTTCCGGGGCGGCCGGGTCGATGGCGGTAGTGATCGTCGCGCTGGTGGTGCAGCACGGCGTGCAATATTTGCTGGCCACGGTGTTGCTGGGCGGCTTGATCATGATGGCGTTCGGGCTGCTCAAGCTTGGCAAACTGGTGCGCATGGTCCCGCATCCGGTGATGCTCGGCTTCGTCAACGGCCTGGCGATCATCATTGCGCTGGCGCAACTGGAACACTTCAAGAGCGGTGAAGCCTGGTTGAGCGGCACACCGCTGTACATGATGATCGGCCTGGTCGCGGTGACCATGGCTGTTGTCTATGTGTTGCCGCGCCTGACCCGCAGCGTTCCGCCGGCACTGGTGGCGATTCTTGGCGTCGGCCTGGCGGTTTATCTGCTCGGCCTGCCAACCCGCACCCTGGGCGATATGGCGCACATTGCCGGCGGCTTGCCGACCCTGGCCCTGCCGGACATCCCGTGGAACCTGGAAACCCTACGCATCGTCGCGCCGTACGCGATTCTGATGGCGCTGGTCGGCCTGCTGGAAACCCTGCTGACCCTGAACCTCACCGACGAAATCACCGAGAGCCGGGGCTACCCGGATCGCGAGTGCGTGGCGCTGGGGGCGGCGAACCTGGTGTCCGGGGCGTTCGGTGGCATGGGCGGTTGTGCAATGATCGGCCAGACCGTGATCAACCTCAGTTCCGGGGGGCGCGGGCGCTTGTCCGGCGTAATCGCGGGGGTGTCGATTCTGCTGTTCATCCTGTTCCTGTCGCCGCTGATCGAGCGTATCCCGTTGGCCGCGCTGGTCGGGGTGATGTTCGTGGTGTCGCAGCAGACGTTCGCCTGGGCCTCGCTGCGGGTGCTGAACAAGGTGCCGCTCAATGATGTGCTGGTGATCATCGCGGTCACGGTGGTCACGGTATTCACCGATCTGGCCACGGCGGTGCTGTGCGGCATCATCATTGCGGCGCTGAATTTTGCCTGGCAGCAGGCCCGGCAGCTTTACGCCGACAGTCATCTGGAGAGTGACGGCAGCAAGCTGTACCGGGTGCACGGCACGCTTTTCTTCGCCTCCACCACGCCGTTCCTCAATCATTTCGATCCGGCCAACGACCCGGCGCAGGTGACCCTGGATTGTCAGCACTTGAGCTTTGTCGACTATTCGGCCATCGCCGCGCTGGACACCCTTCGCGAGCGCTACACCAGGGCCGGCAAGCACCTGCGGGTGCTGCACTTGTCCGAGCGCTGCAAGAAGCTGCTCAAGCGTGCCCGGGTGCATCACGACTGAGTAACCGTATGAGGGCGACAATCACTTGCCGGCGGGAGACTGACATGCAGTACGACACGCTGATTCGCAATGCTCTGGTCATCGATGGCAGCAACAGCCCTGGCTATCGTGCCGACGTGGCGATCCTGAACGGCCGCATTCAACGCATTGGCGACCTGCACGATGCACGCGCCGGCGAGGAAATCGACGCCACCGGCCAGGTGCTGGCACCCGGCTTCATCGACGTGCACACCCACGATGACACAGTGGTCATCCGTCAGCCGCAGATGCTGCCCAAGCTCAGCCAGGGTGTGACCACGGTCATCGTCGGCAACTGCGGGATCAGCGCCTCGCCGGTGACTTTGCGCGGCGATCCGCCCGACCCGATGAACCTGCTCGGTAGCGCCGCCGCGTTTGTTTATCCGACCTTCAGCGACTACCGCGCGGCGGTTGAAGCGGCGAACACCACGTTGAACGTCGCGGCCCTGGTTGGCCACACAGCGCTGCGCAGCAATCACCTGGACGACCTGTTTCGCACCGCCAGCGCGCAAGAAATCGCGGCCATGCGCGGTCAGTTGCGCGAGAGTCTGGAGGCCGGCGCGCTGGGCTTGTCCACAGGCCTGGCCTACGCCAGCGCCTTTTCGGCGTCGACCGATGAGGTGATGCAACTGACGGAAGAATTGACGGCATTCGGGGCGGTCTACACCACCCATCTGCGCAGCGAATTCGAACCCGTGCTGGAAGCCATGGACGAAGCGTTCCGCATTGGCCGTCACGCGCAAGCCCCGGTCATCATTTCCCACCTCAAATGTGCCGGTGCCGGTAACTGGGGGCGCAGTCCACAGCTGTTGGCGTCGCTGGAAGAGGCGGCGAAAAACCACCCGGTGGGTTGCGACTGTTATCCCTACGCCGCGAGTTCTTCGACCCTGGACCTCAAGCAGGTCACCGATGCCCATCGCATTACCATCACCTGGTCGACGCCCCACCCGGAAATGGGCGGCCGCGACCTGATGGACATCGCTGCCGAGTGGGCTGTGCCATTGCTCGATGCCGCTCGCCGGCTGCAACCAGCGGGCGCTGTGTATTACGGGATGGATGAGGCGGACGTACGCCGCATCCTTGCGCATCCGCTGTCGATGGTCGGCTCTGACGGTTTGCCGGAAGACCCGTTTCCCCACCCACGTTTGTGGGGCGCGTTTCCACGGGTGCTCGGACATTTCAGCCGCGACGTGGGACTGTTTCCATTGCACACCGCCGTACACAAAATGACCGGCCTGTCGGCGGCACGCTTCGGCTTGAAGGGCCGGGGAGAAATCCGTGAAGGTCATTGGGCCGATCTGGTGTTGTTCGATCCGGTGACTGTTCGTGACGTTGCCGACTTCAGCGATCCGCAGCGGGCGGCGCAGGGTATTGAAGGGGTATGGGTTAACGGCGTATTGAGTTACCGCGACGGCCAGGCCAACGGGAGCAGGGCGGGGCGGTTCCTGGCGCGGGAGGGCGATTTGCGTGGCGGTTTTCAGTGAGATTTCGAGTGTTGCGTCACAATGATGGCATTTTGCAACTAAAGAATGGCGCTTTTAAGCCGACTCGCTGACATCAAGCCCGGCTACACTGCGGGCTTTCATTGTCTGGGAGCAACCCGATGAGCTTCGGTAAAACCACTCCAATCCTGCGCATTTTCGATGAAGCCAAGGCAGTGGAGTTCTACGTCGACTTCCTGGGGTTCAAGATCGACTGGCAACATCGATTCGAAGCGAATTTCCCGCTGTACCTGCAAATCTCCCGTGGCGAATGTGTGCTGCACTTGTCCGAACACCATGGCGACAGCACACCGGGTTCTGCGCTGCGGATCGAGACGGATGAGCTGGAGAAGTTTCAGCAGCAGCTGCTGGCCAAGGAGTACAGGTTTGCCCATCCACAGATTCAGGCCATGCCGTGGGGCAGCCAGGACATGACCATTGCCGACCCGTTTGGCAATCGGTTGGTGTTCACTAACGCGATCAGTCTCTGAGCCTGAAAGCCCCTCACCCTAGCCCTCTCCCAGGGGGAGAGGGGACCGACCGAGGTGTCTTGCGTCATACATCGACCTGGAATACCGAGTCGATTATGGATTCACGACGGGAGTTTCAGATCGATGTACATCCCGAATACCTCACGGTCGGGCTCCTCTCCCTGACGGAGGGACTGGGCGACCCGCAGCATCGAGTCGATTATGGATTCACAACGGGATTGTCAGAACGATGTTCATCCCGAGTGTCTGACGGTCGATCTCCTCTCCCTGAGGGAGGTACTGACCGACCTGCAGCATCAAGTCGATTCTGGATTCACAGCCAAATTTTCAGGTCGATGTACATCCAGAGCATCTCACCGTCGGCTCCCTCTCCCTCCGGGAGAGGGCTGGGGTGAGGGGGGCGGGCACCCTGGTGACAACATGGACCACTCAGTCGCTACCACATCCCTGCACCCGATGGCTCTGCCGAAACTCCCCGGGCGGTACCCCGCGTCGGCTCTTGAACGTGCGGTGAAACGAGCGGGGTTCGGTGAAACCCAGGTACTGGGCGATGTCCTGAATCGGCAGGTTGCTGTTGAGCAGGTAATGCTCGGCCAGCTCCTGGCGCAGGTCGTCGAGGATCTGCTGGTAAGAAGTACCGGCCAGGTGCAACTGGCGTTGCAGCGTGCGCACCGACACGGCGAGATGCTCGGCCACCTGCTCCTTGCGTGGCAGACCTTCCTTGAGCAATTTTCGCAGGATGCTTTTGACCCGCTGTTGCAGCGAGGCATCCTCCAGGGTCGCCATCAAGCCCATGGCATGTTCTTCCAGGGTGCGCAGCAATTGCGCATCGGCCTGGCGCAAGGGCAACTGCAAATACGGCAACGGCACAATCAGCGCCGAATAAGGCTGGTCGAACAGCACCGGACAGTCGAAGAACTGCTCGTACTGCGCCAGCGTCGTGTCGGCCGGGCGTGCATGCTCCAGCCAGACGGCGGCCGGCGACATTTGCGTGTCGGCGATCCAGCGCGCGTATTGCAGCCAGGAACCGAGCACGTTTTCCACCAGGTGCCGGCGAATTCGCGGGCGCTGATGGCGGCATGTCCAGATCAGGTGCACCTCGCTGCCTTGTACCTCGGCGCGGCTGACGCCCATGTCTCCCACCAACTTCTCGAACGGCATGATGCGGCTCATGGCGTCGCCCAGTGTCGCGCAGTTCATGGTGATGTAACCCAGCACGCTCCAGGAGTTGGGCAGCACAAAATGCGCGGCGTTGAGACCGAACAGCGGATCGCCCGAGTGTTCGCAGAAATAATCGAGCAAGCGTTCATGGGCTTCACCCGGCAACCGCAGGCTGTTGTCACTCAACTGCTGTGCCTGCAACCCGGCCGCCGCCAACGCAGGCTCGATGGCCATGCCCAGTTGTTCGGCATGACGCAGGTACTTGAGCAGCGGCGGAACTGAGGTGAAGCCCAGGGATTGCATGATCGTATTCCTTTGATCAAGGCCCGCGTGCGCGGATGAATGCCCTGAAAGGTAATTTGAAACCACGGCTAAAGTAAATGGCTGACGCCTGCTCGACGTTTGACTCAATTGGCTACTCGAACTGGCCGGATGCGACCGTGACACTTTCGGACGGCTCACTAGTATGGGGGCCTGAAAAATATCACTGACAAGAACCGTAAAAGGACACACGCATGCGACGCTGGAACGGCTGGGGAGATGCAACTACGGTGGTCGAACTGCCGGCCCAGGGCGCGAGCTTTCTCGCCCAGCGACTGGGTGAAGGTCGAGCGCTGCCCGATGCAACGCTCGAGGCGGCAATGGCCCGCGTACCGGAGTCGCGGCTGCAGGAGCACCCCTTGTACAGCGTCGATGCCCATGATCGTCTGCTGCATGCCCGGGGCCAGAGCCTGCCGGACTGGCTGGCATTGCGTGAAGGCGCGCTGGGCAATTATCCCGACGCCGTGGCCTTTCCCGAAAGCGCCGAACAGATTCGCCAATTGCTGACGCTCGCCCATGAGCAGGACCTGTGCCTGATCCCTTATGGCGGCGGCACCTCGGTGGCCGGGCACATCAATCCACCGAGCTCCGCGCGGCCGGTGGTCACGGTTTCGCTGGCGCGCATGAATCGCCTGCTGGACCTCGACGAACAGAGCCTGCTGGCCACTTTCGGCCCCGGTGCCAGTGGGCCGCAAGTAGAAAGTCAGTTGCGCGCCCGTGGCTACACTCTGGGCCATTTTCCGCAGTCGTGGGAGCTCTCGACCCTGGGCGGTTGGGTCGCCAGTCGTTCCAGTGGCCAGCAGTCATTGCGTTACGGGCGCATTGAGCAACTGTTCGCCGGCGGCACGCTGGAAACCTTTGCCGGGCCGCTGGAAATTCCCACCTTCCCGGCCTCGGCGGCCGGTCCTGATCTGCGCGAGGTAGTGTTGGGCTGTGAGGGCCGGTTCGGGATCATTTCCCAGGTCAAGGTGCGCATCAGCGCACTGCCTGCCGACGAACGCTTCTACGGGGTGTTTTTGCCCGATTGGACCAAGGCACTGCAAGCCATCCGCCAGTTGGCCCAGGCGCGCGTGCCGCTGTCGATGCTGCGCTTGTCCAACGCCGTGGAAACCGAAACCCAGCTGGCGCTGGCCGGTCACCCGCAGCAGATCGCCTGGCTGGAAAAGTATCTGGCCCTGCGCGGTGCCGGTGAAGGCAAGTGCCTGCTGACGTTCGGCGTGACCGGTAATCGCCGACAAAACGCGCTGTCCCTGAGTCAGGCTCGCAAGCACCTCAAGTCGTTCGGCGGGGTGTTTACCGGCACTTTGCTTGGAAAGAAGTGGGCACAGAACCGTTTTCGCTTTCCCTACCTGCGCGAAAACCTGTGGAACGCCGGTTACGTGGTGGACACCCTGGAAACGGCCACCGACTGGAGCAACGTCGATAATCTCCTCACTCTGATCGAAAACAGCCTGCGCGACGCCTTGGCGGCCGAAGGCGAGCGGGTGCATGTCTTCACCCACCTGTCCCATGTCTACGGTGAAGGGTCGAGCATCTACACCACCTATGTGTTTCGCCCGGCGGCGGACTATCCCGCCACCCTGGCGCGCTGGCAGGCACTCAAGCAGGCGGCCAGCCAGACCATCGTCGACAACCACGGCACCATCAGCCACCAGCATGGCGTGGGCAAGGACCACGCGCCGTACCTGCTACGCGAGAAAGGTGTGCTGGCGATGGACACTTTGCAGGCGCTGAGTCGGCACTTTGATCCGGCCGGGCGACTGAACCCTGGCACGTTGTTGCAGGAGTGACGGCCATGAGCCTGGACTGGAACGCCGCCTGGCGCCAACAGGTATTGCCGACGCTTGCGGATGAAACCTGGGACCTGATCGTCATCGGCGGCGGCATCAGCGGCGCCGGTATCCTGCGCGAAGCCGCGCGCCGTGGCTGGCGCTGCCTGTTGCTGGAACAGCGTGATTTTGCCTGGGGCACCTCCAGTCGCTCCTCGAAAATGGTCCATGGCGGCTTGCGTTACATCGCCAAGGGCCAGTGGCGCCTGACCCGCGATTCGGTCCGCGAACGTCAGCGCTTGCTCGACGAAGCACCGGGGCTGGTGGAGCCGATGAGTTTCATGATGGCGCATTACCGTGGCGGCCTTCCCGGACCACGGGTGCTGGGTGGCTTGCTGTCGATCTATGACGCATTGGCCGGGCGGCGCAGCCATCGCTTCCATGACGCGCAACACCTGCGTTATCTGGCGCCGGGAGTGAAGGAAGATGACCTGCTGGGCGGCACCTGTTTTGTCGATGCGCTGACTGATGATGCCCGTCTGGTGATGCGCGTATTGGGTGAGGCCCGGGCCGACGGCGCCGTGGTGCTCAACGGCGTGCGCGTGCAGCAATTGCTGCGTGAAGCGGGGCGGGTTTGCGGGGTTCAGGTCGAGGATTGCGAGGGCGGCGGGTTACTGACATTGCGTTGTGGTGTGCTGGCCGTGGCCACCGGTGCGTGGGCCGAGCGCTTGCGCCTGCCCGACACCCCTCGCCAGTTACGGCCGTTGCGTGGCAGCCATTTGTTGTTGCCGGGCTGGCGCTTGCCAGTGGCGCAAGCCTTCACCTTTCTGCACGAGTGCGACCGTCGTCCGGTATTCGTTTTCCCTTGGGAGGGCGCCACGGTGGTCGGCACCACGGACCTTGATCATCATGAGGATCTGGACCAGAGCGCGAGCATTAGTTCCGACGAGCTCGACTATCTGCTGGCTGCCTGCAACCAGCAATTCCCCCAGGCAGAGGTGGGCGCGACCGATGTGCTGTCGACCTGGTCGGGGGTGCGTCCGGTGGTGGGCAGCACTGGGGGTGAACTCAAACCGTCGAATGAAACCCGTGAGCATGTGCTGTGGCAGGAACCAGGATGCGTGACCCTGGCCGGCGGCAAGCTGACCACTTTTCGCCCGCAGGCCATCGAAGTGCTCAAGGCTTGTGCGGCCATGCTCGAGCGTCCGTTCAATGAAGATGCCGCGCCGGTGTTTGCTGTCGTGCCGCCGCTGGTGATACCGGGGCTCAGCGCCAACCAGTGGCGCCGCCTGGCCGGGCGGCATGGCCGTGATCTGCCGAGACTGGCGATGCTGATCGCAGAGTTGGGCCATGACAGTGTCGGTGCCACCGACACCTTGTGGGCGGAACTGGCCTTTGCCTGTGATGCGGAAATGGTCCTGCACCTGGATGACCTGCTGCTGCGCCGAACCCGCCTGGGTCTGTTATTGCCTCGCGGCGCCGAGGATCACTTTGATGCCATCCGCCGACTCTGCCAGCCGCGACTGGGCTGGGACGATGAGCATTGGCTGCGCGAGCAGCAGCGTTATCGGGCGTTGTGGCAACGCCATCACGGTTTGCCGAATGCCACGCATTGATGCCCATTGAAGAGAGCTCCATGGATAACCACCCGAACAAGCGTTACCTGCTGGCCATCGACAATGGCACCCAGAGCGTGCGCGCACTGCTCTTCGACCTGCAGGGCAATCTGCTGGGCAAAGGCAAGGTCGAGTTGCAGGCCTATTACTCGACCCAACCTGGCTGGGCCGAACAAGACCCGGAATATTACTGGGCGAAACTGGGTGAGGCTTGCCAGTTGTTGTGGCAGCAGACCGGCATCGATCGTTCACAGATTGCCGGCGTGTCCCTGACCACCCAGCGCGGCACCGTGATCAACGTCGATGCCCAAGGCAAGCCGTTGCGACCGGCAATCCTGTGGCTCGATCAACGCCAGAGTGAAGTCGAAGGCGGCATCAAGGGACCGTGGGGCTGGCTGTTCAAACTGGTCGGTGCGCAGGCCACCGTGGACCACTTTCGCGCCCAGGCCGAGGCCAACTGGATCGCCCGCCACCAGCCTGAAGTCTGGGCGGCGACGGACAAGTTTTTGCTGCTCTCGGGGTTTCTCACCCATCGTCTGTGTGGACGTTTTGTCGACTCCGTAGGCTGTTGCGTCGGTTACCTGCCGTTCGACTTCAAGCGCTTGCGCTGGGCCGCGCCCTCCGACTGGAAATGGCAGGCGCTGGCGGTGCGCCCCGAGCAACTGCCGAGCCTGCACAAGCCCGGTGAAACCCTGGGCTACATCAGTGCCCAGGCCAGCCGCCACACCGGCATTCCCGAGGGTCTGCCGCTGATCGCCGCGGGTGCCGACAAGGCTTGCGAAGTGGTGGGTTCCGGCGTCGTCGACCCAGGCACTGTGTGCCTTTCCTACGGCACCACGGCGACCATCACCAGCACCCGGTCGCGCTATCTTGAAATCGTCCCGTTGATTCCGCCTTACCCGTCTGCGGTACCGGACCAGTACAACTGCGAGGTGATGATTTATCGCGGCTACTGGATGGTCAGCTGGTTCAAGAACGAGTTCGGTCTGCGGGAAATGCAGCAGGCCAAAGCCCAGGGCGTTGAGCCCGAGCAACTCTTCGATGCACTGGTCGACGCCGTGCCGCCCGGGTCCATGGGGTTGATGTTGCAACCTTACTGGTCGCCCGGCATCCGCGAACCGGGCGTTGAAGCCAAGGGCGCGATGATTGGCTTCGGCGACGTGCACACCCGTGCGCACATTTACCGGGCGATCCTCGAAGGTCTGGCGTATGCCTTGCGCCAGGGCATGGAGAAGATCGAGAAACGTTCGAGGCTCTCCGTCACGCGCTTGCGCGTGGCCGGTGGTGGCTCCCAGAGCGATGCCGCGATGCAACTCACGGCGAACATTTTCGGCCTGCCGGCCGAGCGACCGCACGTCTACGAAGCATCTGGCCTTGGGGCGGCGATTTGCTGCTCGGTGGGGCTGGGGCTGCACGCGGATTTCCCCACGGCGATGGCGGCCATGACCCGGGTTGGAGCGGTATTCATGCCGCAGCCCGAAGCGCAGCAGATCTATGAGCGACTGTACAGGGAGGTCTACCTGCGCATGTACCGACAGCTCAAGCCTCTGTACCAGAGCATCCGCAAAATCACCGGTTACCCCGCCTGAAAGAACACCGCCGCTCCCACAATGAACTGTGGTGTTTCTTCTACCGTGCATGTGGCGCTATCGGAGAGTTTTTCTGGTGAGATTGGACAGTGTCAGGGGCAGGGGCGGTTGTTAGGCTCAACCGTACTGCACATCCAATAAGAACCAAAAGCAATGAAGCTGACATTCCTCCTGTTGCTGCTTTGTGGAACGGCGCCGATGGCCTGGGGCTGGTCGAACCATACGGTCGGCAGTTACCTGGCGTTGCAGGACTTGCCGACTTTGCGTGATGCGCCACAGGTCGAAGTCGAGCCGCTGGAACAGTTTCTTTCGCAGCAATACCAAGCCGTGAGCGCGCTGCTCGACGAGCAGGAGCGCTTCGCCCGTGAGCACTTCGCCCCATATCCGCCGCGCCCCGACAACCTGCGATTGCCCGCCGTGCCTGGGGGCAATCTGCGCCACGACTTCCTCACCGCACTGCGCATCAACCCCGGGATTCATCTGGCGATGGTCATCCAGCCGATGCCGGGCAAGGATCTGCCCGAGCGTGAACACCTCAAGGCCGAGCAGGTCATGGTGCCGCAGACGCTCTCGCCGTGGAATCGACAGCGCTTCATCGTTGTTGCTGACCACGAACAAGTAGCGCCCCTGGCCGTATTGGCCAGCGCCGCGGACGAGCCGGATTACGGCCACGACATCAACCTGTTCAGCGACAACCCGGGCGAGGTTGGCGCGTTGTACGGCTTCGGCCCACAGCCTTTCGGCGACGCCCGGTTTCAGTACAGCTCCCAGGCACCGTTCCATATGGGGTTCTTCCAGGAAAACCCGGTGGTCTATGCCGCAGCCGGATTTCTTCGGCACAGCTGGCCGCACTGGCGCGCCTACCAGTACATGGGCCTGGCGCGACTGGCATTTGCCACTGGCCACTCTTACTGGGGCTATCGATTTCTCGGTTGGGGCCTGCATCACGTTCAGGACCTGACCCAGCCGTATCACGCCAAGCCGCTGCCCGGTGTCGGTCTTGCGAGCTTGCTGCTGCTGGAAGGCAAGGCCCTGGCCGGCTTCGATGCCGACAAGCATGCAGCCATCGAGCGCGTCGCCACCCGGCACGCGGAAGTGGAGAAATATCAGACGACCTGGCTGCGTCGCCTGCTGCGCGCCGGGCAGGCACACCCGATGCTTGACGCTTACGCCGATTTTGCCCAGGACGCCCGTTATCCGCCGTACTCGGTGGACTACCTGCGCGAAGTGGTGAGTGCCGAGTCCGTCGAGGAATCCGCAGCCTTCGATGAAGCCATCGGCCAGTGGCTGGACGCGGCACCGATTACCAGCGATTTCAGCCGCGGCAACCAGCTGCTGCGCGAAGGCTTCGACCATCCGGCACTTAACCAGCAGCTGTTCAAACTGCTGGGGCATTTCGGCGCCCATAGCCGCATTTACGCCCGTGCGGGATTGGCGCCATAGCCATCGCGACAACGATGTCAGAAGACAAAAACAATAAAACCAGGGAAAGAGGAACGGATCATGAACACTCGATTTCGCCTGTCTGGCGCGGCGCTTCCCGGCGTGGGCCTGGCAGGGCTGTTGCAACTGTGCGCGGTCGACGGCGTGCAGGCCGGGGAATTCAGCGTACTGGATAACCAGATCACCGGTTCATTCGACAGCACCTTGTCCTATGGCCGCTTGTGGCGGGTCCAGGGTCGGGACAAGAGCAACGATGACGTCAACACCAACGACGGCAATCGCAACTTCGACACCGGGCTGGTTTCGGAGGTGTACAAGATCACCTCGGAGCTGGAGGCCAACTATCAGAACTACGGGATGTTCGTGCGCGGCACCGCGTTCTATGACACCCAGCTGATGGACAAGCGCAACGATTACTACCGCAACAACAACCCATCGCAACCCAGCCAGAGTTACCCGCAGGACGACCACTTCACCAGCCAGACCCGCGATATCGCCGGTAGCCGGGTGGAGATGCTCGACGCCTACCTCTATGGCAACTGGGACGTCGCGCAGATGCCGGTCACGGCTCGCGTCGGGCGCCAGGTGTTCAACTGGGGCGAGGGGATTTTCTACCGTGGCGGGGTCAATACCACCAACCCGGTGGACGCCGCCAAGTACCGTTTGCCCGGGGCCGAAGTCAAGGAAGTGCTGGTGCCGGTGGAAGCGCTCAGCTTCAACATCGGCCTGACCGACACCCTGACCATGGAAAGCTTCTACCAGACGAACTGGAAGGAAACCCGCATCGACCCGGTCGGTACTTTCTACTCGCAGACGGACCTGTTCGCCGACGGCGGCAACACCGCCTACAACAACTTCAGCGGTACCGCGCTGGACACCCCGGTGCCTGGTTTCGGCAACGTGATCGACCTGTACAGCGCGCTGGGCAACAACCCGCTGCTCAACCAGGCCCTGAGCACCACGGGCCTCTATGCCAACGGGGTAACCCCGGCCTTTGGCAACACGGTCAAAGTGGCCTCGGTCGGCAAGGATTTCAACGCACGCAACGACGGCCAGTTCGGCTTCGCCTTTCGCTACATCGCCGAAGAACTCAACAGCACCGAGTTCGGGCTGTACATGGTCAATTACCACGCCAAGGAACCGACCATTTCCGCCGACCTGGGAGGCTACCAAGGCATCGACATGAATGCCCTGACCAACCTCTTGGCCGGTGTCGCTGGCAGTCAGGCGGGGCAGCTGGCCAACGGCCTGGCGACCATGGATGTGCTGGGCAATATTCAGGCGCATCGGCGTTACGCCGAAGACATCCGCATGTACGGTTTCAGTTTCAACACCACCCTGGGTCAGGCGTCGGTGTTTGGCGAAGTGGCTTATCGGCCGAACCTGCCCATCGGGGTTGCCGCCACCAACGACCTGATCGGCGACCTGGCCAATGGCGCTGCCGCTGCGGCATCCGGCCAGACCATCAACATTGGCGGCCAGCAGGTCACGCTCGACAGCCAGATCAATAACGCCGAGCGGGTGGAAACGTTCAACACGTCCCTGGGCACCATTTACAACTTTGGTCCGAGCCTGTCGTTCGACTCGATGTTCGGCGTGTTCGAGCTGGCGTCCGAGCACCTGCGCGGCAGCAATCTGCAGTACACAGCCTATGACGGCAGCAATCGTTACTACGCAGGCACCGGCAATTTTTCCTACGTGTCCGGCGGCGAGCGCGGCGACCAGGTCAACCGCAATTCCTACAGCTACACCGCAATGCTCAACGGCACCTGGAACGACGTGTATGCCGGGGTCAACGTCTCGCCCTACGTCGTCTACAAGGATGACTTCGAGGGCAACAGCTATCAGGCAGGCAACATCATCGAGGGCCGCAAGGCTTACACCCTGGGGATCAAGGCCAACTACCAGAACAAGCTCGAGGCCGAGCTGCAATACACCGAGTTCTATGGCGGCGGGCAGAACAACGGCCTGCGTGACCGCGACAACGTCGGCTTCAACCTCAAGTACTTCTTGTAAGCGCCATACACAAATCCCTGTGGGAGCGAGCCTGCTCGCGATGAGGGCGGCACATCCAGCATCGATGCCGCCTGACACACCGCCATCGCGAGCAGGCTCGCTCCTACAGGGGATCTGCTGCGTTTTGCAGACCAGCTGGATTTTTCGGAGAACGATCATGTTTCACACTTCACGACTGACCAAAATCTCGCTGGCGCTCATCTTGAGCCTGGCCGCCAGCACTGCCCTGGCCGCGATCACGCCCCAGCAGGCCGAGCAATTGAAAACCACACTGACACCGCTGGGTGCCGAGCGTGCCGGCAACGCCGCCGGTACCATCCCGGCCTGGAACGGCGGTATCACCCAGGCGCCGGCGGGCTACAAGCCGGGCCAGCACCACCTGGACCCGTATGCGACGGACAAACCACTGTTCACCATCACCAAGGCCAACCTTGAACAGTACAAGGCCCACCTCAGCCCGGGGCAGGTCGCACTGTTCAACAGCTACCCCGACACCTTCCAGATGCCGATCTATCCGTCTCGTCGTTCGGGCTCGGCGCCGCAGTGGCTGTATGACAACACCTTCAAGAATGCGACTTCGGCCAAGTTGCTCGATGGCGGCACCGGTTTTGCCGATGCCTATGGCGGTGTGCCGTTTCCGGTGCCCAAGGACGGGGTTGAGGTGCTGTGGAACCACATCACCCGTTATCGCGGCATTTATGTGGTCCGGCGTGCCTCCGAAGCGCCGGTACAGCGCAACGGCAGCTTCGCGCTGGTGACCTCGCAGCAGGAGGGGCTCTTCAACTATTACCGTCCAGGCGGGCAGTTTGCCGACCTGAAAAACATCCTGTTTTACTACCTGGCATTCGTGAAGAGCCCGGCCCGGCTGGCGGGCGGTGCGGCGTTGGTTCACGAAACCCTTGATCAGCTCAAGGACCCGCGTCAGGCCTGGGTCTACGACGCCGGCCAGCGCCGCGTGCGCCGGGCGCCGAACCTCGCCTATGACACCCCGATCGCCTCGTCCGACGGCCTGCGCACGGCGGACGATACTGACATGTTCAACGGCTCACCGGACCGCTACGACTGGAAGCTCAAGGGCAAGCAAGAGGTCTACATTCCCTACAACAACTACAAAGTCGGTAGCCCCGATGTGAAATATGCGCAGTTGCTCACACCGGGCCACCTCAACCCGCAATTCACCCGTTACGAGCTGCATCGGGTCTGGGTAGTCGAAGGCACCCTCAAGCCGGGCTCGCGGCATATCTATTCCAAGCGGGTGCTGTTTCTCGACGAGGACAGTTGGGGCGCTGCACTGGTGGATCAATACGACGGGCGAGGGGAGTTGTGGCGGGTGTCGATGGCCTACCTGAAAAACTTCTACGACCTGCCTACCACCTGGAGTGCGCTGGACGTGTTCCATGACTTGCAGGCGCGTCGTTACTACGTGCAGAACCTGGACAACGAAGAGCCGGCCACCGTGGACTTCGCCCAACCGGTGCCGGAAGACGCGTACTTCATGCCGTCGGCATTGCGTCAGCGCGGGACGCGGTAAGACCTGCGTGCAAGCGCAAACAAAAGCTTGAAGTCCTTGTCATGGCCATGGCCATGTTCGACGAGGACTTTGCCGGACGTATTTTGCCTTGGTGAAAAACCAAAGCGAATACAAGCCAAATTCCATGCTTGGGGGTTCCCCAAAACATAGAATCTCCCACAGGGTGTTGGGTCGTTCACAGAGTCTGTGTTCGACGCCTTGCCTGTGGGAGCGGCGGTGCGACCTGCTCGAAAATGGTTCATTCATTCACCGCAAGCCGCTGCTTCACTATCGTCGGTTGGCTGGAAGATTGTTCTTTTTGGAAGTCGCCAAAGTGTGTAAGCAGGGGGTGTCGGCAGCAATCCCGGGACAGGGTAATACACCGGTTTAAGGTTTTTTTCACAAAGCTTTCACCGGCAGCCAACGCCAGCCTCACTAACCTTGCGCCACCAAATGAGCTGGTGCGTGCTGGCGAGGCGGCTTGATGTGGAATTGAAACTGAGCCTGTTCGGGATAAAACGCTCGATCGATCTGAGCCGTTTTGCCCGCTTTCGCAATATGGCGGTGGTCCTGGCCTCGGCGCTGCTGGTGATCCCGTTGACGATATTTCTGCTGCAGCCCGCTGCCGTACCGGACCTGGCCAACGGCAACGTGGTCGGTGCGCGAGCGTTGATGACAGCGTGGGCCAAGGGCGATGTGATCGTGTTGGTGCGGCACGTCGAACGATGCGACCACTCCAAAGCTGCCTGCCTGAGCGGTAACGACGGGATTACCGATCGCTCCCGTGGCGTTGCAGTGAGTGTCGGGGACCACTTCGAACAGCTGGGGCTGGAGCGTGCCGATATCTACAACAGCCCGATCCTGCGCACGGTGCAGACCGCTGGCTATATGTTCAACAAGGCCGGTGTGGGCGAAGACTGGTTGATCAGTTGCAAGGGCACCATGCTGCGCGACGCGCTGGCGCACAAGGTTGCCGGGCGCAACCTGATTCTGGTGACCCACAGCGAATGCATGGTGCAGATGGAAAAGGACCTCAAGTTTCCGGCATCGACGCCGGACTATGGCACTGCCCTGTTTATCAACGCCGAAACATTGAACGCGCCACGCATGCTTGGCTTCATCGAGGCTTCTGACTGGCATTCCGTGGCTACCGAATGAATGCCCTGGCTGGATCGACACGCACCATGCAGACCACTTCGCGCTCGCGCTTCTACTGGATGAATTTCGGTATCCCACTGGCCTGTGCGGTGGTGGTGTTCCTGATGTTCGACCTGACCAAAATCGATATCGCCTTCAACGACCTGTTTTACGACCCGGTCACCCAAACGTTCCCGCTGGACCATGTGCACTGGTTCGAAAAAATCACCCACAAATGGGCGCGGATCATTCCGAACTGGACCGGCGAGATAGCGGTCATCGGTGCCTTGTTGTCGTTCCTGTGGCCACGCCTGAAAGCGCAGAAACATCCGAAGATCATCGCGTTTCTGGAAAAAACCAAAGTGGCGCCAGTGCTGCGCTTTACCCACAAACACCGTCGGGATTTTCTCTACGTGGTGTTCGCGTTTTCCATCAGCACGGGCCTGATCCATTACCTCAAGGGCCACACCAGCGTGTACTGCCCGGTTGAAACCACGCAATACGCCGGCAAAATCGAGCACAAGGAGTGGTATGAGAATTTCGACCTGCTCAAGGTTGCCGGTGACGGTCGCTGCTGGCCGGGCGGCCATGCTTCGGGCGGCTTTACCATGCTTGCGTTGTACTTTGTGGCCCGCCGTTATCGCTGGCGCTATTCGAAGGCGCTGATGTATGGCTCGTTGGCCCTGGGTTTTGTTTACGGTACGACTCGGGTGCTGCAAGGCTGGCACTACATGTCCCACACCTTCTGGGCCGGGATCTTCGTGTGGCTGGCCTGTTTGCTGACGGCGCTGGCGTTTTATGGGCGAGCGCAGCTGGAAATGCCGGTGCTCGATGAGGCGGAAAAAACCGTACCCGGTGAAGCAAAAAAAAGCCCGCGGGAGGGCGGGCAAACTGTAGTTTCTTGAAAGAGCGAGCCAAATGTACAGGCTGGCGCAGGCCGCCGGGGTGAAGAAAAATTCATTTCGATGAAGGCCGTGGAGCAGACACCTCGCCAGGTTCAAGGCAAGTAATCGGCGGCAAAGTCGGCCTCGGATCGAGCGCGCAAACTTCCCCTGCGACACGCCTGCTGGAATCGCTCGAAATCGCGCTCGTTCTGTTTGGTATAGCCTTGGGAATATTGGTAGAGCGCATCGGCTAGCGCCTCGCTCTTGCCAATATAGCCGCTGATCAGCGCTGCCTGTCCCGAAGACTTGGCATGGGCACGGGCCAGGGCTCGACCGCAGACCCGGCCGTAGGCCGTGAAGGTTTCACCGTCAAAGGTTTCCAATTCCGCCGAGACTTTCATGTCGCGCAATTGCCGCACATAGAAATGGCGCCCGCTCGGGCCGGTGGTCCAGCCGAGGAACAGGTCACTGGCCGATTGCATGTGCCGCTGGCCGTCGACCACACGCTGGCCTTCATGGCGTACCCGCGACCTGGTCTTCACGTAGCTGGCCAGGACTGAGCGTCGCGCCTCCTTGAATTGCAGGAATAATGGAGACTCCTGATCGTCCGTCAGCAAGGCGACCAGGCAACGGGTACCGACACTGCCGACACCCACCACCTTGAACGCCATGTCGTGCACATGAAAACGTGACAACAGGTCCCGACGATCTGCTTGCAGTGTGCCACGGTAGTCGCGCATGAAAGCGTCATACAGCGGTCGCCAGTCCGAGAGACGCAGCCAGTCGTCATCGGGGTCCAGCAGCGTGGTGTTATTGTGCAGGTGGAAAATTTCCGGGAGGTCGTCGCGAATCACCAGGTGACCTTCAGCGTGACGTTCACTGATTTTCGGCAGCAGTTCGGCATGGGTGCGACGCCCGGCTTTTTCGATGGCGTATTGCACATGTTCCAGCGCGCTTTTGCGCGCCTTCGCCAGCATGTCGTTATAGGTGATCGACTCGTACCAGGTTTCCAGTGCGCTTTGCTCCGCGCACTCGAGCATCGTCTCCAGGTAGGCGCCCACGACTTCATGGCACAGCGTTTCTTCAACCGATTGCCCATGACGCAGGTCGCGTGCGGCGACCATGCAACTGGCCACCAGGCGTTTCAAATCCCACTCCCATGGCCCGGGATGGGTTTCGTCGAAGTCGTTGACGCTGAACAGCAGATTGCGCTCCGGCGTTGCGAAGCCACCGAAATTCATCAAGTGACAGTCACCACAGATCGGCGAAACCAGGCCCATGTTCGGGGTGCCGGCCAGGTCGTGAGCCTGCAGCAGCGCGTTGCCGCGATAAAAGGTGAATGGCGACACCAGCATGCGCCCATAGCGCAACTCCACCAGTGACCTGATCCGCCCCGAGCTGGACGCCTTGATCAGCGGCAGGGGGTCGCGCTCAATGTTTCCCAAGGTCGCTTGCGAACTGCGGGGGCAGGTTTTGCGGGCATCCTTACCTTGCTTGAAACGGTCAGTGAGCGTGCTCATGGGGGGCTCTTTCGACGGGTGTCGTAGAACGTGTGCCATTGAGTGTAGAAGAGGTGCGGGACTTCTTCGCAGAGAATGAAGGCGGATCGTTGAGCGAGGCCTGCTATAGTCAGTCGGAGCGGCTCAAGGCAATGGCTGCTGGCAAAACAACATCTATCCTGGAGCTTGGTTATGCGAATCGTAGCGACGCTTGTGTGCACATTTCTGCTTTCCCTGGCTTTACCCTCGCTGTCCTTTGCCGGTTCAAATTGCGATGACGCAGGCAGTGCCAGTGACGTCCGGAACTGCCTGAAAAACAACAGCGATCAAAAGGGCAAGGGCAATTGCAACGACAATGGCAATTGCAACAAGGCCAAGGACAAGGGGAAAAACAAAGACAATGACGATTACGCGGTCAGTTGCATGGAGATCAACAACCTTGTCCTGCGCCGTGAGTGTCTTGATAAACGCAGGGATTGAAGGGTGGATGCCGGGTGAGTGTTGAGCCTTTCCACTGCTGGTGTCATGCATGAAAAAGACGTCTACAGACGTCTTTTTTTATTTGAATGGTGCTGGTTTGATGGTTGTTCAAACCCGTTGGCGTTTTTCGCGGCGCCACGCCGAGACACTGCACCCGAATCGGTCCGAGAACCATCGAGAAAAGGCACTCAAGGACGAATAGCCCAGTAGCGTCGCCACATCAGACAGCGGCCGTTCTCTGTTTTCAACATATTGAATCACCAGGTCGAGCCGAACTGCGTCGACGATGGAAGAGTAATTATGGCCGTGACTGGCCAGATGCCGGTGCATGGTCTTGCGGTCCATGCCCAGTTGCCCGGCCACGCGCTCGGCAACGCATTCTCCTTTCGGCAGCAGGGCCAGTACCAGCTTTCTGACCTTGTCAGGCATGGTCAAATCGGACTGGGCCAGTTTCGCATTGAGGAAATCCCGGGCATGCCACGCCAGAATGGGGTCATACGAAGGGATCGTTGTATCGAAATCGGCTTGGGTCAACACGATACCGTCGAAGTCCTGATTGAACAGGATTGAGGTGCCAAACACGCGTCGGTGCGTGGTCAGGCTGGCTGGCGCCTTGTGCTCGAAGCAGACGCTTATGGGTTTCCAGTTGGCCCCCAGGAACAGCTTGAGTATGCGGTACAGCGTGCAGATGACGATCTCGATCGACTGGCGCAGAGACGCGCGCGCACCGTGTATCACTTGCAGCCTGAGAAGCGCCACGCCGTTCACTTCCTCGATGCACAAATCCATCGACTCGTTGTACAGCACAAGATGGCGCGCAACCGACCCCAAGGCTTCGCGCAGTGTGGCTTCCTCGCGCAGGGCAATCGCCAATGGCCCCAGGTTCTCCAGTTGGCGCATTTCGCCCATGCGCAGGCCGAAGTCTTCGACGCCTGAGTCACGAGCCGATTCCTCCAGCAGGCGCAACACCGACTTTGCCGGGATCTTGATGTCCGGATCCAGTAGCGCTGAGGCGCTGACGCCGGCTTTGCGCAACTGCCGATAAGGGTCCAGGCCCGCTGCGCGGGCAACCTCGATAAAGTTTGTCAGGCTTGAGCTTCTGATTAAGGTCGGCATCGAGATTCCTCTTGTGCCCCAAAATGTAAAGTCTGCGCCCCAAAATATCAAATTCGCACACAGCCATTCACCGATACTTTTCCTGCACAGCGCTGACATTGCGATGAAGTGAAGTCTGCGCGCCGAAGGTTTTGAATCAGGAGAATGAATGTGCCCCACGCCATACGCATGCATGAAACAGGCGGCCCCGATGTCTTGCGCCTGGAGAAAGTGGAAGTCGGCGATCCCGGCCCTGGTCAGGTTCGGCTGCGCCACGAAGCGGTCGGTTTGAACTTCGCCGACACCTATTTCCGCAGTGGCCTGTATCCGATGCCACTGCCTGCCGGCATGGGGGTCGAGGCCGCCGGCGTTGTCGAGGCCGTCGGCGAAGGCGTGACCAATGTCTGTGAAGGGGATCGCGTCACCTACACCGGCTTTTTGAACACCCTGGGAGCCTACAGTACCGAGCGCTTGATACCGGCTGCGCCCTTGATCAAGTTACCCGAGGCGATCAGCTGTGAAACCGCCGCCGCCATGACCATGCGCGGCCTGACCTCGTCGTATCTGATGCGCCGCATCTACGACTTCAAACCCGGCGACACCATTCTGTTGCATGCTGCCGCCGGCGGTGTCGGCCTGATCGTTGCGCAATGGGCCAAGCTGTTGGGCCTGACGGTCATCGGCACCGTTTCTACCGAAGAAAAAGCGGCCATCGCACGGGCCCACGGTTGCGATCACACCATCAATTACAGCCATGAAGATGTGGCCAAGCGTGTGCGCGAAATGACCGATGGTGTCGGCGTGAACGTGGTCATCGACAGTGTTGGCAAGAGCACCTTCAATGCCTCGCTCGACTCCGTCAAGCGGCGCGGCCTGGTGATCTGCCTGGGCTTCACCTCCGGAACCCTCTCCAATTTCGATCCGCAAATCCTCGCCACCAAGGGCTCTCCTTATCTGGCGCGACCGGCATTGGCCGATTACATCGCCGACCCGGCCGAAAAGGCGGATCTGGCCGCCGAACTGTTTGGTCACGTCGGCGCAGGCCGCATCAAGATCGAGATCAACCAGCGCTATACGCTGGAAGATGCAGCCCAGGCGCACCGCGACCTGGAGGCGCGCAAGACCACCGGCTCCTCAATCTTCGTCATCTAAGGAGGGCGGCGCGAATGAGAGTCGAACAATTGACCTGTGCAATCGGTGCCGAACTGATCGGTATCAACTTACGCGATGCGGTGCATGACGATGCTTTGTTCGCCGCTATCCGTGAGGCCTTGATCAAGCATCGGGTGCTGTTCCTGCGCGACCAGGACATCACCAGCACCGAACATGCGGCTTTTGCGCGCCGCTTCGGCGACCTTGAAGATCACCCGGTGGCGCCCACACATGAGGATGCGCCGGGCCTGGTGAAAATCTACAAGACCCCGGACCACCCCGTCGACCGCTACGAAAATTGCTGGCATACCGACGCGACCTGGCGCGAAGCCCCGCCCTTTGGCGCCGTGCTGCGCTGCGTGGAATGCCCGCCAGTCGGTGGCGACACTATGTGGGCCAACATGGTGCTGGCCTACGAGAAGCTGCCGGAGGACGTCAAGGCGAGGATTGCCGACCTGGTTGCCAGCCATAGCATCGAGTCCAGCTTTGGTGCCGCCATGCCCAGGGATAAGCGTCTCGCGCTGAAGAGCCAGTTTCCAGATGCCCAACACCCGGTGGTGCGCACGCATCCGCAAACCGCGGAAAAGATCCTGTTCGTCAATGCGTTCACAACGCACTTCGTCAATTACCACACCCGGGAGCGGGTGCGTTATGGCCAGGACTACAACAAGAGCGGCAGTGAGCTTCTGCAGTACCTGATCAGCCAGGCCTGCATCCCCGAGTACCAGGTGCGCTGGCGCTGGAAGAAAAACAGCGTGGCGATCTGGGATAACCGTTCGACCCAGCATTACGCCGTGATGGATTACCCGCCCTGCCATCGCAAGATGGACCGCGCCACCATCATCGGCGATCAGCCTTATTGAACACGCGAGCACCATCGGCCCCAGCTGATCTTTCGTCCCCGTTGTACAGACGCTCTTTCATCCTAACGGCAATAAGGGAACAGACATGATCCAAACCAATCCCACCCCGCTCGAGGGTAAGGTCGCCATCATTACTGGCGCCGGTCGTGGCATCGGCCGCAGTGTGGCCATCGCCTATGCCAGGGCTGGCGCTGCCGTGGTATGCAGTGCCCGCAGCGCCGGGCAAATCGCTGAAACGGCCGCTTTGATCAAGACGGCGGGTGGCCAGGCGCTTGCGCATGTCGCTGACGTGGGTGACTACGCTTCGATGGTCTCTCTGTTTCAGCGCGCCAGCGATGAATATGGTGGCGTCGATATTGTGGTGGCCAACGCAGGTGTCGCCACCGAGCAACGCCGGATCGAAGACAGCGACCCCGAGTTGTGGCGCCAGACCATCGACATCAATCTGACCGGTGCCTACTACACGGCACATGCCGCCATCCCGCACCTGCGCAAGCGTGGCGCCGGCAAGATCATCATGATCGGCTCCGGCCAACGCAATCGCCCTGCGCCAGGTTTTTCGGCCTATTCCTGTTCCAAGAGCGGCCTGTGGATGCTCACTCAATCGCTGGCGCTGGAGCTGCATGAGTACAACATCAGCGTCAACGAACTCATTCCTGGCCCGGTCAAGACCGACATGACCCGCGATGCGGCCATCCCCCCCGGGGAGTGGTTCAAGTCGCCCCAGGAGGTCACGCCAATGGCCTTGTTCATCGCGAGCATGCCCGACGTCGGCCCGACGGCCCAGAGCTACAGCCTCATGCGCCGACCTGCCTGAGCCATGCCTGCCTTTTCGCGCTGAAAAACTGATCGTATCCGAACCTGGGAGAACGCCATGCAGTCATCACAACGAACCGAACATGCAGCAAGCGACAGAACACACGGCAAGCTCGCTGGCCGCATAGCCCTGATCACTGGCGCAGGCCGCGGTCTTGGCGGCACCATCGCGGTAGACATGGCCCGGGCCGGCGCCGATATCGTTGTCTGCGATATCGACATGCCCGCCCTGGAAGAAACCCGGCAAAGAGTGGAGGAGACGGGCGCAGCCTGCCTGGCCCTGCGCTGCGACATCACTTCAAGCCGAGAGGTAGCAGAGATGTTTGCCTGCGCCGCCGAGCGTTTTGGCACAGTGCATATTTTGGTGAACAACGCAGCGCTCGCGCCCACCGGCAAAGCCGACGCGGAGCGCCGCAACAAGCACTACGCCTACATGACCACACCAGTGCCCCGTCAATCCCTGGGCTTCACCAGCCAGATCACCGATGAGGACTGGCTGCGCTACTGGGATGTCAACGTGCATGGCACGTTCTACTGCACACGCGAAGCCCTCAAGCTGATGGAGGCGCAGCACTACGGCAGGATCATCAACCTGGCATCGATCGCGGGCTTCTCCACCCTTAGCGTGCACAGCCCCCACTACTGCGCCACCAAGGGGGCCGTTATTGCCTTCACCAAGTCGGTCGCGGCCGAAGTGGCCGGCTCCAATATCCTCGTCAACGCGCTGGCGCCGGGAGGCGTGTCGACACCGTTCTTCGAGGAGTATCTCGACTCCATCGGCGAAGAAGCCAGGAACAGATTCTGGCAAGTGATCCCCGCAGGGCGTTTTGGCCAGATGGAGGAATATGCGTCCATGGCGACGTACCTGGCTGGAGACCATTACTTTGTGGGGCAGGTAATCAGTCCCAACGGTGGGGCCGTGATTTAAATGAAGTGAACCGTAAGCCATCTGGCCCGCATGCAGATGGCATCCCCACACGGCACATCAGACATGAAGGTTCCCATGATGAAACTGGCGACATTCAAGCGCATGCAGGACAGCACCCAGCAAGACTGGGACATCATCAAACCCCAGGCCGCGAAGTTTTTCAGCGCACTGCCCGAGCGCGTGCTGGCGCACCTGCAACTACTCAAAGGCGACTTCAGCGGCTTCCCCATCGACCGCTACAGCCACTGCCTGCAGAGCGCCACACTGGCCTTGAAGGACGGGCGCGACGAAGAATATGTGGTATGCACACTGCTGCACGATATTGGCGATACCCTGGGCTCATACAACCACCCCGAAGTCGCGGCGGCGATCCTTAAACCGTTCGTATCCGAAGCCAACCTGTGGATGATCGAGCACCACGGCATTTTTCAGGGGCATAATTTCTTTCACTGCCTTGGCATGGATCGCAACATGCGTGACCGGTTCAAGGAGCATCCGCATTACGAACGTACGGTGGAGTTTATCGATAAATACGACAGCCCTGCGTTTGATCCGGAGGGGGAGATTTATCCGCTGAGTACGTTTGAGCCGATGGTGAGGCGGGTGATGGGGGCGCCGCGGCGATCTATCTATAAGGCGGTTGTGGATGCGGGGTGAGGTCCGCTTTAGCAGGGGCAGGCGGGAGTTGGTTTTTATCAAACCCCAGATGCAACAAAGCCCGCATTGGGCGTAATGCTGTGGGCACACACTTGTGGCGAGGGGGCTTGCCCCCGTTGGGTCGCGAAGCGGCCCCAAAAACCTGCCATCAGGGCGTATCAGGTACACCACGTGTAATGGTTTTGCGACTGCTTCGCAGTCGAACGGGGGCGAGCCCCCTCGCCACAGATTTTGTACTTGCCTGATGATCGTCTTAAGTGAACAGCACTACCGCACTGGGCGGGCTTTGCCAGTTTTGGTTGGTGGGCCGGGACCAAAAAGGGGACGGACCAAAAAGCAAAAAGGGGACAAGCAAAAAAGAGGACGGATCTATTTGTGCCGGATTGTCACCTGCGGCTGGCGTCTTCACTGGCAAGCCACCTGCGACAAGGGGGAGCCATCGATTGCCAAACCCCAGATGCAACAAAGCCCGCACTAGGCGTAATGCTGTGGGCACACACTTGTGACGAGGGGGCTTGCCCCCGTTGGGTCGCGAAGCGGCCCCAAAATCGGCCATCAGGGCGTATCAGGTACACCACGTGTAATGGTTTTGCGACTGCTTCGCAGTCGAACGGGGGCGAGCCCCCTCG
>NZ_JBWKOF010000018.1:17121-75928 GCF_059415945.1 Pseudomonas sp. GW821-FHT09H03 | reverse complement strand
CCGCACTGGGCGGGCTTTGCCAGTTTTGGTTGGTGGGCCGGGACCAAAAAGGGGACGGACCAAAAAGCAAAAAGGGGACGGATCTATTTGTGCCGGATTGTCACCTGCGGCTGGCGTCTTCGCTGGCAAGCCACCTGCGACAAGGAGGAGCCATCGATTGCCAAACCCCAGATGCAACAAAGCCCGCACTAGGCGGGCTTTGTCAGCTTCGATTGGTGGAGCCGGGGGGATTTGAACCCCCGTCCGCCAGTACTCCGCTGTCGGTACTACATGCGTAGCCGTGTCTATTAAGTTAACCCTCAGCGACCCGACGGGCAGGGTGCTTTGGGCGAGTTGTGTAAGTTTTAGCCGATTCGTCCACAACGTACTGCACGGCGATTCTGTTCTATATGACAATCACTTTGGGTTTACAGACATCCCCTGGTGATTGCTGGACCCGAAGGTACCAGAAGCTCAGGGCTAAGGCTGCTTACGCAGCGAGAGCGAATTCCTGGCCGTAGTTTTCGTCATTGGCAACTATAAGTAGTTGCAACAGTGGATTTACGAGTTCTGTTACCAACTCGGCATGCACCTAAAGTTTCGCAACCGGCGTCGAATCCTAAACGGCCCCGAGCCTGATGCTCGGTGAATCAAATGAGCAACAGGCCTGTGCAGTGTACGCCAACACGCGTGAGAAGGCCAACCCGAAAGGTTGGGCATCACAGATCATGGGGTGGCTGCGTTGGTCTGTTGGTCAGCGAGGGCCATTGCCTGGCTGGCTTCGGTGACGCATTTGGTGTCGTCACCGGCGGCTTGTGATGCTTGGGCGCTGGACAGCAGTCGTTTGATCTCCATTGTGGTGTTTGTGGAGGTTGCTGGCAGTGCGGTGACTTTGTTGTTGAGCTCTTGGAGCTTGCTCGTACAGAGGGTGTTGTCGGCGGCGGACACAGGGGAGGCGAGGATTGCGCAAGTGGTGAGCAGGCCAGCAAGTGAGGCAGGTTTCATGGTTTTCTCCTTGGGCTGATTTTTTCGGGGCTGCGTCAGGGGGGGCGCGGCTTGGTCGAAAAAACTGCCATGGGGGGTATCAGGTCAGGTACATCGTGTGTAGCGGTTTTGCGACTGCTTCGCAGCCGAACGGGGCGGTGCGGCGGTCCGACAAGCCCCCTCGCCACAGGGTGTGTTGCCCGACTACAGCTTTACATGATGGATCGGGGCTGTTTAGAAGACTTCGACGCTGCGCGGGAATTCGGTTCGTTTGGAAAAACGCTGGGCTGACTGTCTGATAAGGCAGCGCTGGCAGGGGACGAATGTCTTCGAAGGGGGGGCCGGGGGATGTGCGCCACCGAGGCTCGGAGGGCCAACCCGAAGGTTGGCCTTGAACCGGGTTACTTCGAGCCTTTTTTTGCATTCGTGACATCGGCGATGGTTTGAGTGGTCTCGGAGATGCAAGCGTCAATGCCTTCCTGGGTGCCTTTTGCCTGCTCGGCCTTGGCTTTCTCGACGGAGGCCTTTACCTGGTCAGTCATTTCCGGAGGAACCTGTGCCTTGCCGTTTTCGATGGTTTTCAGGTTGACCTCGCAAAGGTCTTCTGCGGCAAACGAAGGGGAAGCCATCATGGAAGCAGTAATGAACAAACCTAACAGCACAGAACGATTCATGTGTATCTCCTTGAGCTGAAGGGCCAGGTATCGCTGGCCATCAAGTCGGGCTGCCGAGTATTGGGAAAGCCCCGCATTTGCGGGACTTGATCAGTGGACTGCGGCGGCACGTCAGGGTTCTGTTTTTTCTGCTGTAAGGTTGTCAATTCCGGCAAGAAGCATCGAGCAAGGTCCAACAATCCACCTTCCTTGAGGTCTTGCTATCACAGCGCTCTGGCTTGGGTAACGCGGTCCACCAGATAGACTAGACCGTGATAGTCGATGCCGCCGTGTTGTGTCAGGCCGATCTCACAGGTGCGGCTGGTGGAAATCCCTTCGCTGCACTGCTGCACCGCGTCCTTGAGTGTTCGCAAGGAGTGCGCGTTCAACTCCGGCGTGGTGAAGCCCTTGTCGCCGGCGAAGCCGCAGCAATGAATGCCTTCGGGAATCACCACGTTTTTGCTGCACTTGCGCGCCAGATCGATCAGCGCCTGGCTTTCGCCGAGGTGCTGGGTACTGCAGGTCACGTGTACGGCAATCGGCGCGTCCTGGGGGGTGAACTGCAGGCGATCCATCAAGTGTGTGCGGATGAAGCGCACCGGGTCGTACAGATCCAGACGCACGTCGCCCAGGTCCTGGACCAGACGCAGGGTGCACGGGCTGGTATCGCAGTAGATGGGGTCGAGTCCGCCGCGACTGGCGTGCAGCAGTGCTCCGATCAGTTCCTGGCGTTTGTGTTCGGCCTGTTCGGCGTAGCCTTTTGACGCGAACGGCTGGCCGCAGCAAAGGCTGTCGAGGTTGTCCGGGTAGACCACCTGAAATCCGGCCTTTTCCAGCAGGCCGCGGGTCTTGTCGTGCAGCGACATTTGTTCCTTGTCGCCCGCCGCCGGGCCCATGGCCCGGGACACGCATGCGGCCAGATACACCACCCGTGGGCGCGCATCGGTTGTCGTCGGGCTGAAACGGATCGCCCGTTCAGGCTGTGGCATGGCGTTGGTCCACAGCGGGATCTGCCCGTGGGACAGTTTATTCATCGTCGCGCTGAGTCTGGCCAGTCGTGGTGCTCCCAACAGCATCCGTGCGCCGTTGGCCACGTGCAGGGTGAACCGCGCGCCTTGCAGCGCCGTGGCGAAGTTTCCTTCAAGCCAGTTGGCGGTTTTCGTATGCGTGGCCTTACGGCTGCGAAGTTTTTTCACCAGCTCGCCGGTATTGATGCCTACCGGGCAGCGTTGTGCACACAGGCCTGTGGCGGCGCAGGTGTCGATGCCCTGGTATTCGTAGGCCGCTTCGAGTTCGGAGGTGTCGACTCCGGCGCGCTTCTTCGCCTGGATGTCACGCCAGATGACGATGCGCTGGCGCGGGCTCAGGGTCAGGCCTTTGGAAGGGCAGACCGGTTCACAGAAGCCGCATTCGATGCACTTATCCACAATCTCATCGGCGGCCGGCAGCGGCTTGAGGTGTTTGAGGTGGATCTGCGGATCGTCACTGAGCACCACATCCGGATTGAGAATACCGTTGGGGTCCAGCAGGCGTTTGAGTTGCCACATCAACTGGTAGGCGTCGCTGCCCCATTCCAGTTCGACGAAGGGCGCCATGTTACGCCCGGTGCCGTGTTCAGCCTTCAGCGAACCGCCGAATTCCACTGCCACCAACTGCGCCACGTCGTCCATGAACGCCTGATAGCGTGCGACTTCCTGCGGATTGTTGAAGCCTTGGGTGAAGACAAAGTGCAGATTGCCTTCCAGGGCGTGTCCGAAAAGGATCGCTTCGTCGTAGTGATGTTTGTCGAACAGCTCGATCAGGCAGTTGACGCCGATGGCCAGTTGTTCGACCGGGAAGGTCACGTCTTCGATGATCACCGTGGTGCCGGTTTTGCGCACCGCGCCGACAGCGGGGAAGGTGTCCTTGCGGATCGCCCAGAGCCTTGCGTTTTCCAGCGAGTCTTCGGTGAAGTCGACCTGTTTTTCTACCGGGAACCCGGCGAGCGACGCCATGATCTGCGCCAGCTGTTCATGCAGCAGCGTGGACGACGCGGCGCGGGATTCGATCAGCAGCGCGCAGGCATTGTTCGACAGTTGCTGTACGAAAGCCGGCATGCCTGGTTTGTCCTGCACTGAGCGCAGGCTACGGCGATCGAGCAATTCCACGGCCGAGACCGGTTGGCTTTTGAGCACGCTTACCGCGTTGCAGCAGGTTTCCACATCCGGGAACACGATCAGCGCCGAGGCTTTGTTCGGGTGGTCGATCACTGTGTCGTAGGTCACGGCACTGATGAAACCCAGGGTGCCTTCGGAACCCACCAGCAGGTGGCTCAAGATATCCACAGGCTCGTCGTAATCCACCAGGGCATTAAGTGACAGGCCAGTGGTATTTTTCAGGCGGTACTTGTGGCGAATTTTCGCAGCCAGTTCGGTGTTGGCGCGGGTCTCGCGACCCAGTGTCGCCAGTTGCTCCAGCAACGCACCGTGGCTCTGTCGAAACGCCGCGACACTGGCGGCGTCTTCGGTATCGAGGCAGCTGCCGTCGGCGAGGACCAGGCGAATGCCGGCCAGGGTGTGATAGGTGTTCTGCGCCGTACCGCAGCACATGCCGCTGGCATTGTTGGCGACGATGCCGCCGATTTTGCAGGCGTTGATCGAGGCCGGGTCGGGACCGATCTTGCGGCCGAACGGCGCCAGCCAGGCGTTGGCCTGCGCGCCAATCACCCCCGGTTGCAGGCGAATCTGGGTGCCTTGGCCGCGAATCTCGCGACCGTTCCAGTTATCCCCAAGCACGATCAATACCGAGTCGCTGATGGCCTGGCCGGAGAGACTGGTGCCAGCGGCGCGGAAGGTCACCGCAACCCGATCGCGCTGGGCCAGTCGCAGAAGCGTTACCACTTCTTGTTCAGACTCGACGCGGATCACCAGTTGCGGAATCAGTCGATAAAAGCTGGCATCGGTACCGAACGCCAGCGTCGACAGCGGATCGTCGAAACGCCGCGCCTTGGGAATCAGTTGCTGCGCATCTCGCAGAAAAGCCGCCGGTAGACTCATTTATCCTCCAGGATCAGAACCACCAGGTCTTTCGGTCCGTGAGCGCCGTACGCCAGCACCTGTTCGATGTCGGCGGTCTTCGACGGGCCGGATACCAGCAGTGCATTGGTCGGCATGCCCTGTGCCCATTCGAATTCCTGCTGCACCTGATAGAAGTTGTCGCGGATTTCACTGGCCTTGAGCAGGGCGAAATGCACCGGTGGCGCCAGGCTCATCAGACGCGGTTCTTCCCGGGTCGGCCAGATAATCAGGCTGCCTGTCGCTGCGATTGCGCCGAGGGTGCCGGTGAGGCTCGCCGGGGTGTCGTTGAACAGTTCGGCTTTCCATTCTTCGATAGGCCGGTCGTAGGCTTTGAGCGTCGGCAGCTCAGGATGACTCGCCCAATGTTGAGTGACTCGCTGACCGTGAGCGGTGCCCGGTGCGATCAACAGGCTCGGCAATTGGCGCTCCTGCAGCAATCTCGCCAACAGCGCTGGCCATGCTTCGCCGGACGTCAGATGGATTTCCGTGTGCACCGCTTCCATCAGTTTGCGCAGCTGGGCGATGCGTTGTTCTGGCGCGTAGGTGTAGGGCTGCGTCACCAGATCGACGTCGAAGTTGTCAGCCATCGGCGTAGTGCCTGTCAGGCTTTTACGCAGTTTGGCGAGGATGTTTTGCTTGGCGCTCATCAACGGTCTCCCTGTTTGGCCAGGTGCTCGCGGGCCATGTCATGCAGTGAGCGGGCAGCGGGTTTCGGCGCGCTGTGGTTTTGCGTCCACGGGCCGACATTGCTCGGGGTGAGGGCGCGCAGGCGGGTGGCGAAAAAGCCGAACAGGCGGTACAGCGTCGGCGAGCTGTTCAGCTTCGCCCAGGCGTTCCAGATGAACCGTTCCTTGCGCGAATACTTGCTGCCCTGGCCGCGCATCACTTGATGAGGGCTGTCCGGTGCCTTGACGTTTTCCTCACGCAGGCGACGCAGCAGTGCAGGGATCGGAATTTTTACCGGGCACACTTCGCCGCAGGCACCGCACAGCGAAGAGGCGCTCGGGTGGTCCGGGACTTTGGCCAGGCCAACCATGTGCGGGGTGATGATTTTTCCGATAGGCCCTGGGTAAACCTCGCCGTAGGCATGGCCGCCGATTCGGGTGTAGACCGGGCAATGATTCATACAGGCGCCGCAGCGGATGCAATTGAGGGTCTGGCGCAATTCACTGTCGGCAAAGGCCTGGCTGCGACCGTTGTCGAGCAGTACCAGGTGCACTTCCTGAGGCCCGTCGAGCTCGTGCTCCTTGCGCGGGCCGGAGATCATGTTGACGTAGGTGGTGATCGGGATGCCGAGGGCCGAGCGGGTCAGCAGCGACAGCAGCGGCACCACGTCGCGCAGGTTTTCCACAACCTTTTCGATACCGGTGACCGCGATGTGCACCGGTGGCACCGTGGTGGTCATGCGGCCGTTGCCTTCGTTTTCCACCAGCAGCAGGGTGCCGGTTTCGGCCACGGCGAAGTTGACGCCGGAGACGCCGATGTCCGCTTCGAAGAATTTCTGCCGCAAGACCTTGCGACCGATCTGAATGAGTTGGTCAACGTCCTTGGTGTATTCCACGCCAAGTTTGTCGTGGAACAAGGACGCGACCTGACCGGCATTCTTGTGGATCGCCGGCATAATGATGTGTGAAGGCTTCTCGTGGTCGAGCTGGACGATGTATTCGCCCATGTCCGATTCCAGGCATTCAATGCCCTGTTCAGCGAGGAAGTGATTCATCTCCATTTCTTCGCTGACCATCGATTTGCCCTTGATCACTTGCCGCCCCTCGTGAGCGCGGATGATCGAAAGGACGATGCCATTGGCCTCGTCCACCGTTTCCGCCCAGTGCACTGTCACACCGTTGCGGGTCAGGTTCTGTTCCAGTTGTTCGAGCAGGTCTGGCAACTTGGATAACGCACGGGCGCGAACAGCATTGCCCAGTGCGCGTAAATGTTCTCTTTCGTGGGCATCGCTGAAAGCCGCTGCCCGTTTGGTCATCAGTGAATCCATCGCCTTGCGGAAGTTGCCCCGCAATTGCGCATCACCCAGCGCGTTGTGGGCGCGGGTGCGAAAGTCTTCTTCTACTGCAACTGTCGGAATAATCGTGGAAGCGCTCATCGGGCACCTCCGGTTCGCTGCCAGAGGAAGCTGGCCAGATGCTGACCGCGTAACGCTTCCTGCTGTTTCTCCAGCGAGCCGTTGATGTTCATCAAGCAGCCGCAGTCGGCACTCAGTACCTGGTGCGCTCCGGATTCCTTCAGCGCCCGGGTCTTGTCAGCCACCATGGCGCCGGAAATGTCCGGCATTCGGACGCTGAAAGTCCCGCCGAAGCCACAGCATTCGCTTTCGTGTTCGTGGTTGACCCGCTCCACATTGCTCAACTGCGCCAACAATTCGCGGCCGTGCAGGTGGGTATTCATCTCGCGGCGTGCCGAGCACGAGGTGTGCAGCGCCACTTTCACGGGAGCGCCGCTGTCCTTGAGCTGCACCTTGCACACGAACAGCAGGAACTCGGCCAGCTCATAGGTCCTGGCAGCCAGCGCCTGAACCTGTTTCAGCGTGTCCGGCTCGTCCTTGAACAAGTCGGCGTAGTGCTCGCGCAACATGCCTGCGCAGGAGCCCGACGGCACCACCACTGGATAGTCCCCGGCGAACAGCGCCAATTGCGAGCGCGCCACGGTCCGGGCCTGCTCAGTGTAACCCGAGGTGTAGGCCGGTTGCCCGCAACAGCTCTGCCCCTGCGGGTAGTCGACACGAATGCCTTCGCGCTCCAGCAGGTGGATCGCGTCCATCCCGGCTTGCGGATAAAACAAATCCACCACGCAGGTCCCGAACAGGTAGACCCGTGACGGTTTCTCGCTGGGGTATTGCCGAGGCTCGGGCAGTGGCGGGGCGACGCGGGTCGCGTTCGGCACAGCGTTGTAGAAAAGCTCGCTCATCAGGCGTCTCCGGGTGGTCCCGGTTATGCGTCCGTCGAGGCTGCTGAATATTGAAAGGGAAACGTTCAGCAGCCTTACAGACCGGGGTATGAATAGCTGACGCCGGAGGTTTGGCCCGGCGTCGGTTTTGTCCGTGTTTCCTGTAGCCCTTAATGCACCAGCATGCCGGTGAACCAGTAGGCCTGAGCCAACGTGATCAAGCCGACGATTGTTGCAAAGAATAGGCTGTGCTTGAGGGTAAAGCGGAACAGATCCGATTCCTTGCCCACCAGGCCAGTCGCGGCGCAAGCCACGGCGATCGATTGTGGCGAGATCATCTTGCCGGTCACGCCGCCGCTGGTGTTCGCCGCCACCAGCAAGGTGTCGTTGACCCCGATCTGGTGCGCAGTGGTGGCCTGCAACGAGCTGAACAGGGCGTTGGACGAAGTATCGGAGCCTGTCAGGAACACACCCAGCCAGCCGAGGAACGGCGAGAAGAACGGGAAGGCTGCACCTGTGCCGGCCAATACCAGGGCCATGGTCGATGACATGCCCGAGTAGTTGGTGACGAAGGCGAACGCCAGCACCATGCCGATGGACAGGATCGGCCAGCGCAACTCGTAGAAGGTCTCTTTAAAAGTGGTAAGACCAGTTTTGAGGTTGATCTTCAGGACCACCATCGAGATCAGCGCGGAGAAGAAGATTGCCGTGCCGGTCGCGGAAATCGGGTCCAGCTTGAACACCGCTGGAATGGCCGTCGGCGTCGCCACGATCGGGGCAACCTTGACCACCATTTGATCCAGGTGCGGGATGGCGAAGTTGAATACCCAGCTGTACATCGAGCCGCCCGCGGCAAACATCGCCTTGAACGGTTTCAGGGTCCAGATGGTGACCAGTACAGTGAGGATCAGGAACGGTGACCAGGCCTTGATAATTTCCCCGAGGCTGTAGGGCGAAGCCACGGTGCTGCGCTTCTGGCCGAAACCACCGACGCTGGCGGTTACCACGGAGGCTGACACGGCACCGGCGATGTGCTGGCCTGCGGCGCGTTTCGGTTGCCAGACTTTCAGGAACAGCGTGAGGGAAATCAGGCTGGCCAGGGCCGAAGTGATGTCCGGCAGTTCCGGGCCGATGAAGTTCGAGGTGAAGTACTGGGTCACGGCGAAGCTCAAGCCGGCGACCAGTGCTGCCGGCCAGGTTTCGCGCACGCCGCGCAGGCCATCCATCATGAACACCAGCCAGAACGGTACGAACAGCGACAGCAGCGGCAGTTGCCGGCCGGTCATGGCGCCGATTTTGAAGGCGTCGATGCCGGTCACTTGTCCGGCAACGATGATCGGAATACCCAGGGCGCCGAACGCGACCGGAGCGGTGTTGGCGATCAGGCACAAGCCTGCGGCGTACAGCGGGTTGAAGCCCAGCCCGACCAGCAGCGCGGCGGTAATCGCCACCGGCGCGCCGAAACCGGCGGCACCTTCCAGGAAGGCGCCGAAGCAGAAGCCAATCAGCAACACTTGCAGGCGCTGGTCGTCGGTGATCGACAGCACCGAACTGCGGATCACCTCGAACTGACCGCTCTTGACCGTCAATTTGTAGAGGAATACCGCCGCCACAATGATCCAGGCAATCGGCCACAGACCGTAGGCGAAGCCGTAACCGGCGGCGGCTAATGCCATGTCGACCGGCATATGGAAAGCGAAGATCGCCACCAGAATCGACAAGGCCAGGGTGATGCTGCCGGCCACGTGGCCTTTGAGGCGAAACACGGCCAGGGCCAGGAAGAAAAACACGATGGGGATAACGGCGGCGAGTGCGGACAGGCCGAGGCTGCCGAGCGGGCTGTAGAGCTGTTGCCAGGTTTGCATATGGGGTGGCCCCTAATTGTTGTTGGTCAGGCACTGATGGGCGGTCTTGGTTAATTGGTAATACCAATTTACAATCGCTGTTCGCTAGGGTAAAAGCCTTGTAGGTGGTGTGTCAATTTGCCGCCCTAAAACTTTTGTCGAATGCGCCGTCCGCGACTCGTCTGTAGCACGTGGGCAAATGCGCTGAGGTAGGTGCTGGCGACGCGCCGATAGGCCAGAATAGAGCCCCGGCGAGTCGTCGGATCGTGGAGAAATTTTGTTATGGGGTTTGATCAGATTCGTCAGCGCCGTTTGTCTGACGATATTGTCGAGCGGCTTGAGGGAATGATTCTCGAGGGCACGCTAAAGGCCGGTGAGCGCCTGCCGGCCGAGCGCGCGCTGGCCGAGCAGTTCGGCGTGTCACGCCCTTCGCTGCGCGAAGCCATCCAGAAACTGACGGCCAAGGGTTTGTTGGTCAGTCGTCAGGGCGGCGGCAATTATGTGGTGGAGTCCCTGGGTACGACCTTCAGTGATCCATTGCTGCAACTGCTGGAAAGTAATCCCGAGGCTCAGCGCGATCTGCTGGAGTTTCGTCATACGCTGGAAGCGTCCTGTGCCTATTACGCGGCGTTGCGTGCCACCGACGTCGACCGCGAACGGCTCACCGCCGCATTCAATCAATTACAGGACTGCTACTCCCGCCACGATGAGGTGAGTCGTGCCGAAGAGGGCGCGGCGGATGCCAGTTTTCATCTGGCAATCGCCGAAGCCAGCCACAACGCAGTGCTGCTGCACACCATTCGCGGGTTGTTCGATCTGCTCAAGCGCAACGTGGTGACGAACATCGGCGGCATGTACAAGCAGCGCACTGAAACCCGCGACATGCTGATCACGCAGCATCGGGAGTTGTACCAGGCGATTATCGAAGGGCGGGCTGAGCAGGCGCGGGAAGTCTCCAGCCGACACATTCTGTATGTACAGGAAGTGCTGGAAGAAGTGCGTCAGGAAGTGCAGCGCATGGCTCGGGCGGAGCGACGCAAGGGGATGTGACCTATAGTGATCGTTCCCACGCAGAGCGTGGGAACGATCAGGGCAGGAGGGTCAGTCTTCCTTGCCCTTGTTGCGCACAGCACGCTGCAACTCACGACCGGCGTCGCGTTCGCGTTCGGTATCGCGCTTGTCGTATTCCTTCTTGCCCTTGCCTAGAGCGATCTCGCACTTGACCATGTGCTTGCTCCAGTACCAGGACAGGCATACGCAGGCGTAACCCTTTTGCTGCACGGCGGCCGCCAGCTTTTCCAGCTCGCGCCGGTTGAGCAGCAATTTTCGCGTGCGCACCGGGTCAGCGATGACGTGGGTACTGGCCGTCATCAGAGGCGTAATGTGACTGCCAAGCAGCCAGGCTTCGCCATCCTTGAGCAGTACGTAACTGTCAACGAGCTGCAGCTTGCTTGCCCGCAAACTTTTTACTTCCCAGCCGGCCAGGACCAGACCAGCCTCGAACTTGTGTTCGATGAAGTAATCGTGTCGCGCTTTTTTATTTTGCGCGATGGTCCCTGTTGGGTGTTTCTTCTGTTTAGCCATAGGGGCGGCATTATAGGGAGTTACAACAGAGTCGGCTACGGTGTTGCTACGTGCTTGAGCAGGTTGATTGAATCCCGGACAATGCGCCCTCTTTTTTGAACGCTTGGGCGTGTTAACGATGTCGACAGACAAGGTTTCTGTCCACGGCAGTTGGGCTAGCCGCTGGGTCTTCATACTCGCCGCGACCGGTTCGGCCGTGGGCCTGGGCAGTATCTGGAAATTCCCCTACATGGTCGGCGTCTATGGCGGCGGCGCTTTTGTGCTGATGTTCCTGGCCTGTATCGCACTCATCGGTGTGCCCGTTATGCTGGCGGAAACCCTGATCGGCCGGCGTGCCCGGCAGAGTCCGGCCAACGCCTTGAAGATGCTGGCGGTCGAGGCGGGGCATTCGGGCAAATGGTCCTGGGGCGCATTTGCCGGGATGATCACGGCATTGTTGATCCTGTCTTTCTACAGCGTGGTGGGCGGCTGGTCGCTGGACTACATCATCGACATGGGGCGCGGCGATTTCCAGGGCGTGACGGCGGATCAGGTCGGTGCCTACTTTGGCAATGTCATCGCGGATCCGTGGCGCCTGACACTTTGGCACACGATTTTCATGCTGCTGTCCGCCGTGGTGATCGCCAGAGGCGTGGTTGCCGGCCTTGAGCGCAGCTTGCGGATCATGATGCCGTTGCTGTTCGTGATGATCCTGGTGCTGCTGGGCTATAGCATGACCACCGGGCATTTCATGGAAGGCGTGCACTTCATGTTCGACTTCCACCCGGAAAAGGTGCTCGACGGCCTGCTGCCGGCGATGGGTCACGCATTCTTCTCCCTGAGCGTGGGCGTCGGTTCGATCATGATCTATGGCGCCTATATGCCGAAGAGTTCGTCGCTTTCCGGCACTGTCGTCGGCGTGGCCTTGCTTGATACCTTCGTATCTCTGGTGGCCGGCCTGGCATTGTTTCCGATTGTGTTCGCTGCGGGTCTGAACCCGAGCGAAGGCCCGGGCCTGATGTTCGTCAGCCTGCCGTTCGCATTCGGTAACGTAGCCTTCGGCCAATTGATGGGTGTTGTGTTCTTCCTGCTGGTGGCGGTGGCGGCCTGGAGTTCAGCCATTTCCTTGCTGGAGCCCATGGTGGCTTACCTGGTGGAGCGCACTAAAGTAAGCAGGGCGTGGGTCACTTTCTGGCTGGCATTCAGTTGCTGGTTTGTCGGTCTGGGTACCGTGTTTTCCTTCAATATCTGGAAGGAAGCGAAGTTCTTCGTGAACGAAGGCGGGATGTTCCATCTCTATCAGTGGGGAGCAACCGGTGGTCTGGACTTCTTTGGCGTGATCGATTTCTTCACCTCGCGACTCATGTTGCCCCTTGGCGGTTTGTGTTTCGTGGTGTTTGCAGGCTGGATAATGGGGCGCGAAGCGGTGCGCGACGAATTGTCGATCCGCAACCCGGCATTGTTCAGCTTGTCCTTGTTTTTGATGCGCTATGTGGCGCCAATCGGCATTCTCGTAGTGTTTGCCGCCCAGCTGTGGAAGTGACGCTGACATGACGACACACATTCAACGTTCGGCCCTGCTGCCTTATCCGGCGCAAGCGCTGTATGACCTGGTCAATGACGTAGCGCGATACCCGGAGTTTCTGCCGTGGTGCTCGTCGGCGGAAGTCCTGGAAAGCTCCCCCGAGCATATGCGGGCGAGCGTCGGGGTGGCCAAGGGCGGACTCAGCCAGCATTTCGTGACACGTAACACCCTGGTGCCCGGGCAATCGATCGAGATGCATCTTGAGGAAGGCCCATTTACCCAGTTGCATGGCATCTGGGTGTTCAAGGCGCTGACCGACAAAGCCTGCAAAATCAGCCTGGACCTCTCGTTCGATTACGCCGGGCCGATCGTTCGCGCTACGTTGGGGCCGTTGTTCAATCAGGCGGCGAACACGCTGATGGATGCGTTCTGTCAGCGTGCCAAGCAAATACATGGTTGAGGCCGTGATCGAGATCGAAGTGGTGTATGCCGCCGTGGAGCGCCAGGTGCTTGTGTCGGTAGCGGTGCCGGTGGGAACGACCGTGCGGGCTGCTGTACTCGGGTCCGGGGTTGGCAAGGAGTTCCCCGAGCTGAATCTGGCCGATTGCCCTGTGGGTATCTTCGGTAAATTTATCGTCGATCCCGACAGTCGGCTGGTAGAGGCCGGGGATCGCATCGAAATTTATCGGCCCTTGCTGGCCGATCCGAAAGAAGTGCGACGGCTGCGCGCCGCGAAGGCTGCCGAGGCCAAAGCCCGAAATCAGTGATTTGCCGAAATGCAGGCAATAAAAAAACCCGGACATGCCGGGTTTTTTATTGCGTCGCAAATTATTGCGGCGAAGTGTCCAGCGGTTCTGGCGTCGGGACTGGAACGGTTTCTACGCCGTCGACGTCCTTCTGGATCTGATCCAGCAACGAGCCTGGCTTGACCGGTTTTTCCGGTTTCGGCTGCTCGACGTTTTCTACTGGCGCAGCGACTGGTGTGCCGCTGTCCTTGCCGAGAATGGCCTCGTCACGGCTCACCCCTGGCATGAAATCACCAGAAAGGCTGACAAGCTGGTCATTTGGGTTGAAAATAACGCTAATGCGTTCTTGTTGGCGTTCACCGCCACCCGGTTGCAGGCTATACAGATAATCCCAGCGATCGGCATGGAACGTGTCGGTCAGCAGAGGGTTACCCATGATAAACCGTACTTGCTTTCGGGTCATTCCCGGGCGTAACTGGTCTATCATGTCCTGCGTGACGACATTGCCCTGCTGGATGTCGATTTTGTAAACCCCGGGGAATGAACAACCGGCGAGTGCGAGCAGTCCCACAAAGGTGAAACTGGTTAGCAAGAGCTTGGTGTTTTGCATCGGTGGGCGACTTCCACTATCTTGGCTGGGACAACGTAAACGCCGATCATACCCGCATTAAGAGAAGCTGCGAAGCAGCATCGCGAGAAAGCTGACCATGGTTGAAAATAGCGAACTACGCAAAGCCGGCCTCAAAGTGACCCTGCCACGGGTCAAGATTCTGCAAATGCTCGACTCTACCGAGCAGCGCCACATGAGTGCCGAGGACGTCTACAAGGCGTTGATGGAAGCTGGAGAGGACGTAGGTCTGGCCACTGTTTACCGTGTACTGACCCAGTTCGAAGCGGCTGGCCTCGTGGTCCGTCACAACTTCGACGGTGGCCATGCGGTATTCGAATTGGCCGACGGTGGCCACCACGACCATATGGTCAACGTGGAAACCGGTGAGGTTGTGGAATTCATCAGCCCGGAAATCGAAAAGCTCCAGAAGGCAATTGCCGAAGAGCACGGTGTCGATCTGGTGGATCACAATCTGGTGCTGTACGTGCGCAAGAAAAAGTAAGCATGTCGCGCGAACCCAAGGTTCGCGAAACGAACGAAGGCGACCCCAGGGTCGCCTTCGTGCTTTCTGTGCATCTCAAATTTTTGCCGTTACGACCATTTTTTTCGCGTGCGCCAGGGATTCCTTGGTGAGGTCGATACCGCCCAGCATGCGCGCCACTTCTTCGACGCGGTCGTTTTTGCTCAGTTTGGAGACAGCTGTGCGCGTGGCATCCTCGCCCCGTACCTTGTGCACAAATAAATGTTGATGACCTTGCGCCGCCACTTGCGGCAAGTGCGTGACGGTCAGCACCTGGCCCCGTTCTCCGAGTCTACGCAGTAACTGGCCGACGATTTCGGCAGTCGGGCCGCCGATGCCGACGTCCACTTCATCGAATACCAGCGTTGGTACGCGGGATGTCTGCGCGGTGATCACCTGGATCGCCAGGCTGATCCGCGACAGTTCACCACCGGATGCCACTTTGGCCAGGGCTTTCAATGGTTGCCCGGGGTTGGCGCTGACCAGCAGTTCCACCTGTTCCAGGCCGTTGGGCAAAAGCTCATTGCTGCTGTTGGGGCGCAACTCGATGGTGAAGCGGCCACCGGGCATGCCCAGGCGCTGGATTTCCTGTTCCACGGCGCTGGCCAGGCTGCTTGAGGCCTGATGACGCAGGTCGCTCAGTTCCCGGGCCTTTTCCTGATAGTGACGCGCATAGGAGGACAGTTCATCGCTCAGACGCTCGATGGATTCGTCGTTGGCATTCAGGGTTTCGATTTCATCCAGCAGCTTTTGCTGCATCTCGGCGACTTCAGTCGGCTGGATGCGGTGCTTGCGTGCAAGGGTGTAGATCGCATCGAGGCGCTCTTCGAGGTATTGAAGGCGTGACGGATCGGCGTCGAAGTTGTCGAGGAAGCGGTTCAGTTCGCCGACGGCTTCTTCTACCTGGATCTGCGCGCTGGTCAGCAGGCTGCTGGCTTCACCCAGTGCGCCGATAGAGCTATTGATGCTCGACAGGCGGTTGAGGCTGGCGGTGAGGGCATTGAGGACGTTGCCTGAGTCGCTTTCGCTGCATTGTTCGACCACCTGCCGGCAGATCCCGAGCAGGGTTTCAGCATTGGTCAGGTTTTTGTGTTCCTGTTCCAGCTGTTCCAGTTCGTTATCACCCAGGCCAAGGTTTTCCAGCTCTTCGAGCTGGTAGCTGAGCAGTTGATGTCGTGCACGCTGCTCGTCACCGGAGTTGGAGAGGCGCTCCAGTTCCTGGCGGGTCTGGCGCCAGCGTTGGGCGGCAAGCTGTACCTGGCGGGCCAGGTCCGTGGCGCCGGCGTACTCGTCGAGCAGTCGGCGGTGGGTGTCGGTCTTGAGCAGCGATTGGTGTTCATGCTGGCTGTGGATGTCGATCAACAGCTCGCCCAGGGCCTTCAGGTCGCCAAGCGGGCAGGGCGTGCCATTGATGTAGCCCCGTGAGCGCCCTTCAGAGGTGATCACCCGGCGCAAAATGCACGGGCCGTCGTTTTCGAGGTCGCGCTCGGCCAGCCACGCGGCGGCTTCCGGAATATCGGCCAGATCGAAAGTCGCCAGGATGTCGGCCTTGTCGGCGCCGGGGCGGACTACGCCATTATCGGCGCGATCACCCAGGGTCAGGCCCAGTGCATCGAGCATGATCGACTTGCCCGCGCCGGTTTCCCCGGTGATCACGCTCATCCCGCGATCGAGTTCGAGGTCGAGATGTTCAACGATGGCGTAGTTGTGTACGGACAGGTGCACCAGCATAAGGGCCGCTCCCAGGCATAAGGTCTGGTTATTTATACAGTGTTTTGTTTCGCGCTGACAATGCCCCTGGTTAGCTCGATTTGCTTGGGCCGACGAAACCCTTATCGCTGCCTGGCATGACAATGCAGTTGTTTTTTGTGGGGTTAATCTTTTGTTCCCCCCTTGAAGCCGGATTTCACGGCCCCATATAGCTGGGCAGAAGCGCGAGTTAAGCTCGCGGACGATATTGAAAGGAGAAATCTATGGCTGACGAACAGACAGTGGATACGCAAAACCCAGACGCCAACCAGGCGCCCGAGGCTTCGGGTGAGAACCTGGCGGCTCGTGTACAAGTGCTCGAAGAGCAACTGGCAGGCGCTCAGGATCAGGCTTTGCGTGTAGCCGCCGATCTGCAGAACGTCCGCCGTCGCGCCGAGCAGGATGTGGAGAAGGCTCACAAGTTCGCGCTGGAAAAATTCGCCGGTGACCTGCTGCCGATCGTCGACAGCCTGGAGCGCGGCCTGGAATTGTCCAGCCCGGACGACGAAAGCATCCGTCCGATGCGCGAAGGCATCGAGCTGACCCTGAAAATGTTCCATGACACCCTCAAGCGTTATCAGCTTGAAGCGATCGATCCGCATGGCGAACCGTTCAACGCCGTTCAGCATCAGGCTATGGCCATGCAGGAAAGCGCCGATGTGGAGCCGAACAGCGTGCTGAAGGTGTTCCAGAAGGGCTATCAGCTCAATGGCCGCCTGCTGCGCCCGGCGATGGTCGTGGTCAGCAAGGCGCCTGCGCCGGTTTCGCCTTCTATTGATGAGCAGGCTTGAAATCCGCCGCAAGGCCCCCATTTATAAGTCAAGCGTTTAAGTGCTACCGCAGTTAGCCACCACTGCTGCGGCAACCAAATCCAAAGTTTCGGGAGAGTGAACATGGGCAAAATTATCGGTATCGACCTGGGGACTACCAACTCCTGCGTCTCCGTGCTGGAAAACGGCAAGGCCAAAGTTATTGAAAACGCTGAAGGCGCGCGTACCACGCCGTCGATCATCGCTTACGCCAACGATGGCGAAATCCTGGTTGGCCAGTCGGCCAAGCGTCAGGCTGTGACCAATCCGCATAACACCCTGTACGCGGTGAAGCGTCTGATCGGTCGTCGTTTTGACGAAGAAGTTGTGCAGAAAGACATCCAGATGGTCCCTTATAAAATCGCCAAGGCTGACAACGGCGATGCTTGGGTTGAAGTGAACGGCCAGAAAATGGCGCCGCCACAAATCTCGGCTGAAATTCTGAAGAAGATGAAGAAGACCGCCGAAGATTATCTCGGCGAGGAAGTCACCGAAGCAGTGATCACTGTTCCGGCTTACTTCAACGACAGCCAGCGTCAGGCGACCAAAGACGCCGGCCGCATCGCGGGTCTGGACGTAAAACGTATTATCAACGAACCAACCGCAGCCGCTCTGGCATACGGTATGGACAAGGCCAAGGGCGATCACACCGTGATCGTTTATGACCTGGGCGGCGGTACTTTCGACGTTTCCGTGATCGAGATCGCTGAAGTCGATGGCGAGCACCAGTTCGAAGTACTGGCTACCAACGGTGACACGTTCCTGGGCGGTGAAGACTTTGACATTCGTCTGATCGACTACCTCGTCGACGAATTCAAGAAAGAAAGCGGCATGAACCTCAAGGGTGATCCGCTGGCCATGCAGCGCCTGAAAGAAGCCGCTGAAAAAGCCAAGATCGAACTGTCCTCGAGCCAGTCGACCGACGTGAACCTGCCGTACATCACTGCAGACGCCACCGGTCCGAAGCACCTGAACGTGAAGATCTCCCGCGCCAAGCTCGAAGCGCTGGTGGAAGACCTGGTTCAGCGCACCATCGAACCTTGCCGCATCGCCATGAAAGATGCCGGTATCGACGTTGGCGCGATCAACGACGTGATCCTGGTGGGCGGTCAGACCCGTATGCCACTGGTTCAGAAGCTGGTAACCGAGTTCTTCGGTAAAGAAGCTCGTAAAGACGTCAACCCGGACGAAGCGGTTGCCATGGGTGCTGCTATCCAGGGTGCGGTACTGGCCGGTGACGTGAAAGACGTTCTGCTGCTCGACGTCAGCCCGCTGACCCTGGGTATCGAAACCATGGGTGGCGTGATGACCGCGCTGATCGAGAAAAACACCACGATTCCTACCAAGAAATCGCAAGTGTTCTCGACTGCCGACGACAACCAGGGCGCCGTGACCATTCACGTGCTGCAGGGCGAGCGTAAGCAAGCCGCGCAGAACAAGTCTCTGGGCAAGTTCGACCTGGCGGACATTCCACCAGCTCCACGTGGCGTGCCGCAGATCGAAGTGACCTTCGACATCGACGCCAACGGCATCCTGCACGTTGGTGCGAAGGACAAGGCTACCGGCAAGACTCAGTCGATCGTGATCAAGGCCAACTCCGGTCTGTCCGACGAAGAAATCGAGCGCATGGTGCGTGATGCCGAGGCTAACGCCGAGGAAGACCGCAAGTTCGAAGAACTGGCTGCAGCCCGTAACCAGGGTGACGCGCTGGTTCACTCGACTCGCAAAATGGTCTCCGACGCTGGCGATAAAGTGACCGCTGAAGAGAAGACTGCAATCGAAGCTGCCGTAGTTGCCCTGGAAGCCGCCGTCAAAGGCGACGACAAGGCTGCAATCGACGCCAAGGTTGAAGAGCTGTCGAAAGTCTCCGCTCCAGTGGCGCAGAAGATGTACGCCGAACAGGCCCAGCCTGCTGAAGGCGCTGCACCGCAAGGCGAATCGGCTGAAAAGGCTGACGACGTTGTCGATGCCGAGTTCGAAGAAGTCAAAGACCACAAGTAAGTTGTTGGTCGGCCGGTTGACTGCCTTTGGGCAGTGACTGGTAGGATGTCGCCGCGCGGGAGCTTGCTCCCGCGTTGGCGTATCTGGAATACGCGAATTTTTACAGCATGCGACAACGTTCGAATGCTGCTGGCATGGCCGGGAATGCTCCTGCTTTCCGAGCCGAAAGTGCCATCTTGAAACAAAGACCAGGATCGTTGAATTGACGTGAGTTGGGTCCGGGCCTGTATTGGGGCTCAACGAGTTCGGCAAACTCAGGAGGGTTTTGTCGGACGTCCTCAAGAGTGCAGATGACTTATGGCAAAGCGTGACTATTACGAAGTGTTGGGTGTTGAGCGCGGCTCAAGCGAAGCGGACCTGAAAAAGGCCTACCGTCGCCTGGCAATGAAGCACCACCCGGACCGTAATCCCGATGACAAAGCGTCGGAAGAAATGTTCAAGGAGGCCAACGAGGCCTACGAAGTGCTGTCCGATTCGAGCAAGCGCGCGGCATACGACCAGTACGGTCATGCCGGTGTCGACCCGAGCATGGGTGGCGGCGGTGCCGGTTTCGGCGGTCAGAATTTCTCCGACATCTTTGGTGATGTCTTCAGCGATTTCTTCGGTGGTGGTCGCGGCGGCTCCCGTGGCGGTGCCCAGCGCGGCAGCGACTTGCGCTACACCCTGGAGCTCGACCTCGAAGAGGCGGTGCGCGGTACCACGGTGAATATCCGTGTTCCGACGCTGGTCAACTGCAAGCCGTGCGACGGTTCCGGTGCCAAGAAAGGTTCTGCGCCGGTGACTTGCCCGACTTGCGGCGGTATCGGCCAGGTGCGCATGCAGCAAGGCTTCTTCTCGGTGCAGCAGACCTGCCCGCGCTGCCATGGCCAGGGCAAGATCATTTCCGATCCGTGCAACTCCTGCCAGGGCGAAGGTCGTATCGAGGAGTACAAGACCCTGTCGGTGAAAGTGCCGGCCGGTGTCGATACCGGCGATCGCATTCGTCTGTCCGGCGAGGGCGAGGCGGGTGCTCAGGGTGGGCCGACCGGTGATCTGTATGTCGTGATCAATGTGCGCGAACACGCGATTTTCCAGCGTGACGGCAAGCATTTGTTCTGTGAAGTGCCGATCAGCTTCGTCGATGCGGCGCTGGGTGGCGAGCTGGAAATTCCGACCCTTGACGGTCGGGTCAAGCTGAAGATTCCCGAGGGAACCCAGACCGGCAAGCAGTTCCGTGTTCGCGGCAAGGGTGTTGCACCCGTGCGTGGTGGCGGTGCCGGTGACCTGATGTGCCGCGTGGCGGTCGAGACGCCGGTTAACCTGGGTCGTCGTCAGCGCGAACTGCTGGAAGAATTCCGCAGTTCGTTGGCCGACGACAACAGCCATTCGCCGAAAACCACTGGCTGGTTCGAAGGCGTGAAACGCTTCTTCGGCGATTTGTAAGGAGACAGGCATGCGACGTATTGCAGTGATGGGCGCCGCCGGGCGCATGGGCAAGACCCTGATTGAAGCGGTGCAGCAAGCGCCTGGCGCCGGTCTGACGGCGGCGGTGGATCGTCCTGACAGCACGCTGGTGGGTGCTGATGCTGGCGAGCTGGCGGCTATCGGTCGTATCGGCGTGCCGCTGTCCGGTGATCTGGATCGAGTCGTCGACGAGTTCGACGTGCTGATTGATTTCACGCACCCGACGGTGACCCTGAAGAACCTCGCCTTCTGCCGCAAACACGGCAAGTCGATGATCATCGGCACCACCGGTTTCAGTGTCGAAGAGAAGCAATTGCTGGCGCAAGCGGGCAAGGACATTCCGATTGTCTTCGCGGCCAACTTCAGCGTTGGTGTCAATCTGTGCCTGAAATTGCTCGATACCGCTGCTCGCGTGTTGGGCGACGATGTCGACATCGAAATCACCGAAGCCCACCATCGCCATAAAGTCGATGCGCCGTCCGGCACCGCCGTGCGCATGGGCGAGGTGATTGCCGATGCGCTGGGGCGTGATTTGAAGAAGGTGGCGGTGTATGGCCGTGAAGGCCAGACCGGCGCTCGTGAGCGCGAGACCATTGGTTTCGCCACCGTGCGTGCCGGCGACATCGTTGGTGATCACACGGTGCTGTTCGCCGCCGATGGCGAGCGTGTCGAGATCACCCACAAGGCTTCCAGTCGCATGACCTTCGCCAAGGGTGCGGTACGGGCCGCATTGTGGCTGGACGGGCGCGAGCCTGGTCTTTATGACATGCAAGACGTGCTCGATCTGCGTTAAGATGCAGCCGAAATCGGGCTCGCGCACAGCGTTTGAGCCCGGTTTTATTCCGCCAAGCGACGTCCTGTCGCATTCTCCAGCCTTTAAGGCTCATTGGCGGTAGACCAAAAAGGCCTTTTTCTGTAAGCTACAGCTTTAGTGTGTCCACTAAAAGCGCGCAGAATAATTCAGTGAAGAAGCGGGGTGACGTGTCCATACGTCACTCCGCTTTTTTACAACCTGCGATCGCCCTTTCAGGCTTTATTTACGGGAGGTCTTCTTGACTAAGCCAGCCATACTCGCCCTTGCTGATGGCAGCATTTTTCGCGGCGAAGCCATTGGAGCCGACGGTCAAACCGTTGGTGAGGTGGTGTTCAACACCGCAATGACCGGCTATCAGGAAATCCTTACCGATCCTTCCTACGCCCAACAGATCGTTACCCTGACCTACCCGCACATCGGCAACACCGGTACTACCCCGGAAGATGCCGAGTCGAACCGCGTCTGGTCGGCTGGCCTGGTCATTCGTGACCTGCCACTGGTTGCGAGCAACTGGCGTAACACGATGTCCCTGTCTGACTATCTGAAGGCCAACAACGTTGTGGCCATCGCCGGTATCGACACCCGCCGCCTGACACGTATCCTGCGTGAAAAAGGCGCGCAGAACGGCTGCATCATGGCCGGTGACAACATTTCCGAAGAAGCCGCCATCGCCGCTGCCCAGGGTTTTCCTGGCCTCAAAGGCATGGACCTGGCGAAAGTCGTCAGCACCAAGGAAAGCTACGAGTGGCGCTCGACCGTCTGGGATCTGAAAACCGACAGTCACGCGACCATCGAAGCCTCCGAGCTGCCATACCACGTCGTGGCTTACGACTATGGCGTCAAGGTGAACATCCTGCGCATGCTGGTCGAGCGCGGTTGCCGCGTGACCGTCGTGCCTGCGCAAACGCCTGCTGCCGATGTGCTGGCTCTGCAGCCGGACGGCGTGTTCCTGTCCAACGGCCCGGGCGACCCTGAGCCATGCGACTACGCGATCAAGGCAATCAAGGAAGTACTGGAAACCGAGATCCCGGTGTTCGGCATCTGCCTCGGTCACCAACTGCTGGCTCTGGCCTCCGGCGCCAAGACCCTGAAAATGGGCCACGGCCACCACGGTGCCAACCATCCGGTCCAGGATCTGGACAGCGGTGTAGTGATGATCACCAGCCAGAACCACGGTTTTGCCGTAGACGAAGCGACCCTGCCAGCCAACGTCCGCGCGATCCACAAATCGCTGTTCGACGGCACCCTGCAAGGGATCGAGCGTACCGACAAGAGCGCCTTCAGCTTCCAGGGTCACCCTGAAGCCAGCCCTGGCCCGAACGACGTAGCGCCATTGTTCGATCGCTTCATCAACGAGATGGCCAAGCGACGCTGATCGCTCGCCCTGATGTAGCAAAGCTTGAGGGTGGTCCCGAAACCGGCGGCCCCCTCAAGGCTTCACAGATTGAACAAGACGGCTTGCCGACTGACCTGCGGATTTGAGTGACAAACCCATGCCAAAACGTACAGACATTAAAAGCATCCTGATTCTCGGCGCTGGCCCGATCGTAATCGGCCAGGCCTGCGAATTCGACTACTCCGGCGCCCAGGCCTGCAAAGCCCTGCGCGAGGAGGGTTACCGCGTCATCCTGGTGAACTCCAACCCGGCCACCATCATGACCGACCCGGCCATGGCCGATGCCACCTACATCGAGCCGATCAAGTGGCAGACCGTTGCCAAGATCATCGAGAAAGAGCGTCCGGACGCGCTGCTGCCGACCATGGGCGGCCAGACTGCTCTGAACTGCGCCCTGGACCTGGAGCGTGAAGGCGTTCTGGAGAAGTTCGGCGTAGAGATGATCGGTGCCAACGCTGACACCATCGACAAGGCTGAAGACCGTTCGCGTTTCGACAAGGCGATGAAATCCATCGGCCTGGCGTGCCCGCGCTCCGGTATCGCCCACAGCATGGAAGAGGCCAACGCGGTTCTCGAGAAGCTCGGCTTCCCGTGCATCATCCGTCCGTCCTTCACCATGGGCGGCACCGGTGGCGGTATCGCTTACAACCGTGAAGAGTTCGAAGAAATCTGCGCCCGTGGTCTGGACCTGTCGCCGACCAAGGAACTGCTGATCGACGAATCGCTGATCGGCTGGAAAGAATATGAAATGGAAGTTGTCCGCGATAAAAAGGACAACTGCATCATCGTCTGCTCGATCGAAAACTTCGACCCGATGGGCGTGCACACCGGTGACTCGATCACCGTGGCTCCTGCACAGACCCTGACCGACAAGGAATACCAGATCCTGCGTAACGCCTCCCTGGCGGTACTGCGCGAGATCGGCGTGGAAACCGGCGGTTCGAACGTTCAGTTCGGTATCTGCCCGAACACTGGCCGCATGGTCGTGATCGAGATGAACCCGCGGGTATCGCGTTCTTCGGCCCTGGCTTCGAAAGCTACCGGTTTCCCGATTGCCAAGGTCGCGGCCAAGCTGGCTGTGGGTTACACCCTGGACGAACTGTCGAACGACATCACCGGCGGCAAGACCCCGGCGTCCTTCGAACCGTCCATCGACTACGTCGTCACCAAGCTGCCACGTTTCGCCTTCGAGAAATTCGCCAAGGCTGACGCCCGTCTGACCACTCAGATGAAGTCGGTGGGTGAAGTCATGGCCATCGGCCGTACCTTCCAGGAATCCCTGCAGAAAGCCCTGCGCGGGCTGGAAGTCGGTGTTTGCGGCCTGGACGAGAAGGTTGACCTGAGCAACCCGGAAAGCATGAGCGTGCTCAAGCGCGAGCTGACCGTGCCGGGCGCCGAGCGTATCTGGTACGTGGCGGACGCCATGCGCTCGGGCATGACTGTCGATGAAATCTTCAGCATGACCATGATCGATCCTTGGTTCCTGGTGCAGATGGAAGATCTGATCAAGGACGAAGAGAAGGTCAAGACCCTGGGTCTGACCAGCATCGACCGCGACCTGATGTTCCGCCTCAAGCGCAAAGGCTTCTCCGACATGCGTCTGGCCAAGTTGCTGGGTGTGACCGAGAAGGCCCTGCGTGCTCACCGTCACAAGCTGGAAATCTTCCCGGTCTACAAGCGCGTCGACACCTGTGCTGCCGAATTCGCCACTGACACCGCGTACCTCTACTCGACGTACGAAGAAGAGTGCGAAGCCGCGCCGTCGGGCCGCGACAAGATCATGATCCTGGGCGGCGGTCCGAACCGCATTGGTCAGGGCATCGAGTTCGACTACTGCTGCGTACACGCGGCGCTGGCGCTGCGCGAAGACGGTTACGAGACCATCATGGTCAACTGCAACCCGGAAACCGTTTCCACCGACTACGACACCTCCGATCGCCTGTACTTCGAGCCAGTGACCCTGGAAGACGTGCTGGAAATCGTGCGCGTCGAGAAGCCAAAAGGCGTGATCGTACAGTACGGCGGCCAAACCCCGTTGAAACTGGCTCGCGCCCTGGAAGCTGCTGGCGTACCGATCATCGGTACCAGCCCTGATGCCATCGACCGTGCCGAAGACCGTGAGCGCTTCCAGCAAATGGTCCAGCGCTTGAACCTGCGTCAGCCGCCAAACGCCACTGTGCGCAGCGAAGACGAAGCGATTCGTGCAGCCACCAAGATCGGTTACCCGCTGGTGGTGCGTCCGTCCTATGTTCTGGGCGGTCGTGCGATGGAAATCGTTTACGAAGAAGAAGAACTCAAGCGCTACCTGCGCGAAGCGGTTCAAGTGTCCAACGACAGCCCGGTGCTGCTGGACCACTTCCTCAACTGCGCCATCGAAATGGACGTGGATGCGGTTTGCGACGGCAAGGATGTAGTCATCGGCGCGATCATGCAGCACATCGAGCAGGCCGGCGTTCACTCCGGTGACTCCGCATGCTCGCTGCCGCCTTACTCGCTGCCGGCGCACATCCAGGACGAGATGCGCGAACAGGTCAAGAAAATGGCCCTGGAACTGGGCGTGGTCGGCCTGATGAACGTACAGTTGGCGCTGCAAGGCGACGACATCTACGTCATCGAAGTCAACCCGCGTGCTTCGCGTACCGTGCCGTTCGTATCCAAGTGCATCGGCGTTTCCCTGGCAATGATCGCGGCTCGCGTCATGGCCGGTAAAACCCTGAAGGAAATCGGTTTCACCAAGGAAATCATTCCGAACTTCTACAGCGTGAAAGAGGCGGTATTCCCATTCGCCAAATTCCCTGGCGTGGACCCGATCCTGGGCCCAGAGATGAAGTCCACCGGTGAAGTGATGGGCGTGGGCGACACCTTCGGCGAAGCGTTCGCCAAGGCCCAGATGGGCGCCAGCGAAGTGCTGCCGACCGGCGGTACCGCGTTCATCAGCGTGCGTGACGACGACAAGCCGCTGGTTGCAGGCGTGGCCCGTGATCTGATCAACTTGGGCTTCGAAGTGGTTGCCACTGCCGGTACTGCCAAGCTGATCGAAGCTGCTGGCCTGAAAGTGCGCCGTGTGAACAAGGTGACCGAAGGTCGTCCGCACGTGGTCGACATGATCAAGAATGACGAAGTCACCCTGATCATCAACACCACCGAAGGTCGTCAATCGATCGCTGATTCGTACTCCATTCGTCGCAATGCCCTGCAGCACAAGATTTACTGCACCACCACCATTGCTGCTGGCGAAGCCATCTGTGAAGCGCTGAAGTTCGGTCCCGAGAAGACCGTGCGTCGCTTGCAGGATCTACACGCAGGATTGAAGGCATGAGCATAACGAAGTACCCAATGACTGTTCAGGGCGCTCGCGCCCTGGAAGAAGAGCACACTCACCTGACCAAGGTCGTTCGTCCGAAGCTCAGCCAGGACATCGGTACGGCCCGCGAGTTGGGTGACTTGAAGGAAAACGCCGAATACCACGCTGCTCGCGAGCAGCAGGGTATGGTCGAGGCGCGTATTCGTGACATCGAAGGCCGGATTCAGAATCAGGTCATCATTGATGTCACGACTATTCCTCATACTGGCAAAGTGATTTTCGGCACCACCGTTGAAATCGCCAACGTCGAGACTGATGAGCGCGTGACTTACCACATCGTGGGTGAGGACGAGGCAGACTTCAAACTCGGCAAGATTTCGGTGGGTTCGCCACTGGCCCGTGCCTTGATTGCCAAGGAAGAGGGTGATGTGGTTGCCGTGAAAACGCCTGGCGGCGTAATCGAGTACGAGATCGTCGAAGTTCGCCACGTCTGAAGGTTGGCGCCCGCCTCGTGCGGGCGCCTTGCTTTGGTGGCTGGCTCAGATGTTTCGGGCTGGGAATCGAAGATATTGCAGGCATGCTGAAAGCGCTGATGGCGAAAATTGCCGCAGCGTGTGTGATTTTTCAGGCTTTGGTGCTGGTAAGGGCCGAGGGCCTTGTCGATCTATGGCGGGCTAATGCTGGTAGGGGCGCCTGCTCCTGAATGGAGTGGCAGGGTGCGCGAAGCACACCCTTGACCCTTGTCATCACTTGAAGCGATGGACGTTCGACAGCTGCTTGTTGACGCTGAAGTTCTTGCGGTAAACCAGTGCCATCTTGCCGATGACTTGAACCAGGTCCGCTTTGCCGACCTTGCACAGTTCTGCAATGGCTGCCAGGCGCGATTCGCGATCGAGGATGTTGAGCTTGATCTTGATCAGCTCGTGATCCGCCAAAGCGCGTTCAAATTCGGCTAACACACCTTCAGTCAAACCGTTATCAGCCACAATCAATACTGGTTTCAGGTGGTGGCCAATGGATTTGTACTGTTTCTTCTGCTCTTGAGTGAGCGGCATAATCTGACCCTTTCGTCTGGATTCTGTAAAATGGCGGCCATTTTACCCGAGGGTTCGTGGATCCGCCCAACTAATCACGACCCTTATCAACGAGGTGCCCAATGGCGCGTTCCAAGACAAGCCTTGAGTGGCTGAAAAGACATGTCAATGATCCCTATGTGAAACAGGCGCAGAAGGATGGGTACCGCTCGCGTGCGAGTTACAAGCTTCTGGAGATTCAGGAGAAGTACAGGCTGATCCGTCCGGGCATGAGCGTTGTCGACCTGGGTGCGGCGCCCGGTGGCTGGTCGCAGGTCACCAGCCGCCTGATCGGTGGTCAGGGGCGTCTGATCGCCTCGGACATCCTGGAAATGGACAGCATCCCGGACGTTAATTTCATCCAGGGCGACTTCACCCAGGACGAAGTGCTCGCGCGGATCCTTGAAGCCGTGGGTAATTCGCAGGTGGACCTTGTGATTTCCGATATGGCCCCCAATATGAGTGGTACGCCTGCCGTGGATATGCCAAAAGCCATGTTCCTTTGCGAGCTGGCGCTTGATCTGGCGGAGCGGATACTCAAGCCCGGTGGTAATTTCGTGATCAAGGTTTTCCAGGGCGAAGGGTTCGATGCTTACGTGAAGGACACTCGTCTGAAATTCGACAAGGTCCAAATGATGAAGCCGGACTCTTCCCGAGGCAGTTCCCGCGAGCAATACATGCTGGCCTGGGGCTACCGCGGCCGTAGTGAGTAAAACGAGGTTTTTTTTGCAGGGCGATAGGATTTTCGTATTTCGCCTTGTGGGAATTAGCGAATATTGTGTAGGAAGTGTTTCACAAAGGGTTACAGACGGCGCCTGCCAAGTCGTAGGTAATGTAGTAAGTTAGGCCGGTGAATATCATGCGAGGCGCGCGCCACCAGCGGCGCTTGCTTCAGAGGGTAGTTAATTGAACGATATGGCAAAGAATCTGATCCTGTGGTTGATCATCGCGGCTGTCCTGGTGACAGTGATGAACAACTTCTCCAGCCCTAACGAGCCGCAGACCCTCAACTATTCCGACTTCATCCAGCAGGTCAAGGATGGCAAAGTCGAGCGCGTAGCGGTTGATGGCTACGTGATTACCGGCAAGCGCACTGATGGCGACAGCTTCAAGACCATCCGTCCGGCTATCCAGGACAACGGCCTGATCGGCGACCTGGTGGACAACCACGTCGTGGTCGAAGGCAAGCAGCCTGAGCAGCAAAGCATCTGGACCCAGCTACTGGTCGCCAGCTTCCCGATCCTGGTGATCATCGCCGTGTTCATGTTCTTCATGCGGCAGATGCAGGGCGGAGCCGGTGGCAAAGGTGGGCCGATGAGCTTCGGCAAGAGCAAGGCACGCCTGCTCTCCGAGGATCAGGTGAAAACTACCCTGGCGGACGTCGCCGGTTGTGACGAAGCCAAGGAAGAAGTCGGCGAACTGGTCGAGTTCCTGCGTGATCCGGGCAAGTTCCAGCGCCTGGGCGGCCGCATTCCCCGTGGCGTGCTGATGGTCGGCCCTCCGGGTACCGGTAAAACTTTGCTGGCCAAGGCCATCGCCGGTGAAGCGAAAGTGCCGTTCTTCACCATTTCCGGTTCCGACTTCGTTGAAATGTTCGTCGGTGTTGGCGCCAGCCGCGTTCGAGATATGTTCGAACAGGCCAAGAAACACGCGCCATGCATCATCTTCATCGACGAAATCGATGCCGTCGGTCGCCACCGTGGTGCCGGCATGGGTGGTGGTCACGACGAGCGCGAACAGACTCTCAACCAGTTGCTGGTGGAGATGGATGGCTTTGAAATGAATGACGGCATCATCGTGATTGCCGCGACCAACCGTCCTGACGTACTGGACCCTGCACTACTGCGTCCGGGCCGTTTCGACCGTCAGGTTGTGGTCGGTCTGCCGGATATCCGTGGTCGCGAGCAGATTCTCAAGGTGCACATGCGCAAAGTGCCGATGGGTGACGACGTCGCTCCGGCAGTGATCGCTCGCGGTACCCCGGGCTTCTCCGGTGCCGACCTGGCCAACCTGGTCAACGAGGCATCGCTGTTTGCTGCCCGTGCCGGCAAGCGCATCGTTGAAATGAAAGAGTTCGAACTGGCCAAAGACAAGATCATGATGGGTGCCGAGCGCAAATCCATGGTCATGTCCGAGAAAGAGAAGCAGAACACCGCTTATCACGAAGCAGGCCACGCTATCGTCGGTCGCGTCGTGCCAGAGCATGACCCGGTGTACAAGGTGTCGATCATCCCGCGCGGTCGTGCGCTGGGTGTCACCATGTTCCTGCCGGAAGAAGATCGTTACAGCCTGTCCAAGCGTGCGCTGATCAGTCAGATCTGCTCGCTGTACGGCGGTCGTATCGCTGAAGAGATGACCCTGGGCTTCGATGGGGTGACCACGGGCGCTTCCAACGACATCATGCGTGCCAGTCAGATTGCGCGGAACATGGTGACCAAGTGGGGTCTCTCGGAGAAACTCGGTCCGTTGATGTACGCCGAAGAAGAGGGTGAAGTGTTCCTCGGTCGCGGCGGTGGCGGTCAGGCTGCCAGCTTCTCCGGTGAAACAGCCAAGCTGATCGACTCCGAAGTGCGCAGCATCATTGATCAATGCTACGGCACAGCCAAGCAGATCCTCACGGACAACCGTGACAAGCTCGATGCCATGGCCGATGCCTTGATGAAGTACGAAACAATCGACGCCGAGCAGATCGACGACATCATGGCAGGTCGACCACCTCGCGAGCCTCGCGACTGGTCGGGAGGCACCGGTACCTCCGGAACGCCTCCTGTAGTGCAGGATGAACGTCCGGAAACACCAATCGGCGGCCCTGCTGCTGACGTTTAAGGTTCTAAATGACTTCTGTTCAGTCCTCGACCCGGTTGCCTTGCGGCAACCGGGTTCTTGATTTGGCCCAGACGCATGTCATGGGTATTCTCAATGTCACTCCTGACTCCTTTTCCGATGGTGGCCAATACAGCCAGCTCGATGCGGCCTTGCGCCATGCCGAGGCGATGGTGGCGGCCGGCGCGACGCTGATCGACGTTGGCGGCGAATCGACGCGACCGGGTGCCAGGGCGGTATCGCCGCTGGAGGAGCTTGAGCGTGTAGCGCCGATTGTCGAGCGCATTCACTGCGAGCTGGATGTGATTATCTCGGTCGACACCTCTACGCCTGCCGTCATGCGCGAGGCTGCCCGCCTGGGCGCCGGGTTGATCAATGATGTGCGCTCGCTGCGCCGTGAGGGTGCGCTGGATGCTGCGGCTGCTACCGGATTGCCCGTATGCCTGATGCATATGCTTGGTGAGCCGGGTGACATGCAGGATAATCCGCAGTATCAGGATGTTACGAGAGAAGTGGGTGAGTTTCTCGCCGAGCGCATGGCCCAGTGTTCATTGGCTGGCATTGCACCGGAGCGGATCATTCTTGATCCGGGTTTTGGCTTTGCCAAGACCCTGGAGCACAATCTGAGCTTGTTTAAACATATGGAAGCCCTGCATGCCTTGGGGCGCCCCCTGCTGGTAGGGGTGTCGCGAAAAAGCATGATCGGTCAGGCATTGAGTCGTCCGGTGGGAGAGCGGCTGTATGGCGGTCTTGCGCTTGCGGCGCTGGCTTCGGCGAAAGGAGCGCGTATATTGCGCGTCCACGATGTAGCTGAAACAGTAGACGTGGTGCGAATGATCGCCGCAGTCGAGTCAGCCGAATAAGAATGATGGAGCACTTATGAGCAAAAAATACTTTGGCACCGATGGTATTCGTGGCCGTGTCGGTCAATACCCGATCACTCCGGACTTCATGCTCAAGCTGGGCTGGGCTGCGGGCATGGCGTTCCGCAAGATGGGCGCCTGCAAGGTATTGGTAGGCAAGGACACCCGGATCTCCGGTTATATGTTCGAGTCGGCGCTTGAGGCAGGGCTGACCTCGGCAGGTGCGGATGTGATGCTCCTCGGTCCGATGCCGACACCGGCCATCGCCTATCTGACGCGCACCTTTCATGCTGAAGCCGGTATCGTGATCAGTGCCTCGCACAATCCGCATGATGACAACGGCATCAAGTTTTTCTCCGGCAAGGGCACCAAGCTGCCGGACGAAGTCGAACTGATGATCGAAGAGCTGCTCGATACCCCGATGACTGTGGTTGAGTCGAGCAAGATCGGCAAGGTATCGCGGATCAACGACGCCTCGGGCCGTTATATCGAATTCTGCAAGAGCAGCGTGCCGACCGGCACCGCCTTCTCCGGCCTGAAAGTCGTGATCGACTGCGCTCACGGTGCGACCTACAAGGTGGCGCCGAGTGTATTCCGTGAACTGGGCGCCGAAGTTGTCGTGCTGTCTGCCCAGCCTAATGGCTTGAACATCAACGACAATTGCGGTTCGACCCATATGGGGCCGCTGCAGGCAGCTGTCGTGGCCGAGCATGCCGATCTGGGTATTGCCTTCGATGGTGATGGCGACCGCGTACAGATGGTCGATCACACCGGTGCGGTGGTGGATGGCGATGAACTGCTGTTCATCATTGCCCGCGACCTGCATGAGCGGGGCAAGCTGCAAGGCGGTGTAGTCGGAACCCTGATGAGTAACCTGGGGCTGGAACTGGCCCTGGCCGATCTGGGTATTCCGTTTGTGCGGGCCAATGTCGGCGACCGCTACGTGATTGCCGAATTGCTGGAGCGCAACTGGATCGTTGGGGGTGAGAACTCGGGGCATGTCGTGTGCTTCAGCCATACCACCACGGGTGACGCTATCATCGCGGCGCTGCAAGTGTTGATGGCGCTCAGAAACCGTGACGAAAGCCTGGCGCAGTCCCGGCAGGCGCTGCGCAAGTGCCCTCAGGTGCTGATCAATGTGCGTTTCGGTGGCGGTGCGAACCCTCTCGAGCATGCGTCGGTCAAGGAAGCCAGCGAGCGCGTAACCCGTGCGATGGCGGGGCGCGGACGCGTGCTGCTGCGCAAATCCGGGACCGAGCCGCTGGTGCGTGTCATGGTCGAAGGCGAAGACGAAAACGTGGTTCGCGGCTACGCCGAAGAGCTGGCAAAACTGGTTACTGAAGTTTCTGCCTGAATTCGGCTTGCCAGCCTTGTTTGTGTTGGGTAACATCTGCGCCCACTTTGACCGACGAGGTACAGCATGCGTCGCCCTATGGTAGCTGGTAACTGGAAGATGCACGGTACCCGCGCCAGCGTCGCTGAGCTGATCAACGGCCTTCGTGACTTGGCCTTGCCGAGCGGTGTTGATGTAGCGGTATTCCCGCCTTTGTTGCATATCAGCCAAGTGGTTGATGGCGTTAAAGGAAAGTCGATTTCGGTCGGCGCGCAGAACTCTGCGGTGGAATCCGGACAAGGTGCACTGACCGGTGAGGTTTCGCCAAGTCAGTTAGTGGATGCAGGTTGTTCTCTGGTGCTTGTCGGGCACTCTGAGCGCCGCCAGATTATGGGCGAGCAGGACGCAACGCTGATCCGCAAGTTTGCAGCGGCACAGGCAAGTGGCTTGATTCCGGTGTTGTGTGTAGGGGAGACCCTCGAGCAGCGCGAAGCGGGGAAGACTGTTGAAGTCGTCTCGCATCAGCTGAGCAGCATCATCGACGAGCTGGGTGTCGGTGTCTTTGCTAATGCAGTAATTGCTTACGAGCCGGTCTGGGCCATTGGCACCGGGCTGACTGCTTCGCCGCAACAGGCGCAGGATGTGCACGCAGCCATCCGCGCTCAGTTGGCGGCAGAGAATTCTGAAGTCGCACAAGGTGTGCGGCTTCTATACGGCGGCAGCGTGAAGGCGGCCAATGCGGTCGAACTGTTCGGCATGCCGGATATCGATGGGGGTCTCATTGGTGGGGCTTCCCTGAATGCAGATGAGTTCGGTGCGATTTGTCGCGCCGCGGGAAACTGAAAAAATGCTGGAAACAGTCGTAGTCGTTTTTCATCTGCTGGGTGCATTGGGCGTAGTAGCTCTGGTTTTGCTGCAGCAGGGTAAAGGTGCGGATGCTGGTGCGTCTTTCGGAGCAGGTGCTTCAAATACTGTGTTCGGAAGCCAAGGTTCCTCTACCTTTCTTAGTAAGTTTACTGCTATACTTGCCGCAGGTTTCTTCATAACCAGCTTAGGGTTAGGTTACTTTGCTAAAGAGAAGGCTCAAGAGCTGACTCAGGTAGGTTTGCCAAATCCAGCGGTGTTGGAAGTTCCAAAGCAACAGCCGGCTTCTGATGATGTCCCGGTGCTTCAAGAGCAAAAGTCGGCTACTCCAGCGACTGACGTGCCTCCAGCTCAAGAGCAGAAGTAAGAAGGGTTTCAAACGTAGTATTGCCGAGGTGGTGGAATTGGTAGACACGCAACCTTGAGGTGGTTGTGCCCATAGGGTGTAGGGGTTCGAGTCCCCTTCTCGGTACCAATTAGTCAGGAGAGCCCGCTGTTGCGGGCTTTCTTGCAGGTGGAAGGTTACATTGACCCTGTAGGGGATCGGTCGTATACTTCCGCCCCAGCTTTGTCGCGGGGTGGAGCAGTCTGGTAGCTCGTCGGGCTCATAACCCGAAGGTCGTCGGTTCAAATCCGGCCCCCGCAACCAGTTTAAGGAGCCCCTTTTCAGGGGCTTTTTGTTAGCTGGACACTTTCAACGCCGCTGTTCGACGGCGTTTCAAGGATGGGCGTTTCGCCCATTTTTTTATTTTGCAAAGCATGCACATACATGCACTAGGGGGTTCAGGTGTCGAGCAAGCTAGAAGAGTTGCAGGCCTTGCTGGCCCCGGTGGTCGTGGCCCTAGGCTATGAATGCTGGGGTATTGAGTTCTCGGCCCAGGGTCGCCACTCAATGTTGCGCGTTTATATCGATAAAGAGGGCGGTGTGCTGGTGGACGATTGCGCCATTGTCAGCCGTCAGATCAGCGGTGTACTGGATGTTGAAGATCCAATCTCCGTTGAATACACCCTTGAAGTTTCCTCGCCTGGCATGGAACGCCCTCTGTTCACTATTGAGCAGTTTGCAAAATTTGCCGGTGAACAAGTGAAGATCAAGCTGCGCTCGCCTTTTGAAGGACGACGCAACTTTCAGGGCCTTCTGCGCGGCGTAGAAGAGCAGGATGTCGTGGTGCAGGTTGAAGACCATGAGTTCCTGTTGCCGATCGATATGATCGACAAGGCCAACATTATTCCCAGTTTTGACTGAGGCGTGCCAGATACTGCGGATCCCGCGGATCCAATGGCTTGCGAAAGGCGAGGCGTACGATGAGCAAAGAAGTACTGCTGGTTGTTGAGTCGGTATCCAACGAAAAGGGTGTACCGGCAAACGTTATTTTTGAAGCGCTGGAGCTGGCCCTGGCCACTGCTACCAAGAAGCGGTTCGAGGACGAAGTCGATCTGCGTGTGGAAATCAATCGCCACACCGGTGCCTACGAGACATTCCGTCGCTGGACGGTCGTCGAGGAAGCAGACCTGGACGACCCGGCTATCGAAACCTGGCCAAGCAAGGTTGCCCAAACGCATCCTGGCGCCAAGGTCGGTGACGTTGTCGAAGAGAAGATCGAGTCCATCGAGTTCGGACGTATCGCTGCACAGACTGCCAAGCAGGTCATCGTGCAGAAGGTTCGCGAAGCCGAGCGCGCCCAGGTTGTTGACGCTTACCGCGAGCGCCTGGGTGAAATCATCTCCGGCACCGTGAAAAAAGTGACCCGCGACAACGTGATCGTCGATCTGGGCAACAACGCCGAAGCGTTGCTGGCTCGTGAAGACATCATTTCTCGCGAAACCTTCCGGGTTGGCGTGCGTCTGCGTGCGCTGCTCAAGGAAATCCGCACCGAGAACCGCGGCCCTCAGCTGATCCTGTCGCGTACCGCGCCGGAAATGCTGATCGAGCTGTTCCGCATCGAAGTGCCGGAAATTGCTGAAGGCCTGATCGAAGTAATGGCTGCGTCCCGTGACCCGGGTTCGCGCGCCAAGATCGCCGTTCGCTCCAAGGATAAACGCATCGACCCGCAGGGCGCTTGCATCGGTATGCGCGGTTCGCGCGTCCAGGCAGTGTCGGGTGAGTTGGGCGGTGAGCGTGTTGATATCGTTCTTTGGGACGACAACCCGGCTCAGTTCGTGATCAACGCCATGTCCCCGGCTGAGGTTGCGGCAATTATCGTTGACGAAGATGCCCATGCAATGGACATCGCCGTCGGCGCAGACAATCTGGCTCAGGCCATCGGTCGCGGTGGTCAGAACGTGCGTCTGGCGAGCCAATTGACTGGCTGGACCCTGAACGTGATGACCGAATCGGACATCCAGGCTAAGCAGCAAGCAGAAACCGGCGACATCCTGCGCAACTTCATCGACGAGCTGGAAGTCGACGAAGATCTGGCACAGGTGCTGGTAGATGAAGGCTTCACCAGCCTGGAAGAGATTGCCTACGTACCGTTGGAAGAAATGCTCAACATCGACGGCTTTGACGAAGATACCGTCAACGAGCTTCGCGCTCGTGCCAAGGATCGTTTGTTGACCAAAGCCATCGCTACTGAGGAAAAGCTGGCAGACGCCCATCCGGCCGAAGACCTGCTCTCGCTTGAGGGTATGGACAAGGATTTGGCGATGGAACTGGCGGTGCGCGGCGTAATTACCCGCGAAGACCTGGCCGAGCAGTCTATTGACGACCTGCTCGACATCGACGGCATTGACGATGATCGTGCCGGCAAGTTGATCATGGCCGCCCGAGCCCACTGGTTCGAGTAATTAGGCGCGGCCTGAGGAGAGAAGTGCATGACGCAAGTCACGGTGAAACAACTGGCCGATGAGGTCAAAACACCGGTAGAGCGCCTGTTGCAGCAGATGCGTGAGGCAGGTCTGCCGCACACCGCCGCCGAAGAAAATGTGACTGACAGTGAGAAGCAATCGTTGCTGACTCACTTGAAAAGCAGCCACAAGGCGAAAGTGGAAGAACCACGCAAGATTACGCTGCAGCGTAAAACCACCAGCACCCTGCGTGTTGCTGGCAGCAAAAGCATCAGCGTTGAAGTACGCAAGAAGAAAGTCTTCGTACAACGCAGCCCGGAAGAAATCGAAGCCGAGCGCAAGCGCGAACTGGATGAACGTCGCGCAGTAGAAAATGCTGCACGCCAGAAGGCTGAAGAAGAAGCCAAGCGCCGCGCCGAAGAAGAAGCGCGTCGCCAGCCTGCTGCTGCGCAAAACGCTACTAACGACGCCGTTGCAGCTCCTGCTGCAGTTGCCGAACCAGTACGTGAAAGCGCACCGGTAGTCGCCGCTGCTCCAGCACCGTCTGCTGACGTTCGTAACAAGCAGAACGAACAGCGCCGTCCGGACAAGCCTCGTGCAGACGACAGCAATCGTCGCAGTGGCGGTGGTGATGGCGAGCGTAAAAACGCTCCGCATCGCGCATCGGTCAAAGAGAAGGCGCCAGCACCACGTGTTGCCCCACGTACTACCGACGAAGAAAGCGATGGCTTCCGTCGTGGTGGTCGCGGCAAGGCCAAGCTGAAGAAGCGCAACGCCCACGGTTTCCAGAGCCCAACCGGCCCTGTCGTGCGTGAAGTGAAGATCGGCGAGACCATCACTGTTGGCGATCTCGCTCAGCAGATGTCGGTCAAGGCTGCTGAAATCATCAAGTTCATGTTCAAACTGGGTACCCCAGCGACCATCAACCAGGTACTGGACCAGGAAACTGCCCAGCTGGTTGCCGAAGAGCTGGGCCACAAAGTGACCCTGGTCAGCGACACCGCCCTGGAAGATTCCCTGGCCGAGTCCCTGAAGTTTGAAGGCGAGGCAGTTTCCCGTGCGCCGGTCGTGACCGTAATGGGCCACGTTGACCACGGTAAGACTTCCCTGCTCGACTACATCCGTCGTGCCAAGGTTGCTGCTGGCGAAGCCGGTGGTATCACCCAGCACATCGGTGCCTACCACGTTGAAACCGACCGTGGCATGGTGACGTTCCTCGACACCCCTGGTCACGCCGCGTTTACCGCAATGCGTGCCCGTGGTGCCAAGGCGACCGACATCGTGATCCTGGTGGTTGCGGCGGACGACGGCGTGATGCCTCAGACCATCGAAGCCGTTCAGCACGCCAAGGCTGCTGGCGTTCCGCTGGTTGTCGCAGTGAACAAGATCGACAAGCCGGGCGCTGACCTCGACCGCATCCGCAGTGAGCTGTCGGTTCACGGCGTGACGTCGGAAGAGTGGGGTGGTGACACTCCATTCGTACCGGTTTCGGCGAAGATGGGTACTGGCGTCGACGAACTGCTCGAAGCCGTTCTGTTGCAAGCCGAGGTTCTGGAACTGACCGCTACTCCATCGGCTCCTGGCCGTGGTGTTGTGGTTGAGTCCCGCCTCGACAAGGGCCGTGGCCCGGTGGCTACCGTTCTGGTTCAAGACGGTACCCTGCGCCAGGGCGACATGGTCCTGGTCGGTTCGAACTACGGCCGTGTACGTGCCATGCTCGACGAGAACGGCAAGCCAATCAAGGAAGCCGGTCCGGCCATCCCTGTCGAGATTCTCGGCCTGGACGGTACTCCAGACGCAGGCGACGAGATGAGCGTGGTTGCCGACGAGAAGAAAGCCCGTGAAGTGGCTCTGTTCCGTCAAGGCAAGTTCCGCGAAGTCAAGCTGGCCCGTGCTCACGCCGGCAAGCTGGAAAACATCTTCGAAAACATGGGTCAGGAAGAGAAGAAGACGCTCAACATCGTCCTCAAATCCGACGTCCGTGGTTCGCTGGAAGCGTTGAACGGTGCCCTGAACGGCCTGGGCAACGACGAAGTGCAAGTACGAGTGGTCGGTGGCGGTGTCGGTGGTATCACCGAGTCCGACGCCAACCTGGCACTGGCTTCCAACGCTGTACTGTTTGGCTTCAACGTGCGTGCCGATGCCGGTGCTCGCAAGATCGTCGAGCAGGAAGGTCTGGATATGCGTTACTACAACGTGATCTACGACATCATCGAAGACGTCAAGAAAGCCCTGACCGGCATGCTCGGCAGCGACGTTCGCGAGAACATCCTGGGCATCGCCGAAGTGCGTGACGTGTTCCGTTCGCCGAAGTTTGGTGCGATCGCCGGTTGCATGGTGGTTGAAGGTACTGTTCACCGTAACCGTCCGATCCGTGTACTGCGTGAAGACATCGTTATCTTCGAAGGCGAGCTGGAATCCCTGCGCCGCTTCAAGGATGACGCTTCCGAAGTACGTGCCGGCATGGAATGCGGTATCGGCGTGAAGAGCTACAACGACGTCAAGGTCGGTGACAAGATCGAAGTCTTCGAGAAGGTTCAGGTTGCTCGCAGCCTCTAACTCGCGCACTTCAAGAGCCGTGATGGGCAGCCGCATGCAAATGCACGGCGCATCAGTCGGACTCTAAACGCAACGCCCGGTCTGGCTTTTGTCAGGCCGGGCGTTTGCCGCTTTCAGACCACACGGGTTTCACCGTGGGGCAGTAACAGGTAACAAGACATGGCAAAAGAATACAGCCGTACCCAACGAATCGGCGATCAGATGCAGCGCGAGCTGGCACAGTTGATCCGTCGTGAAGTCAAAGACCCGCGCGTTGGCCTGGTCACCATTACCGCAGTGGAAGTCAGCCGTGACGTTGGTCACGCGAAGATTTTCATCACTGTGATGGGCCAGGACAGCAGCGAAGAAATCGCTCAAAGCATCAAGGTGCTGAACTCTGCCGCCGGTTTCCTGCGCATGCAGTTGGCCCGAGAAATGAAGCTGCGCAGCGTTCCGCAGTTGCACTTCCACTACGACGAAAGCGTCGTGCGTGGCGCGCACCTGTCGGCCTTGATCGAGCGTGCAGTGGCTGAAGACAATCAGCATCCGGTTGCGGCAGAAGCCGAAGACACCAAGGAGTAACCGGTGGCTCAGGTCAAACGTATCCGTCGTAACGTCAGCGGCATCATCCTGCTCGACAAGCCGTTGGGGTTCACCTCCAACGCGGCCCTGCAGAAGGTCCGCTGGTTGCTCAACGCCGAGAAGGCCGGCCACACCGGCAGTCTCGACCCCTTGGCCACCGGCGTGTTGCCGCTGTGCTTCGGCGAGGCCACCAAGTTCTCGCAGTACTTGCTCGATTCCGACAAGGGTTACGAAACACTGGCGCAATTGGGCAAGACCACCACCACGGCGGATGCCGAGGGTGAGGTTTTGCAGGAGCGGCCGGTGACCGTTGGTCGCCCCGATATCGAGGCTGTGCTGCCGAAATTTCGTGGGCAAATCAGTCAGATACCGCCGATGTACTCTGCCCTCAAGCGTGACGGTCAGCCGCTGTACAAGCTGGCTCGTGCAGGTGAAGTAGTGGAGCGCGAACCGCGTTCTGTTACTATTACGCGCTTGGAATTACTGGCCTTCGAAGGTGATACTGCGCGGCTGGCAGTGGATTGCACCAAAGGTACCTATATCCGCACCCTGGTGGAGGATATCGGTGAGCAACTCGGTTGTGGCGCTTACGTTGCAGAACTGCGACGTACCCAGGCCGGGCCTTTCACCCTGGCGCAGACGGTTACCCTCGAAGAGCTCGAAGCGGTACATGCCGAAGGCGGCAACGAAGCGGTCGATCGCTTTCTGATGCCATCGGACAGCGGCCTGCTCGACTGGCCACTGTTGCAGTTCTCGGAAGCGAGCGCGTTCTACTGGCTCAACGGCCAGCCGGTACGTGCCCCGGAAGCACCGAAGTTCGGCATGGTACGGGTACAGGATCACAATGGTCGCTTCATCGGGATCGGTGAAGTGAGCGAAGACGGGCGCATCGCGCCGCGTCGTTTGATTCGGTCAGAGTGACCGAAACCAGTCTGTGTCAAAGCAGGCTGGCGAGGGTGGCTGTCAACAGGCACGGTCACTACTCTTTTTTAGATACAGGGATTTGTCCCTGGCCTGTTGAAACTGTTTTTCTGAAACAGTTTCCTGATAAAAGGATTGCCTCATGGCTCTCGACGTTCAAGAAAAAGCTCAAATCGTTGCTGACTACCAGCAAGCTGTTGGTGACACTGGTTCGCCAGAAGTGCAAGTTGCACTGCTGACCGCCAACATCAACAAACTGCAAGGTCACTTCAAGGCCAACGGTAAAGACCACCACTCCCGTCGTGGTCTGATCCGCATGGTAAACCAGCGTCGTAAGCTGCTGGACTACCTGAAAGGCAAGGACGTGAGCCGTTACAGCGCTCTGATCGCTCGCCTGGGTCTGCGTCGCTAATAAGCGATTGCGCTAGAGGTTGGTTGTCTGTCGTGCGTCAGTGGGTTTCCCGCTGGCGCATGGCAGGCTCCCAGCCTCAAGTTTTATCTGGATATACGTTTTACCCTGGACAGGCGTTGGGCCGATTCCCGACATTGCCCAAGAATTTCGCAAGAAACCAGTTCCCCCAAGAGCCACAAAGAAGGTAGGACACCGTGAACCCGGTAATCAAAAAATTCCAGTTCGGTCAGTCGACCGTTACCCTCGAGACCGGCCGTATCGCCCGTCAGGCATCCGGCGCAGTATTGGTCACCGTTGACGACGACGTCAGCGTATTGGTGACCGTAGTCGGTGCAAAACAAGCCGATCCAGGCAAGGGCTTCTTCCCTCTGTCTGTTCACTACCAGGAAAAGACTTACGCTGCCGGTAAGATCCCGGGCGGTTTCTTCAAGCGTGAAGGCCGTCCTTCCGAAAAAGAAACCCTGACTTCCCGACTGATCGACCGCCCGATCCGTCCGCTGTTCCCTGAAGGCTTCATGAACGAAGTGCAGGTTGTCTGCACCGTCGTTTCCACCAGCAAGAAGACCGATCCGGACATCGCTGCGATGATCGGTACCTCGGCTGCCCTGGCGATCTCCGGCATTCCTTTCGATGGCCCGATCGGCGCCGCTCGCGTTGCTTTCCACGAAAGCACCGGCTACCTGCTGAACCCGACTTACGAGCAGCAAGCTGCTTCGAGCCTGGACATGGTTGTTGCCGGTACCTCCGACGCCGTGTTGATGGTTGAATCGGAAGCCAAAGAGCTGACCGAAGACCAGATGCTGGGCGCAGTACTGTTTGCTCACGACGAGTTCCAGGTTGTGATCAACGCTGTCAAAGAACTGGCTGCCGAAGCTGCCAAGCCAACCTGGACCTGGGCTCCTGCGCCAGAAGCCACCGAACTGCTGGGCGCTATCCGTGCCGAGTTCGGCGAAGCGATCTCCCAGGCTTACACCATCACCGTCAAGGCCGACCGTTACGCTCGCCTGGGCGAGTTGAAGGATCAGGTCGTTGCCAAGCTGTCCGGTGAAGAAGGCCAGCCTTCGTCCAGCGAAGTCAAAGCTGCTTTCGGCGAAATCGAATACCGCACCGTTCGCGAAAACATCGTAAACGGCAAGCCACGTATCGACGGCCGCGACACCAAGACCGTACGTCCACTGAACATCGAAGTTGGTGTTCTGCCCAAGACCCACGGTTCGGCTCTGTTCACCCGTGGCGAAACCCAGGCTCTGGTAGTCGCGACTCTGGGCACCGCCCGTGACGCACAACTGCTGGACACCCTGGAAGGCGAGAAAAAAGACCCGTTCATGCTGCACTACAACTTCCCTCCGTTCTCGGTAGGCGAGTGTGGTCGCATGGGTGGTGCTGGTCGTCGTGAAATCGGTCACGGCCGTCTGGCCCGTCGTTCGGTTTCGGCCATGCTGCCTGCCGCTGACGTGTTCCCGTACACCATCCGCGTGGTTTCGGAAATCACCGAATCCAACGGCTCGAGCTCGATGGCTTCCGTTTGCGGCGCTTCCCTGGCCCTGATGGACGCTGGTGTACCGATGAAGGCGCCAGTTGCCGGTATCGCCATGGGTCTGGTTAAAGAAGGCGAGAAATTCGCCGTCCTGACCGACATCCTGGGTGACGAAGACCACCTGGGCGACATGGACTTCAAGGTAGCCGGTACCGCCAAAGGTGTTACCGCGCTGCAGATGGACATCAAGATCAAGGGCATCACCGAAGAGATCATGGAAATCGCTCTGGGCCAAGCCCTGGAAGCGCGCCTGAACATCCTCGGCCAGATGAACCAGATCATTGGCCAGTCGCGTACCGAACTGTCGGCCAACGCTCCGACCATGATCGCGATGAAGATCGACACCGACAAAATCCGTGATGTCATCGGTAAAGGCGGCGCGACCATTCGTGCGATCTGTGAAGAAACCAAGGCTTCGATCGACATCGAAGACGACGGTTCGATCAAGATCTTCGGCGAAACCAAGGAAGCGGCTGAAGCTGCACGTCAGCGCGTTCTGGGTATCACCGCTGAAGCCGAGATCGGCAAGATCTACGTTGGTAAAGTTGAGCGCATCGTCGACTTCGGCGCGTTCGTCAACATCCTGCCGGGCAAGGACGGTCTGGTACACATCTCCATGCTGAGCGACGCTCGCGTAGAGAAAGTGACCGACATCCTCAAAGAAGGTCAGGAAGTGGAAGTACTGGTACTGGACGTGGACAACCGCGGCCGTATCAAGCTGTCCATCAAGGACGTAGCAGCAGCCAAGGCTTCGGGCGTTTAATCAGCCCTGCTTGATTGCTTCAACGTTATAAAAAAGGCCCCGCAGTGAAAACTGCGGGGTCTTTTTTTGCCTGTCATAAAAGCAAAGATCTGTCTCAAAGTTGCCGGCGCCCGGGACCGGTGCTAGGTTTAGCCCACCGCCCGTGTAGCTCAGCCGGTAGAGCAGCGCACTCGTAACGCGAAGGTCGCAGGTTCGATTCCTGTCTCGGGCACCATTTTCGATGTCATGCATTACCCAAACCACAATAAGCGCCAACCCACATTGCCTCCGCGAATCTGCGGCAGAGGCAGGCTAACCACTTGATCTGGTAAATGACCTGCGCTTTTACCGGGAAACTCAGCTCTGGCCTCCAACTCCTGCTAGCCTCAGGCTTTCAGTATATAAAAAGCGAGTGTCTGCTTTGCTCAAGGGCTTGAAGCAGCTCAGCCAACGGTAAAAATGACTGGTAGCAAGTTATGAGCATAAATCGTACCAGTGCGTTGCTTTTGCCAGGTTTGTTGTTGCTCAATCTCATCGTTTGGGCGGGGGCATGGGAGTGGTTGAGTACGACACGTGAGCAATACGAGACGAAAGTCTCCATCCAGGCTGACAACCTGTCGCTACTTCTCTTTTCGGATTTTAACAGCCAGTTCGAGAATATCGATCGCACTTTGACTGCGGTGGCGAGTGAAATCGAGCGTCAATATACGATCGGGGAGCTACGCCCGGAGTTCGTTGAACCGGTGCTCAGGCAGCATCTGTTTGTGCTCTCTTCCATGGTAGGCATGCGGGTGGTGAACGCAGATGGCCAAGTTGTTTTCGGGGCAGAAGGGCGCTCACAGAATTTTGCTAGCGATCGTGATTATTTCCAGCGTTTGCGTGATGATCCCGAAGCGGGCATGGTAATAAGCGACCCTATGGTTGGTCGTATAACCCAAACTTGGGATATTATTTTTGCCAGGGCAATTCGTACGCAGCAAGGGGCGTTTGCCGGTATTGTTACCCTCGTGCTGCCGATCAGTACGCTTAATGACCGCTTTGCCAAAATTTCCAGCGGTGCGTCTGACTCGTTCTCCATATTTAATGACAACAGCTGGCGTTTCGTAATCCGCTACCCTTCAGGTGTGGTTACGCCTGGAGAGCCGCTAATTATTCGCAAAGATGCGCCAATGATCGTCGCGCGGCGCACTTCTCGACTTTCAGGAAAATTTGTAAACGTTGCACCGCAAGATGGAGTTCTGCGTTCATACGGATACCGCTGTATGGACAAGTATCCGATTTGCGTTCTCGTAGGCGTAGGGTTGGAGGCTTATCTCGCACCTTGGGTTACTGAGCGGAACCTGATTATTGGCTTCGTTATTCTGTTTGCATTGATTACGGTACTGCTCTGGTGTCTGACTTATCGCGCGTGGGTGAAACAGCTCAATGCCATAAGTGCTGAACAAGAGGCCTATAAAGCCAGGGACGCTGAATATCGATTCAGTCAGACCATTATCGAAGAGTCGCCTATTGCTGTAATGACGCGAGATACTGTTGGCGTTATAACCCTGGCGAATGAAGCCGCAGAAAAACTTCTAGGGTGGCCAGCTAGCGAACTGGTCGGGCAAAGGCTTGAGCGTGTACTTCCTGACATGGCTAAAGAGATGGAATACGTTCGTCAGGAAGTATTCGCAGGCGAAACCATTGTAGATCGCGAGGTCGTTCGCTCTTATCGGGACAGACAGTGCGATCATTTCAGCGTTACCCAGGCACCGTTGCGTGATGAGCATGGTGTCATCACCGGCTATCTGACGATGGCGATGGATATAACCAAGCGCAAAGAGGCAGAGGCAAAAGCCGAGTTTTTTGCTACGCGGGATGCATTGACCGGTTTGCCGAACCGGTCGCTGCTACAGGACCGTTTCGAGCAAGCGATGAATGACAGGGAGGGGCAGCGTCTCAGGCTGGTATTCGTTGCGCTTAAATTGAACAACTTCACAACCATCAACGAATCGCTTGGGCATGCAGCGGGAGATGCAGTGCTGCGTATTGTCGCTAAACGCCTGAGCGGTTGTGTGCATGAATCAGACACTGTAAGTCATCAGGATAGCGATGAGTTTTTCCTGCTTCTCAATGGAGTGGGTGGATTAGCGAAAATACAGAGGCTCTTGCACGATGTTAAACTCCGCTTGGCTGATGTCATGGACGTTAACCAAGAAGACATATATACCTCGGCGACGATGGGCGTGGCCCGGTTTCCCGAGGACGGTGAAACTTTCGATAAGGTTTTGCGCAATGCCACTGCCGCGATGACTCGTGCTAAAGGTGGTGGCAAAAACTCGATTTGTTTTTTTGATGAGCGACTTGATCACGAAGCGGCCGACTTTATCCGTATGGAGGTCGGATTACGCAAAGCGCTGGAAGTCGGAGAGTTTGAACTGCATTATCAACCCCAGGTTGACCTTCAAAGCGGTCTTGTTTCAGGGGTGGAGGCTTTATTGCGCTGGCGGCATCCTGAAAAAGGCATAATTCTCCCTGAGATGTTTGTTCCGATTGCAGAGCAAAGTGGTCTTATTGTGCCGATCGGCGATTGGGTCGTGCGCGAATGTTGCCGTCAGGGGCAGGAGTGGCGTAGGGCAGGGGTTCCTCCTATACGCATTGCAGTAAACCTTTCGACTGTACAATTCAGTCACGGTGATATCGAAGATACAATTCGCCGCGCCTTGAACGAATATGAGTTCAACCCCTATTACCTTGAACTTGAGCTTACGGAGTCGGTGCTTATTCGTAATACCGAACATGTACTTTCCACGGTGCGACGACTCCAACAGCTTGGCGTGGTGGTATCTGTGGATGATTTTGGCACAGGGTACTCAAGCTTGGCCTATTTAAAGCGCTTCGACATAGATAAGCTGAAGATCGACAAGGTATTCGTGAAAGACTTATGTCAAAACGTCAATGACCAATCAATCGTACGCGCGATCATTCAGATGGCGCATGCACTTAACCTCCACACAATAGCCGAGGGCGTCGAGGATCAAGCAACGCTGGACTACTTGCAGCAGTTGGGCTGCGACGAGATACAGGGTTACCTGATTGCCAGACCGATGCCGGCAGAACAAGTCGCAGCGTTTATTTGCCAATACCGAGAGGGTTGGAGCCTATGAAAACGGCTCCACGCTCAGTACCGTTCGATTGGAAGCCTGATGGGCAGTGGCCATCAGGCGGTTGAGTGGTCATCGCGCTTCCCCGTGCCTGTCGAACCTCCTGCATACATATTTTTTGCAGATTTGATGTGAAGATGCATATAAATCCTCTGCCAAACGTCCTATATTCGGAGCCTGCCTGAGCTCCGCCCAGCAGTTTTCCAATGATCCAGAATGGTTCTGAAGGCCAGATAAACCGGGCCTAAGCCGGTTTTTGCGTCAAGAGAGATCCTTGAAGATCCAGATCCATCTTCCATTCCCAGATCAGCGAGAACGCCATGACCGTTAAACAGATGACCCAAGAAGCCAGACACGAAGAAGCCCTCAAGAAGTACGTGCTGGATGTGCCCGAATTGAAGGAAGAGATCAAGGACTTGAGTCCGGATGATCAGAAAGACCAGATTCAGTGGGCGTTCGAGGATGAAGCCGAAGCCCAGGGTTTGCAGCCGTGGGAGTTGAGCCTCAAGTACACCTCGAGTCCGGAGGAGTTCGAGGCTGCCCGTCTGGCGCTGCACAAAGAGGCGGCCGAAGTCTTGGGTGTCGACTGGGAAGAGTACTGCGAGATGAACAATCTGGTGGTTTGAGCATCGTTGAACTGTAGGAGCGAGCATGCTCGCGATGGACCCGAGAGCGCCACGTTTAACCAGTAAACCCGCGTAATCGTTAACGACCATCGCGAGCACGCTCGCTCCTGCAGCACGAGTGATCAGATACTCAATCGCATCGACAGATCGACCGCCTTCACATCCTTGGTCATCGCGCCGATCGAAATGTAGTCCACCCCGGTCTGTGCAATGGGCAGCAACGTGCTTTCGTTGATCCCGCCACTGGCTTCCAGCTTGGCCTTGCCGGCGTTCAGGCGTACGGCTTCGCGCATGTCATCCAGACTCAACTCGTCGAGCATGATGATGTCGGCGCCAGCTGCCAGTGCTTCTTTGAGCTCACCCAGGCTTTCGACTTCAATCTCCACCGGCTTGCCCGGGGCGATCTTGTGCGCGGCAGCAATGGCCTGAGGGATCCCTCCGCAGGCGGCGATATGGTTTTCCTTGATCAGGAAGGCGTCATACAGGCCGATGCGGTGGTTGTGGCAACCACCGCAGGTCACCGCGTACTTTTGCGCCAGACGCAGCCCCGGCAAGGTTTTGCGCGTGTCGAGCAGCTTGACCTGGGTCTGGGCCACGAAGTCCGCCAGGTACTGCGCGCGGGTGGCCACGCCGGAGAGCATTTGCAGGAAGTTGAGCGCGCTGCGCTCACCGGTCAGCAGTGAGCGCGCAGGGCCTTCCAGGTGGAAGAGCACCTGATTGGGGATGACCCGTTCGCCATCGGCTACCTGCCAATGCACCGCCACTCGTGGGTCCAGTTGCCGAAACACCGTATCAACCCAGGCTGTACCGCAGATGACGGCAGCGTCGCGGGTAATGATGGTGGCTTTGGCCAGGCGTTCGGCCGGGATCAACTGTGCGGTGATGTCGCCGCTGCCGATATCCTCGAGCAACGCACGGCGCACGTTGGCTTCGATTTCGACGGTCAGATCGGCGAGACGTAGATTCGGCATAACGGACTCCACAAACAAAGTGGCTCGATTATAGGGCCATGCGATGGGCCAACCCAAGGCGTCGCAGGTATTCCTCTCGATCTGGCAACTGTATTGGCTCCAATCCCGATGATCGACCCTGACCCGGTGGCGTCGGCGATCGATAATCTCCAGCGCTTCAATCGTGGCAAGTGATCGCGCCCGGAGGGTCTATCGCGGCATACTGGGGCCTACACAGTCGACATTGCAGGAACCGGTATGCAGTTGGACCCCGTGAGCGGTTGGTGTCAGGGCGCGCATATATGCCCGTCACCCAACTTCAATGAGCGCCCCTCGGGTGAAATTTCCCTGCTGGTGATCCACAACATCAGCTTGCCGCCAGCGCAGTTTGCCACTGGCAAGGTGCAGGAATTTTTCCAGAATCGTCTGGACGTCACCGAGCACCCCTATTTTGAGGGAATTGCCGACCTGCGGGTGTCGGCGCATTTTCTGATCGAGCGTGACGGCGGCGTCACACAATTTGTTTCCTGCCTGGAGCGCGCGTGGCATGCGGGCATTTCCAGTTTCGAAGGGCGGGAAACCTGTAACGATTTTTCCGTAGGCATCGAGCTTGAAGGCACTGATGATCTGCCGTACACCGACGCGCAGTACGGGGCGTTGACTGCCTTGACCCGGCAACTGCAACACGTCTTCAAGGCAATCACCGCTCAGCGCATCTGCGGGCACAGCGATATTGCACCTGGGCGCAAGACCGATCCAGGGCCGGCGTTTGATTGGGCACGCTACCGTGCCGCCCTGGCACAAGAGGAAGGACAATGAGTTTTCTGGTTTTGCTGTTGGCCGTGTGGATCGAAAAGTTTTCGGCTATGCGCCATCAGGTACAGCGCGACGGCGGCTGGATACGCGAACTGAACAAGCTTGAATCAAACCCGCGCCTTGCACAGCGGCCCTGGCTGGTACTGGCGGTGCTGGTATTGGCGCCCGTGGCGCTGCTGGCTTTGTTGCTGGTGGTGCTGGAGCCGGTGGCCTACGGCTTGCTGGTGCTGCCGATCCACTTGCTGGTGGTGATTTACAGTTTGGGGCGTGGTGATCTTCTGGCGGGACTGGGGCCGTTCCGGGATGCCTGGCGCCGTGAAGATCTGCAGGCGGCAGCCCATGTGGCAGACCGCGACCTGGGTATCTGTGCCGACGATGGCGAGCAACTGCTGGAGCGAGTCCAGGGGCATTTGCTGTGGGAGGCTTACCAGAGCTTTTTCGCAGTGATTTTCTGGTATTTCCTGCTGGGGCCGGTCGCGGCATTGAGCTATCGGCTGCTGGCTCTGGCTGAGGAGCACGGGACGAATCCGGCGGTGGTCGAGCGCGCAGCTCAACTGCGTCATGCGTTTGATTGGGTGCCGGTGCGCCTGCTGGCGGCGAGCCTTGCCCTGGTGGGCAATTTTGTCGCGGTCAGTCGGGTAATGCTCAGTGAGCTGCTGAACTGGAACATCAGCGCCGCGCAGTTGATCGAAAAAGTCGGGCTGGTGGCGGGGGAAATCCCGGCGCCGATAGTCGGGCCAGAGGGCATCCACAACCTCGACCGGATCTGGGAGTTGCTGCTGCGTGCCGCAGTGCTCTGGTATGCGGGGTTTGCGTTGTGGACTGTCCTGCACTGATAACGTGAAAGATCGTCCGTTGGCAGCCCCGGCCATCGGACGATCTTGCCGTTAACCTTAAGTTACAAAACTTCCTGCCGATTTAATATATACAGAGACAGCGCTCAATAGTGGCGATCTGCTGGCGATCTGCGCCTGCCAATAAAAATAATAAATTGAAACGGAGACATCCAGTGAAGAGCTTGCTCTATCCCGCTGTCGCGCTGATGAACCGCCTGAGCTTCGGCATGAAGTTCAGCCTGATCAGCGTGCTGTTCCTGGTGCCGATGCTGGTGACCAACTTTTATCTGGTGCGCGACTCTTATCGCGAATTCCAGGGCACGCGGGTCGAACTGCAGAGCCTCGATCTGTTGGGCAGCAGCCTGACGCTACGCCGCGATCTGGAAACCCTGAACAATCTGGTGCAAATCAATGTCATCCTTGGCCAGTCCGGCAAAGGCGGCAATGTCGAATCGAAAATCAGCCCCTTGGAACAAAACATTCTGGCCCGTCTGCAAGGTCTGGCGGCGACGACCACCGACCCGGAGCAGATCGCGGCGTTCGATGGCAAGCGCGATGAAATGATCGCCGCATTCAAGGCCCAGCAAACAGAAAGCTCCCTGCAAAGCAAAAGTGCGCTCATCGGCAAACTGGTAGGCAGCGCGCAGATTTTCAGCCAGGTCATCACCAGCCAGGCCGGCCTGAGTCGCGACAACCAGAGCGATATGCGCCAGCTGAGCGAACTGGTGACCCTGGTCACCCCTCGTGTCACCCAGATGATCGGCGAAGGCCGGGCGATGGGGTCTTATTCGATGGGACAGGGTTTCCTCAACTCGGCATCGAGTACCCGATTCGATGAATTGCTGGCGCAAATAGAAAAGCTTCAGGCTGAGTACGGCCTGAAGTTGCAGGACTCCCTTGGCTCCAGCGCCGCCGCGCGCGATGCGTTGGCCGCTCAGGCCGAAAGCAGCCGGGCGTCCTTGAAAAAGGCCAGCGAGCTGTTCGAGGAGCAGGTGGTGATGGCTGACACCCTGGATGCGCCTTGGCAGGGGTTTTATGATCAGGCCAGCGCCCTGATGGACCAGACCTACCAACTCAATGAAGCAGTGCTGAAGTTTCTCGGTCCTCAGCTGCAACAACGGCTGGATCAGAACCGTACGCACATGATTCTGCAAGCCGTGGCGCTGTCCGTCGTCTTCGTGCTGATCTTTTACCTTTACGGTGGCTTCTATGCCTCGACCCGCACCACGCTCAAGCGTCTGGGGGCAGTGATGGACAAGGTGGCTGCGGGCGACATGACCGCAACCTTCAGCGCCGACAGCCGGGACGAACTGGGTGAGTTGGGCGAGGTGTTCAACGGCACCGTGAAGAAAATCCATGACCTGATCGAACGGGTAGGGCAGACCGTCACAGAAGTCGAGCGCCAGGCCGGACAAGTAGAAAATGTCTCGGCCCAGAGCAACCAGGCCGTCGCCGGCCAGCGCACGCAGATCGAGCAAGTGGCGACTGCCATGAACCAGATGTCGGCCACTTCCCTGGAGGTGGCGCGCAGTGCCGCCGCTGCGGTGAGCAGTGCCCACAGCGTCAACGACGAAACCATCAGTGGCCGTGGCCTGGTGCAATCCCAGCAGGGCAGCATTGCCGCCCTGGCCAGCGAAATCGATCAATCGGTGCAGGTGATCAATCAACTGGCCAGTGACAGCCAGTCGATCAGTCGCGTGCTGGAAGTGATCAAGAGCATCGCCGAGCAGACCAACCTGCTGGCGCTCAACGCCGCGATTGAAGCCGCCAGGGCCGGTGAGCAGGGCCGTGGTTTCGCAGTGGTGGCGGACGAGGTCCGGACTCTGGCCAAGCGCACCCAGCAGTCGACCGAAGAAATCGAGCAGATGATCGTCAAGCTCCACAGCGGTGTCGGCGCGGCAGTGAAGGCCATGGGCATCAGTCATGAGATGGCCAGTGGTACGGTCGGGCAGTCGGAAAAGGTCCAGCGAGCGCTGGAAAACATTCTCGGTGCGGTCGGCATGATCGTTGACCAGAACCAGCAAATCGCCGCTGCGGTGGAGCAGCAGACTGCCGTGGCTCACGACATCGACCAGAACATTGTCGAAATCAACCGGGCCGGCGAGCGAACCGCCGAAGGTGCACACCACACCGAGGACGCCAGCCGTGCATTGTCGGCTCAGGTGGTGGAGTTGAAGCAATTGATCAGTGCGTTCCGGGTCTGAAGCACACCCTTGTTCACAAGGTTTTTTTGTCAGTGCTTACCAGTTGAACAGCTCGCGTGCATTGGCGGTACTGGCCGCCGCGAGCTGCTCTGGTGAGATCGCCATGATTTGAGCCAGCGCCTCGCAAATCGCCGGCAAATGCTCCGGGCTGTTGCGTTGCCCGGGGAACATGGCGGGCGCCATGTCTGGTGAATCGGTTTCCAGCACTACCGACTCCAGCGGCAGCTCGGCCAGCACGCGATGCATGCGCAGCGCCTGGGGCCAGGTCGCGGCACCGCCAAGGCCGAGCTTGAAGCCAAGCTTGATGTACTCGCGGGCTTCTTCCTTGCTGCCGGCAAACGCATGGATGATCCCGGCGCGTTTCAGGCGAAAGCGTTTGAGCGTGGCAATCACCGCCGCATGGCTGCGCCGCACGTGGATCAAGGCCGGAAGGTTGAAGTCATTCGCCAGTTGCATTTGCGCATCGAACAGCCCTTGCTGGCGTTCGCGGTCCAGGGTTTCGATGAAGTAGTCCAGGCCGATCTCGCCGACCGCACACAATTGCCGATGGCCGGCCAGGCGCGTCAGCCAGGCGCCGAGTTCGCTCAAGTCCTCAGGGCGATGCTCGTTCAGGTACACCGGGTGCAGACCGAAGGCAGCGTGCAGGTCGGGATCGCTCTGCACCAGCTCCCAGACCCGCTGCCAATTGCCCTGATAAACCCCCAGAACCACGATTCGCCGCACCCCGAGGGCGCGACTGGCGCTCAGCAACGCCTGACGATCAGCGTCGAAGTCCGGGAAATCCAGATGGGTGTGGGTGTCGATCAGCTCCACGATTCATTCCTGGCGAATACGCTGTTTGAAGGTTCGCGCGATGGCTTGTACACCGGGTTGGTAATCGGACTGTTCGATCGCCGCCAGGGCCAGGGCCAGCGCCTTGTCAGCGATCAGTTGGTGTTGCTGGGCCATGGCGTTGACCGGCAGGGGCAGGAAGTCCAGCAACTGAGTGTCGCCGAAAGTGCCGAGACGCAGCGGGCGGTTTTTCAGCGGGAAGTCATGCAGGGCATCGAACACGCCCTGGAGCAATACGTAGGATGTAGTGATCAACGCCTCGGGCAAATGCCCCAGGCGCCGCAACAAATCTTCCATCAATTGCTTGCCGCACTCACGGCTGAAGGACTCGCCTTCTTCGATCAGCACGTCCCCTTTGAAGCCATTGAGAGCTTGCTTGAAACCGGCGGCGCGTTCCTGGCTGATGCTCAGGTCGGGGCGGGCACCAATGAGCACGATCTGCTTGGGTAATGGCTCCAGCAGGCTGCGAGTCAGTTGCAGGCTGGCTTCGCGGTCGTCGCTGATCACCGAGCAGAAATGCTCGGGCTCCATGACCCGGTCGATGGCAATGATCGGCATGCCCTTGGCTTGCAATTGGCGATAACTGTCGTCGCTTGCCGGCAGGCAACTGGCGACGATCAGCGCATCGCAGCGGCGTGCGCGGAACAGTTTGAGTAACTGCAGTTCGCTGTCCGGCGCGTCGTCGGAGCTGGCGATCAACAGCTGATAACCCCGTGCTCGCGCACCTTGCTCAAGCAATTTGGCGATACGTGCGTAACTGGGGTTTTCCAGATCCGGCAGAATGAAACCCAATGTACGCGTATGCCGGCTACGTAAGCCGGCGGCCTGGGGATTAGGTGTGAAGCCATGTTGTTCGACGACCGCGCGGACACGTTCGACCGTGGCGCTACTGATCCGCTGCTGTTCGGCTTTGCCATTGATGACATAGCTGGCGGTGGTAACGGACACACCGGCCAACTGGGCAATATCACTGAGTTTCAACCCGCTGTTTCCTTGTTTTTTCGAGCTTGCCTCGACATTTTCGTCAATCCTACCCGATTCAGGCAGACGAACCTTGTCGTAACGCAGCCGACAAGTAGGACTTCAAGGATGGATCATTATCGAGTAACGTGCCATTCATTATAGATTAAACGTTTCAGCAAGCGTATTTTAGGGGTTTATCCCTTTTGTCGGTTCTGCCCGTGCAACCGCCAGAAGAGTTGGCAAAAACGCCAAGGCTGATTCACTCAAAACAATACCTGGCGCCCCAAGGGGCCAAAAAGGAGAAAGCATGCTCGAGCTCACTATTGAGCAGATATCCATGGGCCAGTCGGCTGTGGATAAGTCCGCTGCATTGCAACTGCTGGCCAGTCACCTGGTCGCTGACGGCCTGGTGGACGAAGGGTATCTCGCCGGGCTGCAAGCGCGGGAAGCCCAGGGCTCGACCTTTCTCGGTCAAGGTATTGCCATCCCCCACGGTACCCCGCAAACCCGCGATCAGGTGTTCACCACCGGCGTGCGCTTGATGCAGTTTCCCGAAGGCGTGGACTGGGGCGACGGCCACATCGTCTATCTGGCAATCGGCATTGCCGCCAAATCCGACGAGCATCTGCGCCTGCTGCAATTGCTCACTCGCGCCCTTGGCGAGACCGACCTGGGCCAGGCTCTGCGCCGTGCCGGTTCTGCGCAAGCGCTGCTGAAACTGCTGCAAGGCGCACCGCAGGAATTGGCGCTGGATGCACAAATGATCGGCCTGGGTGTGCCGGCCGAAGATTTCGAAGAACTGGTCTGGCGTGGCGCGCGCCTGTTGCGTCAAGCCGATTGCGTGAGCAACGGTTTCTCTGCCGTGTTGCAGCAGGTCGAAGCGCTGCCTCTGGGTGATGGCTTGTGGTGGCTGCACAGCGAACAAACGGTGAAACGCCCCGGCCTGGCCTTCGTTACGCCGGATAAACCATTGCGTTACCTCGGGCAGCCGCTGAACGGGTTGTTCTGCCTGGCCAGCCTCGGCGAAGCCCATCAGGCATTGCTTGAACGCCTGTGCGCGCTGTTGATTGAAGGGCGCGGCAACGAATTGGGGCGCGCCACCACCCGCCGCCAGGTGCTGGAAGTCCTCGGTGGCGAGCTGCCCGCAGACTGGCCGAGTGCGCGCATTGCGCTGGCCAACGCCCATGGTCTGCACGCCCGCCCGGCGAAAATTCTCGCGCAACTGGCGAAAGGTTTTACTGGCGAAATTCGCGTGCGCATCGTCGATGGCCAGGACAGTGCGGTGTCGGTGAAGAGTTTGAGCAAGCTGCTCAGCCTCGGCGCCCGTCGCGGCCAGGTGCTGGAGTTGATCGCTGAGCCGAGTATCGCTGTCGATGCCTTGCCCGCCTTGATGGCGGCAATCGAAAATGGCCTCGGTGAAGAAGTCGAACCGTTGCCGCCGGTGAGTCAGCAGCGCGAAACCGTCGCCGACTTCGCCGAAGTGCTGCTGGCCCCGGCGTCGGGTAGCCAGATCCAGGCCATCGCCGCAGCACCGGGGATCGCCATCGGTCCGGCGCATATTCAGGTGCTGCAAGCCATCGACTATCCGCTGCGCGGAGAGTCAGCCGCGATTGAGCGCGAGCGACTCAAGCAAGCTTTGGAGCAGGTGCGCCAGGATATTCAGGGTTTGATCGAGCGCAGCAAGGCCAAGGCCATTCGCGAGATCTTCGTCACTCACCAGGAAATGCTCGACGACCCGGAGCTGACCGATGAGGTCGACACCCGTCTCAAACAGGGCGAAAGCGCGCAAGCGGCGTGGATGTCGGTCATCGAAGCGGCGGCCAGGCAACAGGAAGCCTTGCAGGACGCCTTGCTTGCCGAGCGCGCCGCGGATCTGCGCGACATAGGGCGTCGTGTACTGGCGCAACTCAGTGGCATCGAAACTCCGAGTGAACCGGATCAGCCGTATATTCTGGTGATGGACGAAGTCGGCCCGTCTGACGTTGCACGGCTTGACCCGGCTCGCGTGGCCGGCATCCTGACTGCACGGGGTGGCGCCACGGCGCACAGCGCGATCGTCGCCCGAGCGTTGGGGATTCCTGCATTGGTCGGCGCCGGTGCCGCCGTGCTGTTGCTGGCGCCAGGCACACCGTTGCTGCTCGATGGCCAGCGCGGTCGTCTGCACGTCGATGCCGATGCGGCGACCTTGCAGCGCGCAATCGCCGAGCGCGACAGTCGCGATCAACGCCTGCAGGCGGCCGCCGCACAACGTCATCAACCAGCGCTGACGAGCGACGGCCATGGTGTCGAAGTGTTCGCCAACCTCGGTGAAAGCGCCGGGGTTATCGGCGCCGTCGAGCAGGGCGCCGAAGGCATCGGCCTGCTGCGTACAGAACTGATTTTCATGGCCCACCCGCAAGCGCCGGACGAAGCGACCCAGGAAGCCGAGTACCGGCGTGTCCTCGATGGCCTGGCCGGGCGGCCGCTGGTGGTGCGTACACTTGACGTCGGTGGCGACAAGCCGCTGCCGTACTGGCCGATCGGCAAGGAGGAAAACCCGTTCCTCGGCGTGCGTGGCATTCGCCTGACCCTGCAGCGTCCGCAGATCATGGAGGTGCAACTGCGCGCGCTGCTGCGGGCCGCCGACAACCGGCCCCTGCGCATTATGTTCCCCATGGTCGGCAGCATGGACGAGTGGCGCCAGGCCCGGGACATGACCGAACGCTTGCGCAAGGAAATCCCGGTCGCCGACCTGCAGTTGGGGATTATGATTGAAGTGCCGTCTGCAGCGCTGCTGGCGCCAGTCCTGGCCAGGGAAGTCGACTTTTTCAGTATCGGCACCAATGACCTGACGCAATACACCTTGGCCATCGATCGCGGTCATCCGACGCTCTCGGCCCAGGCCGACGGGCTTCATCCGGCGGTGTTGCAACTGATCGACATCACCGTGCGCGCAGCCCATGCCAACGGCAAGTGGGTCGGTGTGTGCGGTGAGCTGGCGGCCGACCCGCTGGCAGTGCCGGTACTGGTCGGGCTGGGGGTGGATGAACTCAGTGTATCCGCGCGCAGCATCGCCGAGGTCAAGGCGCGGATTCGCGAACTCAGCCTTGCCCGTACACAAGTGCTTGCCCAGCAGGCTCTAGCCGTGGGCAGCGCCAACGAAGTGCGCGCATTAGTGGAGGCTCTGTAATGGCCCGGATTCTCACCCTGACCCTCAACCCGGCACTCGACCTCACGGTTCAGTTACCGCGCCTGGAGCCCGGTCAGGTCAACCGCAGCGACGCCATGCACACTCACGCCGCCGGCAAAGGGGTGAACGTGGCCCAGGTGCTTGCCGACCTTGGGCATCAGGTGACCGTCAGCGGTTTCCTCGGCGTGGACAACCTGCAAGCGTTCGAAACCCTGTTTGCCAGACGCGGTTTTATCGATGCCTTCATCCGCGTTCCCGGTGAAACCCGTACCAACATCAAGCTGGCGGAAAGCGATGGACGCATCACCGATATAAACGGTCTGGGGCCGCGGGTCAGTGAAGCCGCGCAACAGGCGTTGCTTGATCGACTTGAGCAGATTGCGCCCGGGGCTGATGCGGTTGTCGTCGCCGGCAGCCTGCCGCAAGGCGTCAGCGCCCAGTGGCTGCAGGCGTTGATTGGGCGCTTGAAGGAACTGGGTTTGAAGGTCGCCCTCGACACCAGCGGCGAAGCATTGCGTGCCGGAATCAAGGCGGGTCCGTGGCTGGTCAAACCCAATAGCGAAGAGCTGGCCGAGGTCCTGGGGTACGGGGTGGTTTCGGTCGCCGCCCAGGCCGACGCGGCTGAGCGTTTGCACGCCCAAGGCATCAGGCATGTGGTGATCTCCCACGGTGCCGACGGCGTGAACTGGTTCAGTGTGGGCGCGGCCTTGCATGCCACTCCTCCCAAGGTCGGCGTCGCCAGTACGGTGGGCGCCGGCGATTCGTTGCTGGCGGGGATGCTCCACGGTTTGCTCAGTGCCGATACGCCTGAGCAAACCCTGCGCACGGCCACGGCGATTGCCGCGCTGGCCGTCACCCAGATCGGTTTCGGCATTGGCGATGCCGCGCAGCTGGCGCGGCTCGAACAGGGTGTACGCGTGCGTGCCCTGACAGAACAATAAGAGGGTTTGTCATGAAGTTAGCCATCGTTACGGCCTGCCCCAACGGCATGGTCACCAGTGTGCTGTGCGCCCGCTTGCTCGATGCGGCGGCCCAGCGTCAGGGCTGGAGCACCAGTGTCGAAATCAGTGATCCCGCCCACCCTGAGCGTCAAATGTCGGCTGCTACCCTCGAAGGCGCCGAGTGGGTGTTGCTGGTCACCAGCGCGCCAGTGGATATGTCTCGATTCGTCGGTAAGCGGGTGTTCCAGAGTGCTCCGGCCCAGGCCCTGCAAGACGTTGAAGCGGTGTTGCGACGGGGCGCGCAGGAGGCTCAGGTGTACACGCCTGCCGAAGTCGTCGCCGAGCCGGTAGCCGTTGCGCACAATGCTCCGCGACTGGTTGCGGTTACGGCATGCCCGACCGGCGTCGCTCACACCTTCATGGCCGCCGAAGCCCTGCAGCAGGCGGCCAAGCGCCTGGGCTATGACCTGCAAGTGGAAACCCAGGGCTCGGTCGGTGCGCGTAATCCACTGAGCGCGGAGGCGATCGCCGAGGCCGATGTGGTGTTGCTGGCGGCGGACATCGAGGTCGCCACCGAGCGATTCGCGGGCAAGAAGATCTACCGTTGCGGTACCGGCATCGCGCTCAAGAATGCCGAAGCGACGCTGAAAAAAGCCTTGGCTGAAGGCAAGCGGGAAAGCGTTTCGAACAGTTCCCAAGGGCCGACCAAGCAAGAGAAGACGGGCGTCTATAAACACCTGTTGACCGGCGTGTCGTTCATGTTGCCGATGGTGGTGGCCGGCGGTCTGATGATCGCCCTGTCGTTTGTGTTCGGCATCACCGCCTTCAAAGAAGAGGGCACGTTGGCGGCGGCATTGATGCAGATTGGCGGCGACACCGCGTTCAAGTTGATGGTGCCGTTGCTGGCGGGTTACATCGCTTACTCGATCGCCGATCGTCCGGGCCTCGCGCCGGGCATGATCGGTGGTTTGCTCGCCAGTACCCTGGGCGCCGGTTTCATTGGCGGGATTGTCGCCGGTTTTCTCGCCGGCTATGCGGCCAAAGCGATCAACAAATATGCGCGGCTGCCGCAGAGCCTTGAAGCGCTGAAACCGATTCTGATCATCCCGTTGCTGGCCAGCCTGTTCACCGGACTGGTGATGATTTATGTGGTCGGCAAACCGGTGGCGGGGATGCTCGGTGCACTCACGCAGTTTCTCGACAGCATGGGCACCACCAACGCCATTTTGCTCGGTGTGCTGTTGGGCGCGATGATGTGCGTCGATCTTGGCGGGCCGATCAACAAGGCGGCGTATGCGTTCTCGGTCGGCTTGCTGGCGTCGCAGAGTTACGCACCGATGGCCGCGACCATGGCCGCCGGCATGGTGCCACCGATCGGCCTGGGTATCGCCACCTTCATTGCCCGGCGCAAGTTCGCCCAGACCGAGCGCGAGGCCGGTAAAGCGGCGTTCGTACTGGGGTTGTGCTTCATCTCCGAAGGGGCAATTCCGTTTGCCGCCAAAGACCCGCTGCGGGTGATTCCGGCGAGTGTTGCCGGTGGCGCGTTGACCGGTGCGTTGTCGATGTATTTCGGCTGCAAGCTGATGGCGCCCCACGGTGGATTGTTCGTGCTGGCGATTCCGAATGCGATCAACCATGCGCTGTTGTATCTGTTGGCGATCGTGGCCGGGAGCCTGTTGACGGCGGTGGTGTATGCGCTGGTCAAGCGGCCTGAGGTGGTGGAGTTGAGCGTAGTGCCCGTCAGCGCCTGATCCACAAGCCCTGTTGCGGATTCAAAAGCACCCCCTCACCCCAGCCCTCTCCCAGAGGGAGAGGGGGCCGACCGAGTTGTCTGGCGCTATGCATCGACCTGAGAGATCGTGTCGATTATGGATTCGGCACAGCACGCTCAGGTCGCAGTATTTCCAGAGAAGCCCACGGTCAGTCCCCTCTCCCAGTGGGAGAGGGTTAGGGTGA
>NZ_JBWKOF010000018.1:0-17021 GCF_059415945.1 Pseudomonas sp. GW821-FHT09H03 | reverse complement strand
CAGGTCGCAGTATTTCCAGAGAAGCCCACGGTCAGTCCCCTCTCCCAGTGGGAGAGGGTTAGGGTGAGGGCCTTTGCCGGATCAGGATCACGGTCTCAAGTCCTGCGCAGTCCGAATAATGCACTCCAGCACATCGCTCATCTGCTGAATCACCTCCAGATTACTGAACCGCACAACCCTGATCCCTTGCTCCTGCAGGTACTTGGTTCGACGCAGATCATGGATTCTTCCCGCCACCTCATAGTGCTGACCGCCATCCAGTTCAATGGCCAGTTTCAATTCGACGCAATAAAAATCCAGGACATAAGGCGGACATGGAAACTGTCGGCGGAATTTCAGATTGGCGATTTGCCGGGCACGCAGTTTTTGCCAGAGCAGGTGTTCGCAGTCGGTTTGGTGGGTGCGTAGATGGCGTGCGAATTGGCGTAGGGGGAGGGTGGGGTGGTTGGGCATGCTTCACGTCCTTGTGAAGGGGGATGGAGGTTTTACTTTAGTCAGGGATTTTTGCGTTCGCATTGGAAATGCAGCCCTCACCCCAGCCCTCTCCCGGAGGGAGAGGGGGCCGACCGAGGTGTCTGGCGCTTTACATCGACCTGAGAAATCGATTCGATTATGGATTTGCTACAAAATCTTCTGATCGTAGTATTTCGATAATGGATTTTGTACAGCGCGTTCAGGTCGCAGTCTTTCGATCGTGGATTCGGTACAGCTCGTTCAGGTCGCAGTCTTTCGATCGTGGATTCGGTACAGCTCGTTCAGGTCGCAGTCTTTCGATCATGGATTCGGTACAGCTCGTTCAGGTCGCAGTATTTCCAGAGAAACCCACGGTCAGTCCCCTCTCCCTTTGGGAGAGGGTTAGGGTGAGGGCCACTGCCGGATCAGGATTGCGATCTCAAATCCTGCGCAATAATGCTCTCCAACACATCGCTCATCTGCTGAACCATTGGCAGATTACTGATCCTTGCTCCCGCAAATATCGCAGCAAAAAAACTCTCAATACACGTCGCGACGATAGCGGCCCTGTTCGATCAATCGCTCCACTTCAGATGCACCCAGCACTTCGTTGAGCACCTGATCGACGCCAGAGGCCATGCCCTGAAGGCTGCCACAGATGTAGATCACCGCGCCGTCCGCCAGCCACTTTTTCAGCTCGTGCGCCGATTCGCGCAGGCGATCCTGCACATAGATTTTCTGCGCCTGATCCCGCGAGAACGCCAGGTCCAGACGCTCCAGGTCACCGGCAATCAACCATTCTTCCAGCTCGTTGCGGCACAAATAGTCGTGTTCGCGATTTCGCTCGCCGAAAAGCAGCCAATGCCGTTGCTGGCCATCGGCGATCCGCGCCTTGAGCAGGCTGCGCAACCCGGCCAGCCCTGTGCCGTTGCCCAGCAGAATCATTGGCACCGGTTCGACTGGCAGTTGGAAACCGCTATTGCGGCGTACGCGCAGGCTGATAGCGCTGCCCACAGGGGCATGTTCGGTCAGCCAGCCGGAGCCAACGCCGAGGCTGCCATCCGGGTGCACTTCCTGACGTACGATCAGCTCCAGCATACCGTCGGCCGGTATGGAGGCAATCGAGTACTCGCGCATGGCCAAAGGTACCAATGCGTCCGTCAGCGCTTGTGCGTGCAGGCCGACCAGGTGGCTGCGGTTATCCGGTAACTGGCGGCTGGCCAGGGCCTGTTCGAGGGTTTCTTCCAGGCCACCAACCTGCACCCGGGTTTCGCCGTGGATGCCCAGGCCGTCGAGGAAGTGTTCGATCGCCCACGGACAATTGCGTGGCAACACTTCCACCAGATCGCCGGCCAGCCAGCTGCTGCTGGTCGGGGCTTTAAGGCCCACCAGGTAGACGCTCGAACCACTGCTGTCGGGATTGAGTAGCTCGCGCCGGGCCAGCGTCCAATTGTCATAACTCGGTGCTTGCCAGGTGTCCACGGGCATCTGACCGGTCAACAATCCCAGTTGCTGCTGCCAGTGACGCAAGGCGTAAGGATCGCCGCTGTCGACTTCCACGGGGGTAAACAGGGTCTTGCCGCCGTGAGCACCCAGCCAGGTGTGCAGGCGTCTGGCGAATCCGCAGAAGTGTTGATACTGCCGGTCGCCCAGTCCGAGAACCGCATAGTTCAGGCGCTCAAGGCTCGGCGCACGACTCAATACCTTGCGCTCGAACCCCCTGGCGCTGTCCGGTGCTTCGCCGTCGCCGAAGGTGCTGACTACAAACAACGCATTACTGGAGTCATGCAAATCCTGCTCGCTGACCTCTGCCAGTGGCTGCACTTTCACCGGCAAGCCTGCGGCCTGCAACTGGCCTGCGGTCTGCCATGCCAGTTGCTCGGCAAAACCGCTCTGGCTGGCGAAGCCGATCAGCCACGCAGGGGCATCGCTGCCCGGTTGTACGAGACCGTTGCGGGTCGCCTTGATCTGGCGTTTTTTGCGGCGACGGTCCAGGTACAGCAGCCAGCCGGTGACGAAGAACAGCGGCATGGTCAGTGCGGTGATCGTCAGGATGATCCGTCCGACGATGCCGAAATAACTGCCGACGTGCAGGGCGTAGATACTGGTCAACAATTGATCCTTGAAGCTCTTGTCGCTGTAGCGCTCCACTCGTTTGACGACGCCGGTGGCCGGGTCCAGGGTGATCTGGTTCAGGGCGCGGTCGTGGGGCGATGTCTTTAGCAGGTAAAACACGGTCGCCGGTTGGCCAGCCACCGCTGGCATGCGAATGTTGTAGGAGCTGAGATGCGGACCGGCAGCGCTGTAGATGCTGCTCCACATCGCCGCGTAATCGGCCGTCGGTGCCGGACCTTGCGGCGCAGGGCCTCGCCCGCCGCGCACACGTTCGTTCTGCGGTGAATCGGACAGCAGACGGGTCAGGCCTTTGTTGTACCACTCATAGGACCACGACAGCCCGGTCAGCGCCGCCAACAGGTAAAACACCATGCACCAGGTGCCGGCGATCGAGTGCAGGTCCCAGTTGAAGCTTCGACCCTTTTTCTTCCAGTCCATGGTCAGCCAGGCGCGCCAGCTTTTCCACTGGCGCGGCCAGCGCAAATAGAGGCCGGACAGGCAGAAAAACACCAGGATCAGCGTGCATGCGCCAGTGATCTGCCGGCCGCTGTCGCCCATGGCCAGGAAGCGGTGCAGTTTCAGCATCAAGCCGAAGAAATCCTGACCCGTGGCGTCGCCAAGGAACTGGGCGGTGTACGGATTGAAGTAACGCATTTCGCCTCGGCGTTCACCCGGTGGCGGGGTAAACCACACTCGGGACGCATCGCTGCTATCACTTTCGACGGTCAGCATCGAGACTTTCTTGCCGGATGCGGCTTCGATGCGCTCTACCAGTTCGGCAGGCGGCAACACACCGGCTACCTGTTTTTCGACCTGTAGCACCGAAGGATTGAGTGCGCTCAGGATCTCGTCCTGAAACGACACCGTCGCTCCGGTAATGCCCATCAGGGCCAGGACCAGCCCGGCGCTGATGCCGAAAAACCAGTGCAACTGGAACAGGGTTTTCTTCAACACATCGCTCGCCTTGTTCGTTCGAAATGGATCACCACGGCGCGCATTATGCCGTGAGTTGTCGAGAAGCATTCTTTCTTACGTACAAAAGCCCCGTTCATCTGGATGAACGGGGCCTGGTCCCTGCAGGAGCTGGCGAAGCCTGCGGTCTTTTGATCCTGGCGATTTCGGATGCGCCAAAAAAACAGAATCAACAGCTCGCAGCCAACGCCAACTCCTCCACTCGCATCAGAAGTGGAAGTTGGTACTCAGCAAGGCAGTACGACCGGCCGCCTGATTGGCGAAGTGAGTCGAGAACGCTTTGTCGTAGTAGGTTTCATCGGTCAGGTTCTGCACGTTCAGTTGCAGGTCGACGTTTTTGGTCAGCTTGTAGGCCGCCATCGCGTCGTAACGAACGTAGGATTCAACCATGGTGGTGTTGGCCACGCTGCCGAACACGTCGTCAACATAGAATGCACCGCCACCGATGGTCAGCTTCGGCGTGACTTGGTAAGTCGTCCACAGGCTGGCGCTGTTTTCCGGCGTATTGGGCAGTTGATTGCCGTCGTTGGCCGCGCCCAGCGGGCCGCCATCGATCTGCTCGCTGTCCATGAAGGCATAGCCGGCGAACACTTGCCATTTATCGGTGAGCTTGCCGGTAGCCGACAGTTCGACACCTTGAACGCGGGTCTTGCCGACGTTTTCGTAGGTGGTGGTGTTGGTCTGCACCCGGGCGTTGTCTTTCTCGGTGCGGAAGATGTCGGCGGTCAAGGACAGACGATCATCGAGCAGATCCCACTTGGTACCGATTTCGTAGTTCTTGGTGGTTTCCGGTTCCATGTCGCTGCTCAGCAGGTTGCCGCTGCGATCAGGCGTGCCACCCAAAGGGTTGCCTTCCGAACCTTCACCGAGGGTGTTGCCCGGTGGTGTGGCGGAAGTTGCGTAGGAGGCATAAATGCTGCCGTTCTCGGCCGGCTTGTAAACCACACCGAACTGGCCGGTGACGAACTCACTGACGTCATCGCCCTTGGCGGTGGTGGTGCCGGAAGCGTTGAACGTTTTGTAGTCAGTGTCGAAATGGTCGTAGCGCAGCCCCATGTTCACCAGCCACTGCTCGGACAACTCCAGGGTGTCGAACACATACAGCGCATAGGTATCGGCGTTGGTGTCGGTGCCGGCGTAGTTACGCGAGATCGCACCGTTCCATGGGTCGTTCGGCGTCGGATTGGACAGCGAGGTGCAGTTGTAGCCGCTTGGCGTGCCGATCAGTGCAGGCGAGCAGTTGGTGGTCGCTGCCGCAGTTCCCGGTGTGGTATCGGTGTTGACGTTGTACGAGGACTTTTCACTTTCCTCATGGGTGTACTCGATACCGGTGGCGAAGCTGTTCTTGAAGCCGGCGATGTAGATATCACCAAACAGGTCGGTCTGGTTGGTTGTGGTTTCGGTATTGCTGACGCGGGTGTTGGCCCGACGCCAGACGCTGCCATTGTTGACGTTGCCCTTGCTGTCGTCCGGCTGGGTCAGGATGTAATCCTGCATGCTGCTGCCGTGACGCAGGGTGTTCTTGACGGTCAGCGCATCGCTCAGATCATGCTCGACGGCGAAGGTCGCGGTGTCGGTGCGGGTCTTGCGAAAGTCACGATCGGTCAGGCCATAGAAGTTGCTGCTGTCGCCACCATCGTTCGGCTTGTCCGGGTTGCCCTTGGTACGGGCAGCGGAGCCTGCGGCCGGGATCGAGTAAGGAATACCCGAGTCCGGCGTGTCGTTGCTTTCGAGGTGGTAGTAGTCGAGGTTGACGCGGGTGTCGGTGCCCAGGCCGAAGGCCAGCGACGGTGCCACGCCCCAGCGGTCGTAATCGACGCTGTCACGACCGGCGACGTTGCTCTCGTGGCTCATCAGGTTCAGACGGCCGGCGGTGGTGTCATTGAGCTGATAGTTGCCGTCCATTGTGTAACGCTGGGTCTGATCCGAACCCCAGGTAAAACCACCGTCGAACGAGTCGCCCAGGTGGGCTTTTTTGCTCACCAGGTTGATGCTGCCGCCGGCCGCGCCGCGCCCGCCAATGGCTGAGTTCGGGCCTTTGCTGACTTCGATCGATTCGACGGCGAAGATCTCGCGGCTTTGCGAACCGGTATCGCGCACGCCGTCCAGGTAGGTATCACCCTGGGCATCGAAGCCGCGAATGAACGGACGGTCGCCTTGTGGGTTGCCGCCTTCGCCGGCGCCGAAGGTAATGCCGGGAACGGTGCGCAGGGCATCCTGCATGTTCAGGGCGCCAGTGTCCTTGAGGACTTGCTGTGGAATCACCGTGATCGAACGCGGTGTGTCCACCAGTGGCGCGGTGTACTTGGGCGAGGAGGCTTTCTCCACGTTATAGGAAGTCTCGTCCTGGGCTTCGCCGGTGATGGCGGTCGCACCCAGTGAAATCACATTGCCCGGAGCTTTTTCGTCGGCTTTTTCCGCCGCGAAAACCATGTGACCCGCAGAGCCGGCAGTAATCGCCATGCCAATGGCCGATGCGAGCAAACGTGGCGAACTGACCGGTAATTGTGGTTGTTGACGTGACATTTGAATTCCCCTCCCCAAGGATTTGAGGCCGCGGAATATAGGGTAAACAGGTATTTGTATCAATTGCGAAATATTGTTATTCGCACTTAATTTACATTCTTTACAATTTAACCTTACGGTTTTTGCTGACTCATTCGTCTGTCGGGTTTTACACAGGCAATAAGAATCAATACCATTGCCATCCCTTTGCCTTCAGGTGTCTCTGCCATGCTGCTGCACATTCCCGGCTTGTTCGAAAAAGAAGAAGTGCGGCGCATTCGTGAAGCGCTGGAACAGGCCGACTGGGCGGACGGCAAGATCACCGCCGGCTTCCAGTCGGCCAAGGCCAAGCACAACCTGCAATTACCGGAAGGTCATCCTCTGGCCAAGGAAATCGGCGCGGCGATGCTGGAGCGGTTGTGGAAAAACCCGCTGTTCATGTCGGCCGCACTGCCGCACAAAGTCTTTCCACCACTGCTGAACTGTTACACCGCCGGTGGCAGTTTCGACTTTCATGTCGACAACGCAGTGCGCCAGCCCAAGGGCGGCATCGAGCGAGTGCGCACTGACCTGTCGGCCACACTGTTTTTCAGTGAGCCGCAGGATTACGACGGCGGTGAGCTGGTAATCCAGGACACCTACGGCACGCAACAGGTAAAGCTGCCCGCCGGTGACATGGTGTTGTATCCCGGGACCAGTCTGCACAAGGTCAACGCGGTCACTCGCGGCACGCGCTACGCCTCGTTTTTCTGGACCCAGAGCCTGGTGCGCGAAGATAGCCAGCGCGCCTTGCTGTTCGAGATGGATGGGGCGATTCAGCAGCTGACCCAGGACATGCCTGATCACCCTTCGCTGATCCGCCTGACGGGGACGTATCACAACTTGCTGCGGCGTTGGGTCGAGGTATGAGTTTTCAACTGCGACGCGAAGAAGTGCTCAGCGGTGACCAGCTAAAAGCCATGCTGCAAGAGAGTCCCGCACGCGCGGCCCAGGCGGTGCTGATTGCGGCCGGCGAAGGGGTACTCGATGCTCAGGCGCTGCTAGGGCAAATCCTGCTGGACGGACAGGGCATCGAGCAGGATCAGCCGCTGGCGCTGCGCTGGTTCGGGATCGCCGCCCGGCGTGGGCACATGATGGCGCGCAACATGCTCGGTCGTTGTCATGAACATGGCTGGGGCTGTGAGGCCGATGCTGCCATCGCTGCGGGGCATTATCGGATCGCCGCCGAGGCCGGCCTGGATTGGGCGATGTACAACTACGCCAACTTGCTGGCGACCGGGCGCGGGGTGGCTGAGAATCAGCGGCAAGCGCTGAATCTCTATCGCCGCGCGGCTGAACTGGGCCACGCGAAATCGATGAATCTGCTGGGGCGCTACCTGGAAGAAGGGCTGGTCTGCCCGAAAGACCTGCCAGCGGCGCACGGTTGGTATGGGCGTTCGGCTGAGGGTGGGGACTTTCGCGGGCAGTTCAGCCATGCAGCAGTGCTGGCGGATCAGGGGAATATCGACGAGGCATTGCAATGGCTGCGCAGGGCGCTGACCGGCGGCAATCTGAATTTCCTGCGGGTCGCGAGCAAAGCATTGTTGGACGCAACCGATCCGCAGATTCGCGCGTTGGCACCTGCGTACGCCCAACGCCTCGCCGAACTCGAACAGGTACTCACACCTCTGTAGGAGCCGGCTTGCTGGCGATCCAGGCACCGCGGTTCATCAGACGTTAATCGCCAGCAAGCCGGCTCCTGCAGATCACCGACAAAAAAGCCCATGACAGGTCATGGGCTTTTTGATTTCTGCGTGCAGTAATTACACGTAGAACGACTTCAGCGGCGGGAAGCCATTGAATTCAACAGCGCTATAGCTGGTGGTGTACGCACCGGTCGACAGCCAGTACAGGCGATCACCGATGGCCAGGTTCAATGGCAGGCCGTACTTGTAGTTCTCGTACATGATGTCGGCGCTGTCGCAGGTTGGGCCGGCGATGACCACTTCTTCCATCTCGCCTTTCTTCTCGGTCCAGATCGGGAACTTGATGGCTTCGTCCATGGTTTCGATCAGGCCGGAGAACTTGCCCACATCCGTGTACACCCAACGCTCTACGGCGGTACGGGATTTACGCGCGACCAGCACCACTTCGCTGACCAGGATGCCGGCGTTGGCAATCAGCGAACGGCCCGGTTCCAGGATGATTTCCGGCAGGTCGTCGCCGAAGTCTTCCTTGAGGAAGCGGATGATTTCTTCGGCGTAGGTTTCCAGGCTGTTGGTGCGGGTGATGTAGTTGGCCGGGAAGCCACCGCCCATGTTGATCAGCTTCAGTTCGATGCCGTCTTCTTCTTTCAAGCGCTCGAAGATCACTTTGACCTTGGCGATCGCCGCGTCCCAGACGCTGATGTCACGCTGTTGCGAGCCGACGTGGAAGGAGATGCCGTAAGGCACCAGGCCCAGGTCGCGGGCGAGGATCAGCAGGTCCATGGCCATGTCGGTCTGGCAGCCGAATTTGCGCGACAACGGCCAGTCGGCGGTGGTCGAGCCTTCGGTCAGGATACGCACGTAGACTTTCGAGCCCGGCGCAGCCTTGGCGATGTTGCGCAGGTCGGCTTCGGAGTCGGTGGCATACAGACGCACGCCCTTCTCGTAGAAGTAGCGGATGTCCTTGGATTTCTTGATGGTGTTGCCATAGCTGATCTGGTCGGCGCTGACGCCACGGCCCAGCACTTTGTCCAGCTCGTAGATCGAGGCGATGTCGAAGCTCGAGCCTTTCTCTTTGAGCAGGTCGATGATCTCGACGGCCGGGTTGGCCTTGACCGCGTAGTAGACCTTGGCGAATTCGAAACCGGCGCGCAGGTCGTCATAGGCCTGGCTGATCATCGCGGTGTCGATCACCACGAACGGGGTTTCCTGCTTGTCGGCGAACGCCTTCATTTTCTGAAAGGTTTCGCGCGCGAAATAGTCTTCGACCTGGATCGACATACCTGGGAGCTCCTACTGGCAAACGTTAGTAATCAATGGGTGCAAATGAACGTCCTCCGTATCCCCACTTTGGTTCGCCTACTTCCCAAGGCATGTCGCCGAAAGCAAAAAGGCCATGGGAAGCGCTGCTTTCCCTTGGCCTTGCTGTCTCGTCGTCAGTACTTGAGCCGGATGGATCGTTTCCAGCATGGACGTTCGGCGCGAACTTTAGGGCGTGAGGGGCTTGAGATCAACAAAAAATGTCGCGTTTTTGCACACTTCCGTCGTGCGGCCCCTGACAGGTACTGATGTAACCGACCTGTGTGACGGTGTGATGTTCCCGTTGCAGGAAGAATTGAGGTGTTTCAGGGGGATTTTTGGTGTGCCATTCGCGAGCAAGCCCGCTCCCACATTTCGACCACATTTCCAATGAGTTAACTCGGTTGAGTGTGGGAGCGGGCTTGCTCGCGAAGGCGTCAGATCAGGCGACAGCAGTCTCTGCTGGCGAAACAATACTGGTCTTGCCTCCACGTGACTTGCCAGAGCTCAAATATTCGGCAATCGACTCCTGGGTCACTTCCCCAAGAAACACCCGTTCCGCATCCATCACCGGCAGCCACGACCGATTGAATTCATACATCCGCGACAACAGGATGCGCAGATGCTCGTCATAGGCGGCCGTAGCGTTGAACTCGCGCAAGTACTGAGCACAGGTGCCGGCCTGACGGTGCAAGTCGCGACGACGCACGTAGCCCAAAGCCTTGTTCTCGGCGCAGGTCACCACCACATAACGCCGGTCATGCTCGTCCATCAACTCCAGCGCATCGGCCACCGGGGTTTCCGGGCTGACCGAAGGGGCGTTGTCTGCCGCATCTTCGGCCTTGACCAGCAACAGACGTTTGAGCGTGCTGTCCTGGCCGACGAAGTTGCTGACAAACTCATCCGCCGGATGCGCGAGCAGGGTATCTGGATGATCGATTTGCAACAGTTTGCCGGCGCGGAAGATCGCGATCTTGTCGCCCAGCTTGATGGCTTCGTCTATGTCGTGGCTGACCATGATCACGGTCTTGTTTAGCGCGCGCTGCATCTCGAAGAACTCGTTCTGGATCATCTCGCGGTTGATCGGGTCGACCGCGCCGAACGGCTCGTCCATCAGCAGCAACGGCGCATCCGCCGCCAGCGCCCGGATCACGCCGATGCGCTGCTGCTGGCCACCGGACAGTTCCCGTGGGTAGCGATGCAGGTATTGCTTGGGTTCGAGCTTGATCATGCTCATCAACTCGCGGGCGCGGTCGTGGCATTTCTGTTTGTCCCAGCCGAGCAGTTTCGGCACCACCACGATGTTTTCCTCGATGGTCATGTTCGGAAACAGACCGATCTGCTGGATCACATAACCGATGTTGCGGCGCAGGGTCACCTCGTCGAGGCCGGTGGTGTCTTCGCCGTTGATGAGGATCTTGCCCGAGGTCGGCTTGATCAGGCGGTTGATCATTTTCAGCGTTGTGCTTTTGCCGCAACCGGACGGGCCGAGGAACACGCAGATTTCGCCTTCATTGACGGTCAGGCTCACCGAGTCCACGGCTTTCACGTCTTTGCCGTTGCTTTGGAAGGTCTTGCTGAGGTTTTGAAGTTCGATCATTTGAGCAGTCCTTTTGGAGTCAGCGAGCGTTGCAGCCATTGCAGAAGCAGGTCGGCGAAGATGGCCAGCAGACTGACCAGCACCGCGCCGACGATCAGCATCGACATGTCGCTGCGGCTGATGGAAGCGAGAATGAGTACACCGAGGCCGCCGGCGCCAATGGTCGCGGCGATGGTCATGACACCGATGTTCATGACCACGGCGGTACGCACGCCGGCGAGGATTACCGGTACGGCGATGGGCAGTTCGACCATGCGCAGGCGCTGGCCGAAGGTCATGCCGATGCCGCGTGCGGCTTCGCGAATACCTGGCTCGACGTTGGTCAGCGCCAGGTAGGTGTTACGCATGATCGGCAGCAGCGAGTACAGGAACACCGCGGTAATCGCCGGCATCGGCCCCAGACCCTGGCCGAACTTGGAGTAGAACGGCAGTAGCAGGCCGAACAGGGCAATCGACGGCACGGTCAGCAATACGGTGGCGCTGGCTTGCAACGGACCGGCGAGGCTCGGGAAGCGGGTCATCAGGATGCCCAGCGGCACGCCAACCAGAATCGCCAGGGTCACGGCGACCCCGACCAGCGTGATGTGCTGCCAGGTCAGGTGAAGCACTTGCGCCCAGTCGAGATGGGAAAAGGCATTGAGAAAATCCATGTCGTCTCCTTCTCAGTTCAGTGGGTGTTGGCGCAGGAAATCGGCGGCAACGGATGAAGGGCTTTGGTGATCGACATCGACCCGCGCATTGAGCCGGCGCATGGTTTCGTCATCGAAAAGGTCGGCCAGCGGCTTGAGTTGCGCGGCCAGTTGCGGGTGCGCGTCGAGATACTCCTGACGCACCACCGGTGCGGCGGTGTAGTCGGGGAAGTAGTGTTTGTCGTCTTCCAGCAACTTGAGCTTGAAGGCGTTCAAGCGTCCGTCGGTTGTGTAGACCAGACCGGCAAACACCTGGCCATTGCGCAGGGCGGTGTAGACCAGACCCGCGTCCATTTGACGGATGTTGCGGCGGGTCAGGTCCATGTCGTAGAGCTTGACCATGCCGGCCAGGCCGTCGGAGCGGTTGGCGAACTCGGTGTCCAGCGCCACCAGCGGATTGTTCTTGGCTTCGTCGCGCAAGGCCCGGTCAAGGTCACTGATGGTGTGGATCTGCGGGTACTGGGCCGCGATTTTTTCCGGCAGTGCCAAGGCGTAGGTGTTGCTGAATTTCGACGGTGGGAGCCAGGTCAGGCCTTTCTTCGCATCCAGCTCGGTGACTCGTGCCAGTGACTGCTGGCTGTCGAGTTTTTCGGTGACGTGGTTATAGGAAACCAGCGATGTGCCGGTGTACTCCCAGATCATGTCCAGTTGTCCGCTTTCCTGTGCGCTGCGGGCCAGGTTACTGCCCAGTCCACCAGTGATCTGGGCGTCGTAGCCTTTGGTACGCAGGTATTGAGCGGTGATTTCCGCGAGCAGGGTTTGTTCGGTGAACACCCGGGCGCCGATGCGGATCACCGGTTTTTCCGCGGCTTGGGCAAATCCTGCGAACAGCAGAACGCAGCCTAGTAAAAAGCTTGATGTTTTCATGATGATTCCTTTGCCGAGGCTTAAGACGGGCGCAAGCCGCGTTCGAGCCAGACTCGGCTGGCAAGTGTCACCAGACCGTCGAGCAGCAGTGCAAGCAGGGCGGTACAGGCCGCGCCGAGCAGCAATTGCGGCTGATTGTTCAGGGCGATGCCGGGGAAGATCAGGCTGCCCAGGCTGTTGGCACCGATCAGGAACGCCAGCGGCGCCGTCCCGACATTGATCGCCAGCGCCACGCGCACGCCACCGATGATGATCGGCACGGCGTTGGGCAATTCGACTTTCCACAGCACCTGGCGTGGGGTCATGCCGATGCCGACGGCGGCTTCCTTGAGCGAACCCTGGACGTTTTTCAAGCCTTCATAGGTGTTGCGCACGATGGGCAGCAGGGAGGCCAGGAACAGGGCGAAAATTGCCGGACCGCTGCCAATGCCGAGGATGCCCAAGGCAATGGCCAGTACGGCGAGAGGCGGCACGGTGTTGCCGATGTTGAAGAACTGCATGAAGCGTTCGGCGCGGCCGACCATGGTCGGGCGGCTGAGGAGGATACCGGCAGGAATGCCCACGACGAGGGCGGCCAGCATGGACGCGAGGACGAGAATCAAATGAGCTTGCAGGTAAAACAATAAATCTTCGCGGTAGTGTTCGATCGTGTTGATGCCGATCCAGTTGATCAGCAGGGCCAGAAGGGCGATTACCAGCGCGCCTCCTATCAGCCCTTTGCCATAGTGGATAGCCACAGGCGGACTCCTTTTTTTCAGTCGGCGAACACTTTCTCGTGTGGCAACGCCATGCCTGGCTGCCGAAAAAGTGATCGCGATAAGCAGCTCATGCCGAGCGCATTCCACTGTAGGAGCGAGCATGCTCGCAAAAACGTCCGGACAACGCGTACCTTCAGGTACCCAGCGTTATCGTTGGCGTCCATCGCGAGCGTGCTCGCTCCTACAGGGGGAGAGCGCACGGCTTTTTGAGCCATGAGCACAGCCTCGTCAGGCTGAATTGCGGGTGTTTCAGGCCCCCGACGAGTGGTCGTAGCAGGGGAGTGGACGCCTCCACCTTTTAAAAGGTTCCATAATTTGCAGCCTTTGGCCACCCTTAATGACCACTCGCATACCCGTAGGAGCCGGCTTGCTGGCGATGGCATCCCCGCGGTCTGTCAGTTACACCGAGATGGTGCCATCGCCAGTAAGCCAGCTCCTGCAAGGGGCTCTGTTGGTCGCCGCGGTGGTCCGGGGCGGTCCCTTTGCGCTATACTCGCCGCCCTTTTTTGAATCACCTGCCAGGCGATTTCCCATGACCAAACAGGCCGCCGAAGTCGCGAAACGCCGCACTTTCGCCATTATTTCCCACCCCGATGCCGGTAAGACCACCATCACCGAGAAGCTCTTGCTGATGGGCAAGGCGATTGCGGTTGCCGGTACGGTGAAATCTCGTAAGTCCGACCGCCATGCCACCTCCGACTGGATGGAAATGGAAAAGCAGCGTGGTATTTCCATTACCACGTCGGTCATGCAGTTCCCGTATCGCGAACACATGATCAACCTGCTCGACACCCCGGGCCACGAAGACTTCTCCGAAGATACCTACCGCACCCTGACGGCAGTGGACTCGGCATTGATGGTTCTCGACGGCGGTAAGGGTGTAGAGCCACGGACCATCGCCCTGATGGACGTTTGCCGTCTGCGTGATACGCCGATCGTCAGCTTCATCAACAAACTCGACCGTGACATCCGCGACCCGATCGAGCTGCTCGATGAAATCGAAGCGGTCCTGAAGATCAAGGCAGCGCCGATCACCTGGCCGATCGGTTGCTACCGCGATTTCAAAGGCGTGTATCACCTCGCCGACGACTACATCATCGTGTACACCGCCGGTCACGGCCACGAGCGCACCGAAACCAAAATCATCGAGAAGCTTGATTCCGATGAAGCCCGCGCCCACCTGGGCGACGAGTACGAGCGCTTCATCGAACAGCTGGAACTGGTGCAGGGTGCCTGCCACGAGTTCAACCAGCAGGAATTCCTCGATGGCCAACTGACCCCGGTGTTCTTCGGTACCGCTCTGGGCAACTTCGGTGTCGACCACGTCCTCGACGCCGTCGTTGATTGGGCGCCGCGCCCGCTGGCCCGTGTGGCCAACGAGCGCACCGTGGAGCCGGTGGAAGAGAAGTTCTCGGGCTTCATCTTCAAGATCCAGGCAAACATGGACCCCAAGCACCGCGACCGTATCGCCTTCATGCGTATCTGCTCCGGCAAGTACGAAAAAGGCATGAAGATGCGCCACGTGCGCACCGGCAAGGACGTACGCATCGGCGATGCCCTGACCTTCTTCTCCTCCGAGCGTGAGCAACTGGAAGAGGCGTTTGCCGGCGACATCATCGGTCTGCACAACCATGGCACCATCCAGATCGGCGACACCTTCAGCGAAGGCGAAGTCCTGGGCTTCACCGGCATCCCGCACTTCGCCCCGGAATTGTTCCGCCGCGTGCGCCTGAAGGACCCGCTGAAATCCAAGCAACTGCGCCAGGGCCTGCAGCAGTTGGCCGAAGAAGGCGCGACCCAGGTGTTCTTCCCCGAGCGCAGCAACGACATCATCCTCGGCGCCGTCGGTGTGCTGCAGTTCGATGTGGTCGCCAGCCGCCTGAAAGAGGAATACAAGGTCGAATGCTCCTACGAGCCGATCACTGTCTACTCTGCGCGCTGGATCGAATGCAGCGACAAGAAGAAGCTTGAGGAATTCTCCAACAAGGCCGTGGAAAACCTCGCGCTGGACGGCGGCGGCCACCTGACTTACCTGGCGCCTACGCGGGTCAATCTGGCGCTGATGGAAGAGCGCTGGCCGGACGTGAAATTCCGTGCGACGCGTGAGCATCACTAAGCGTTAGCCGCGATACCCGAAACCCCGTTGCGAAAGCTTCGGGGTTTTTTGTAGCCGATACTATTCTCTGTAGGAGCGAGCATGCTCGCGAAAAATTCAGACTCACCGTGTTAATTCAGAATGCCCGCGTTACCGTTGATGACCATCTTCGCGATGCTGCCCGTAGCAAGCTCGCGACTCGAATCAATGCACCTGACCGCAGGACGGATCACGTTTGTGAACCAGGATCTCATTGTCCTTGCTGATGGACTGCAGGATATTGTGACCTACGAGACCTGTCATCTGGCCCTCCTGTGAATACGTCACCTCCACATGTCCCCCGCCAAAATACTCCACGCGATAAATACGCAACTGATCCACGGTTCGTATCGCGAAGGATTCCAAATTCGAGTAGCTCTTCGATCCCTACTGATTTAGGGGCGATATTCTCGATCGTGATATCCCCCGCCTCATGCAGGAACACTATTGCCCCGTCCGGGCGATTAAATTTCACGCCACCCCCTACCTTTTCCACCACGCCGCCAGACACCTTGGCGCCAACGAAGTTACCTTCGTGTTCTACCAGAACATAGCCATCGCTTGATGCCGTTTCAGCTCCTTGTGGGACTGCCTCAAACTCTACGTTGATTTTGCCTGGTTTTAAGTTTGGTCATTTTTTTGCTCCTTGCAGTTGTTGGATTAGCGATCTGAATAATTAATAGTCAGCGGTCGTAGCGTTCGTAAAATTCGACATTCATTTGAAGTAGCTTGTCCCGCTCGGAATTTAACTGATAAAATTTGTTGTGGGAGTAAAGGTAAGTTTGATATTTGCCCCTGAATATAAATGCATCCAGCGATGCTTTGCCAGGAAAACGAGCCACTCCATTTTCATGCAAAACAAAAATATCGTCACCTATCGATCCAATTATTCCATGGTGCAAGCTACCATTTTTGGACTTGTCAAGTTTAGGTGCACAGCTTATTCCTTTTTCCGGACATTTAACCGGACTAAATATACGTAATTTGTTTGGCTCAATGTTCCCGATAGGCTCCCATCTAAAAAATAAAATCCCTGCACTCTGCGATATGGTGATTTCTTTCCACGTTTCATCATTACCAAATGGAAAAATAATCGAAAATGCATTAGGGTCGGCACCTTTGATTTTTTTATTTTTGAAGTAAACAGATTTTTTATCTTTTGCGTAATACGCAAATTGATCAGACTGCCAATCATCTAGCGTATACATCGGGTTCACCAGACCTTGGAATGCAGGTGAATATGCTGCAGCCTTTAAAAGTTCGCGTGTTTCGATTAATTCAGTGCCGTCTGTCGCTAATCTGAGGCATCTCCACATACCAGCGTCGATAAACGCTGTCATCGCACCCACATAACAGCTCGTGGTCTTCGTCGTTTTTTCCATCCAATAGACCTGTCCCCGCTTCACAACGTACTTACTAAAAACGGGCCGCAAATCAGGAGTGCATTTACCCCGTGAGCCATTAGTGTATTCGTAGCAGACTTTACGGTCGTAACGCTCCCAGTCATTAGGATCAGGGGGAATAAGGTAGGGATCGCTGCATCCTGCCAACGCTCCGCCGCAAATGCACAGCAGCAAATTTTTAAGTTTCACCAAACAATCTCCATTCGATACTTTCCTCCAGGACGGTAATCCGATTGGCGCGCAAGAAGCGACTATGGCTACGCCAGACGTTCAATGTCGATGTCATTTCGCCTTTATGAAATGTCGGATCGTGTCGAGTCTCGATTTCGCGTTTTCCTTTTCGTGCCGAGGTCTGAGCATAGGAACTCCTGTAGTGGTTCACTTGGGTCTGCCTCAAACTTGGTCATGCGCTGCTCTTGTGGTTGCCCGAATTGGCGTTAATTTGTCAGGCTCTTGCTACCGATCAACCGCCGAGCGCCTCGACTGATCATCGGATCAGAAATGCTCAGGCTTCACCGAACAATATCCATTCGATGTTTTC